>NZ_BAABIK010000014.1:2835-162683 GCF_039542725.1 Streptomonospora halophila | reverse complement strand
CCCGACGGCGCTCCGATCTATGTCGTCCTGGACAACCTCTCGGCACACAAGGGCCAGGTCATCCGGGCCTGGGCGAAGAAGAACAAGGTCGAGCTGTGCTTCACGCCGACCTACGCGTCCTGGGCCAACCCGATCGAGGCCCACTTCGGGCCGCTGCGACAGTTCACGATCGCCAACTCCCACCACCCCAACCACACCGTGCAGACCCGGGCGCTGCACGCCTACCTGCGCTGGCGCAACGCCAACGCCCGCCACCCCGACGTGCTGGCCGCCCAACGGCGCGAACGCGCCCGCGTCCGCAGTGAGAAAGGCATCCGTTGGGGCGGTCGCCCGCTGGCCTCAGCGGCCTGATGCGACCCGGTCAACGTTTCCGGTCAGAGCACTAGCACGTCCCCGCGTCCTACTGGCCAGCGCCCCGGCGAGCATGGCCACCCTTTCCGCCCGACCCCACCACCGTCCTGGCACCATCGATCGATGCCAAGACCTTCCGCGGCTCAGTCACCGCCCACGAAACCGCCACATCCTAGTCGCGCTGGCCCCCGGTGACCGTATCGCCGCCCAGATCCCCGTCGTTGAGAACCTGCTGGGCCCACTCGACATCGACGGGCCGTGACCAGGACCAGGTCCTTCACCTCGCCGTCGCAACCTCACGAAAGATCGAGGTTAGTACTCCAGCTGTAGATCGTGATCGTCATGGTTGGGCTACCTGCCGATGTCGGTAATGAGCCCGGCGCGCTCGTGCCTGGTGGCGGCGCCTCCACTGTGACCAGCTAAGCCGGTGATCGGCGTGGTGGACCCGATCGGCGACCAATGTCATGAACAGCCGCTGGATCTCGTTGCAGGACAGCGGCACCATCTCAGCGGCGTCGCTGCGGGCGCCGGTGTCCTCACCCGCCCGCAGCACGGCGAGGAAGGCATGGGCCAGCATTGCCAGGGTCACCCAGCGGGTCCAGGAGGTATACCGGCGCACCTGATGCTCATCGAGTGTAGCGCCCCGGCTCTGGCGCAGGCTGCGTTACCTGTCTCCGATCCGGGCGGGTTCGGCGTTGTGATCATAGCCAACCGCCCGGTACACCGCCTCGGCCTCGGCCGGAGCGCGGTGTGCGAGCTCGCCGTGGAGGCGCCGGTGGTTGTACCAATCGACATACTCCGCCACAGCGAACTCGACGTCGGTGATCGAGGCCCACCCGCGGCCGCGCTTGAGAGGATTGTGAATCAATTCGCCCTTGAACAGCGAATTGAACGCCTCGGCCATCGCGTTGTCGTAGGAATCACCGCGGGAACCGACCGAAGCGACCGCATCGGCCTCCGCTAAACGCTCGGTGTAGCGAACGGCCCGATACTGCACTCCCCGGTCCGAATGGTGAACGAGCCCCGTCACATCCAGCCCCTCGCGCTTCCTGGCCCAGATACCCATCTCGAGGGCATCGAGCGCGAGATTCGTGTGCAGCGAGGTCGAGACCTGCCAGCCCACCACCTTCCGGGAAAACGCGTCGAGGACGAACGCGGCATAGGCACACCCCGAAAAGGTGCGGACATAGGTGATGTCGGCGACCCACAGCCGGTTCGGCGCGGAGGCGGTGAAAGAGCGCTCGACCAGGTCCTCGACTCCGGAGGCCGGCGCTGCGCCCAGTGTCGTCCTCGGCCGCCTCCCGCGCCGCAGGCCCCGCAGACCCGAGGCGCGCATGAGCCGCTCGACGGTGCAGCGGGCAACACCGGTGCCGTTGCGATTGAGGGCACAAAACCCGAGGCGCAACATTGCAACCGCCCTGCACCAGAACCGACCCGCAAGCACAACCCCGTCGGCTCGCAGGTCCTCGGAGCACGAACACCGAGGCACGTGGCGCGGGCCAAGGAAACCGCTTAATCAACCGAGAAGGAATTGACGTGCGGGGTGGCCGAAATAGGAGGAGCCTCACACCACTCACGAGACAAACTCCGGACTCCGGGGCGCATTCATCCATCCGGGACCGGTTCCATGGAGGGGCGACCGCGAGAGATGGGTCCGGCCCAGATCTCGCCGTCCGCACACGGATGCACGGGGAGAATCTCCGCCTTGATTTTGGACGCAAATTAACAGACCAGCAGAGGGAGGAAGGAGTCGCCGAAAGTGCACCGACGAGGCGGCGCCGGTTCATTTCACCCGAAAAGAAAGGTGCATATAGTCTCGAAGAATAGAAATACTGAGCATAACGGGACTAAAAACTCCGCAAACAAAACTTGACGCCCACTCGGTAAAACCGAGCCTCTCCCTTGCCCCCCAATAGTTGTTAATATAAATAAGCAAAACAAAAGATAGGAAGAACAAAGCAACACACAAGAATGAAATCACACTAAACAACATCAGGCACTTCAACCCAGAAACATCGACACCCCCCGATTGCTTTAAATATGCGAGATGAACAAGAAAAAATAGGCCAAATAGCGTAACCCCAACACCGATCCCCAATGATACTATAATCAACGGAGTTGATCGAAAAAACAGATAAACGGAAAAGGCAAACGATGCACCTCCACTCACCAAGAAGGAAAGCATAAATAGAGCCACAGCGACTTGCCCTCGATGTCTAGTGCCATCGCCTTCCATTGGCCCTCCAATCGCACTAGGGCCGTCTACTACTCTTGAATGACCTCTTTTTGATGGTTTCGAGCCACACCTTCTTCAACATTCCGCGAGCCGCGGCGGGCTTCCCTGATTTCGGAGTTTCCTTCCACCGCCCAGGCCAGCGGATAACTATTTATATGCCCTTTTAAGCAGTATAGATTGGAATAGAGGGGCCGGGTCGGTCTTCGATTGCCGGAACAAAGGATGGACCCAGCGGGTCACCGCCATCCATGGATTCGTCACCGGAACGCCTAATTCGGTGCAGTTGCCTCATGAAATAGCGATACCCATATTTGGGGAGAATGATATTGAGAGCAATCGCAGCACCAACGATGCCGAAAATAATCCCTAGCCCGAGCGCTCCGGAAACTGTACCAATTCCGGGGAGAACCAGAGTTCCAACTCCAGCGCCTATAGCTGCACCTAGGGACGCAGCACCAAGAGTTACAATAAAGAACAACGCTACATCAGACGCAACGGTTCCCCAATCGAGCACGAGATCGAGCAGGTCTCTCAAGTCACTTTCGCCAGTGGAGCACCCATCGTAGGGGGGAAATCCGCAACCATGCATTCCGCCGCCGACTGAAGTTGTACCTTCGGCCCCTGTTGGTTGCATCGACTTGGCGTCGTCCTGGGCCACATCCACCGGATCAGGCTTATAAGACTCGTTGTCGTAGGGATCGACGTAGACGGGACCGGATCCGCCACCACCGCCTCCTCCCGTGGGACCGTCGTAATAGCCGCCGCCGGTGGAACCGCCGCCACCCCAGTAGCCGCCGCCACCACCGCCGCCCCAGCCCGGCGTGGTGATCACACCGGTGAACCCACCGCCACCGCCGCCGGAGCCAGAGCCGCCGTGGTGACCGGAACGGCCGCCACCACCGCCGCGGTTGCCGCTCCTGTCGCCGCACCCGCCCCTGCGGTAATCCACCAAGGTCGAACCCGAACACGGCGCCGTTCCCGCCGGGTCCGACATGCTCACCGGACTGTTGTTGGCGTAGGCATAACCGTGCATCATCTGCGAATCCGACTGGTCCATCAGCGGATCCACCGAGATGAACCGGCCCAACTCCGCGTCATAGGAGCGCGCCCCCAACCGGGTCAGGCCGATCGCATCATCCACGGTGCCGCCGACGAACCCTTTCTCCCCGGGCCAGGCCTCGGTGCTGCTGCGCGCCTGGCCGAACGCGGTGAAGCGGCGCTGCTGCACCGTGCCCCATTCGGCATCCACCGCGATCTGGGAGGTGCCGTTGTGGTCGGCGAACAGCCAGTGCAGCGTGGAGTCGTCCTCGCGCACCGCCACCGTCTCCCCGGCGTGGGAATAGTAACGGGTAGCGGTCGTGCCCTCCCCCGCCGTCCAGGTGACCTCCTGACCCGGAAGGTACAGCGTCCATTCTGGTCCTTGGCGGCGGATCAGCCGCTGGCCGTCGGCGCCGTAGACGAAGCTCGCGCTGCCGGCCGACCCTTGGACCGAGGCGAGGTTGCCTTCGGCGTCCCAGACCATCTCCTGGTCGCGGTCGCCGGTGGTGCGCGAGACCATGTTTCCGGCGGCGTCGTAGTCGTAGGTGGAGGTGGACGCCGCGCCCCCGGAGGCCTCAGTCCCCTGGGCGGTCGTGTTCACCTCGGCGACGCCGTGGGCCGGCCCCTCCCCCGCCGCCGGCGGGGTGTAGGTCGACAGCGTCGTGCCCGAGGCGGCATGGTCGGTCTCGCTCACCCGGTTGCCGGAGGCGTCGTAGGTGTAGGAGGTCCAATACGGGGCCGCCCCGCCCAGGCCGTCGGTCGCGGGTTCGGCCGCGCACGCGTTCTCGCCGGTGGCCTCAGGGGTCCACACGTCGGTCAAGCGCCGCAGGTAGTCGTAGTCGAAGCACTGCACGTCCGAGCTCCGCGCCTCGCCGGTGGGCTCGTCGCGGACGGAGAGAATGTTTCCGGTGTCGTCGTAGCTGTAGTGCTGGGTGGTCAGCGACCCCTCGCCGTTCTGATGGACCAGGCTGGTCATCGACAGCCGGTCGGTAGCCTCGTCGTAGTCGCGGGTCAACCACGTCTTCTCCGCACCGAGCGTGCCGCGGCTGAACTCACGCTGCACGAGATCACCGAGTTTGGAGTAGAGCGCCTCGCCCACGATGTCTTGGCGCGCGGTGACCTTGATCGGCTGGCCGAGATCGTCATAGCCGACCTGTACATTCTCCCGTGGCAGGTCCCCGGCGCCGGGCATGGCCGTTGCCCGCGGGCTGCCATCGGGGGCATACATGTACTGGTACTGATAGGTGCCGGCCAATCCCTCTTCAGATTCAGGAATCTGGACCTCGCGGCGCACCGTGCGATACATCCGGTCGTAGTAGAGCACCCGGTCGGTGTAGGCGTCGCCGTCCACATACCTCGTGGAGGAGGTCAGCTGCCCCTTCTCCAGAGTGTCGTAGACCCATTCGGCGCGCAGGGTGCCACTGGCCGAGTCGTCGCGCAGCTCCCTCTTGCGGCCCAGTTCGTCATAGGTGGTGTGCACCGTCTGCCCGCGCGCGTCGGTCGTGCTGGTCAGCTGGTCGGCGGCATCGTAGGTGAAGGTGGAGGTCCCGGTGTCGGGGTCGTCCACCTGGGTTTTGCGTCCGCGCAGGTCGTAGGTGTACTCCCACTTCGCCCCCTCGGGGTCGGTGAGTGTGGCGATCTGGTCGTTCTTGGCGTAGGTGTAGGTCGTGGCGTCGTAGTCGCCCTGCGGCTGGGTGCCGTGGTGCTTGCGCAGCTCAACGGTTCGGCCGCGCGCGTCGGTGATGGTCGTGGTGCCGGTACCGCCCTCGGGCTTGGTGACCTTGGTGCGGTCGCCCAGGTAGGCGGTGGTGGTGCGCCACTGCTCCTCGCCGCGCGAGACCTGCACAACATCGGTGGGCCGCCCGGCGCCGTCGAAAACCTTCTCGGTCTGGCGGGGGATCTCGTCGTCGTTGTTGACGACGAACAGGTCCTGTCCGGGGTCGGCGTCGTTGTAGTAGGCGTCGCGTTCGACGACCGTGTTGCCGCGGGAGTCGTGGAAGGTGTCGGTGATGCGGCGGCCGCCGCCGGTGGCCGGCTTTTGGGTCTGACGGAGCCGCAGCAGGCCGTCGTAGATCTCGTAGGCGGTGGTGTAGCCGCCGTTGGGGTTCAGGACCGACGTGGTGACGGCGGCGGGGGCGTCCTTGGAGACGTGGTAGGCGAACTCCATGCTCGGGTTGTCGGCGTAGGCGTCCTTGGGCCGGTCGGCCAGCCATGCCTGGGTGAGGCGGCCGAATGCGTCATAGGCCAGGCTCGTGGTGTTGCCGTTGGCGTCGGTCTGAGAAGTGACATGGGCGCGGATGTCGAAGCGCTGGGTGGTGGTGTGGCCCAGCGGGTTGGTGGTGGTGGTCTTCGTGGCCGCGCCGCCGGCGATCGCGGAGGTGTGGTCGGTGGTGGTCGTGTTGCCCAGCGCGTCGGTCTGCGTCAGTACCCGGCCGTAGTCGTCGTAGGTGGTCTCGCCGGTGGTCTGGTACTGGGCCTGGCCGTCGGTGTAGTCGGCCAGGCGCTGCGTGGCGGTCGGCAGGCCACGGGTGGGTGGGGTGCCGTAGTCCTGGCCGTCATAGGACGTACGGATATCGCTGATGACCTGGGTTGGCCGCTCAGTTTCGGCCGAACACCCCGCATCGACCGCCTCCACACGAGAGACCGTGTCCAATAGCCAGTCGTCGGTGTTGCGGGCATAGGTGGTGCGGGTGCACCGGTCGTCGCCGGGGTCGTCGATGTCGCCCTGGTCGTCGGTGCGGATGATGTAACCGCGGTTGTCGAAATGGTTGACGGTGCGGGTGGTGCGCCACCCGTCCTGCAGGGCGGTGTGGGTTTCGCTCTTCTTGGTGCCCGACAGGTGGGCGCGCAGGGTGCCCCAGTCGTAGGTGCGCTTTGCGGTCTGCTTCTTCCACGGGGTGGTGACGGTGGTGGAGACGGTGTCGCCGCCGACGCCGTTGCGGGTGATGACCTCGCGGGTGGTGCCGTTGAAGGCCTCCTGGTCGACGACCTCGGTGCCGCGGGAGTCGGTGAGGGTTTCGGAGCGGTCGCCGTCGGGTTGGTGGTCGCCGTCCATGCCGCGGTAGAAGAGGTGCTCGGTCTCGGTGCGGGTGGCGTCGGGGTGGCCGGTGCGGACCTTGACCTTCTCGTAGCCGCGGAAGAGGGACCAGGTCTTGCGGTCCTCGGGGACGATCCCGTCGGGGTCGTTGTAGTGCCAGGCCGCGTCGCCCACGTAGTCGTAGGAGGTGATGACGTCGGGCTGGTCGGTGACCCGGTCGATCTCGGCGACCTGGGTGACGACGTACTTGTGGAAGTAGTCGGTCAGTTCCTCTTCGTCTTCGGGGGTCCAGATGACCGGGTAGCACCGCTTGGTGTTGGAGTGCGGTGTGGGGGTGTCGCCGGGTTGGCACTGGGCGTCGGAGTAGGTGACGTCGATCTGGCCGCCGGTCTCGGTGTAGATCGCGGTGATGCGCCACTTGTACATCGGCGCGAGCCCGTCGGTGCGGGCGTCCACCCGGTTGCGCAGCGGGGTGCCGTTGAAGGTCACCGACGGATAGGTCTGGGGTTCGCCGCCGCCGGCGTGGGCGGTGTGGGTGATGGCGTCCAGCCACAGGGCCGGGTCGGTGCCATCACCCGGGGCCGGGTACTTGTGGTCCAGCTTCCAGGAGTCGACGGTGGTGTAGCCGTCGCCGTCGTGCACCCGGGTGGTGATCTGGTCCAGCTTCTTGGTGGAGAAGAATGCCGGAGTGTGGTTGCCGGTGCAGTCCTCGTTCGCGCCGCATTCGCGGTCGATGGGCACGTCGGGCCAGTGGTCGGCGTTGGCGTCGGTGCGTTTGCCGGGGGCGCAGTCGAAGTCGTCGGTGGGCAGGCACCGCTCGCTGACGCCGAACTTCACCTGGGCCGGGGCGGTGGCGAAGGGGTCGCCTTCGCGGAGCCCGTAGTCGATGCGTTTGAGGTAGCCGCCCCGGTCGTAGGCGGTGGCCTCGGATTGGAGGTTGCGGCCGTAGTGGTTGGTCTCCTGGGCGTAGTGGAAAGCCATCGCGTTGCCCTGGGCGTCGACCACGTAGTCCAGGTTCCACTTGTAGGCCTGCTGGCACCAGGAGCCGGCGAAGGCGGAGTCGTGGCAGGGCTCGCCGGAGTCGTCGCCGTAGACCGGCATGGTCAGCGCCGACTTGGTGGTGGGATCCCGGGAGGACCAGCCGGGCAGGCGGTTGCGGCCGAAGAAGTACTGCGTGCCGTCGGGGGTGGTGAGTTTCCAGTACTCGCCGTTGTCGTCGCCGTTGGTGGTCGCGGTGAGGCGTTCGATCCTGGAGCCGTCGTCGTCTTTGAGGTGCCAGTCGCCGTCGGCGTCGATGATCAGCTCGGTGGAGGTGCCGCCCAGGGAGAGGGTGGCGTTGTGGCGGGCCCAGCACTGGTCGGCGACGTCGTGGCCGGCGTCCTGGCACAGTTCGTAGCGGCGCTCGATGTAGCCGGGGTTGTAGCTGAAGCCTTCGCCGATCCAGGAGGTCTGGTTGTTGGAGCCGGCGGTGCGCCCGTCCACGCTCTGGGAGGAGTAGCCCAGCGCGACCTGCGGCATCAGGTCGCCGGCCACCGGCGGAGCCGACATCGGGTAGGACCAGGAGAAGGCCCCGGTCTGGATGCCGGTGTTCCACTCGGCGGAGGGCTGGAGCTTGGTGGCCGCGTAGTCGCCGGTGCCGCCCTCACTCTGGGTGTCGGCCGCCACGGCCAGCAGGGTCCCCTCGCCACCGGTGGCCGGGGCGGTGGCCGTCAGAGTCTGTGCGCCGGTGTCGTTGACTGCGCCCAACTCGACCGTGCGCAGGCAGTCCTCGTCGGCGCCGGGCTCGGTGCAGGCGTCGAGCGCGACCAGGTCGAGGCGGGAGCCGTAGTCGCCGCCGAAGGCCGCGGCGAAGTCGGCATAGTTGACGCCCACCTGCACCGGAGCCGCCTGCTCGCCGCCGTCGGTGCGCGTCAGTCGCAGCAGCAGCCCGTCCACACCCAGCCGCCGGGCGTGCTCGGGCTCCAGCACCTCCAGCTCGGCCTCCTGCACCGCGCCCGGCTCGGCGGACGCCTCTCCCCCGCCGTCGTCGTTGCCGTCCTCGGGGGCGGGTGCGGCGGAGGGGGACGGCTGCGGGGACGGGGCCGGCGGTGCGGTTGAGGGGGCCGCCGAGGGCGAAGGGGCGCTCGGCTCGGGCGAGGCCGCGGACGCGGGTCCGGTGCTCTGGGGCTGTGCCGGAGCCGGGCGCTCGTCGGCCGGCGTGGAGCCCGGGTCCTCCGATCGCTGACCGGAGGGCCCCTGACCCGTCTCCTCGGGTGTGGCCCGCTCCACCGGCGAGGTCCAGTCCTTGCGGACCCTGTCGGTGGCCGGCCCCAGCGAGACCACTTGGTCCTGCTTCTTCCCGGGGGCGGCGAAGGCGCGGGCCCGCGCCTGGGTCGCCTCACCTTTGTTTAGCGCGACCGTGGCCGGTGCGGGCCACCCGGCCTTGCCCAACCGCTTGACCGCGGCCTTGTCCTCGGCTCCGCTTTTCTTGCCGGCGGCGCCGGAGGCGAATGCCTCCCCCGCCACGCTGGCGTCGTCGCTGACCTGCGGGCGGTCGTTGACCAGCAGCGCCGAAGCCGGCATCGCGTTGAGCAGAGCGGCCACGACCACCCAGGCGGTGCCGATCGACAGGATGCGTTTCAGGCGCGCCCGCGGGCGCGGGTCCCTCGTGATCTGGGAGTCGGCGGGCGTCGCGGGCTCGGGGATGGCGCCCGGGGCGTGGTCGTCAGACACGTGCTGCCTCCACCCTGCAGCGCGTCGTGCCGCAGGGATCGCTCAGGGGGATACCGGGATCGGAAGCGAGGTCAGGCGGTCAATCCGATAGGGGTGGTAGGAAGCCGGAGTAGACGTCGCCGATGGCGTACTCGTCGAGCACGCCCTGATACAGGTGGACGTCGGAGACCTGGCCGGAGAACACGTCGTCCTCGCCCAGCCGCCAGGCGCGGCCGATAACCGTGCCGTTTCCGGCGTGCCAGGGTGTGGCCCAGTCGCCCGTGGTCTGCTGGGCCACCCCGTCGACATACAGCGTCATCTGCTTGCGCGTGTAGTCGAACGTGGCGGCGATGTGGGTCCAGCGACCGAACTCGGCCGCGTTGTCGGAGATGGCGCGCGACCACGGGCCCGCGTCGGTGCCGGCCGCATCGGCCGCCGTCGTCTCCAGCACCCACTTGTCGTCGAAGCCGGACTGGTGGCCGAGAAGGAACCCGGATTGCTCGGTCCCGGTCTGGGAGACCATGGTGCCGTTGCCGGTGGCTTCGTCCAGGCGCACCCAGGCGGCGACGGTGAAGCTGCGGTCGGTGCGCACGGCCGAGTCGGCGCGGATGTGTTCACCGGCACCGTTGAACGTCACCCCCGGGGCACCGGTCACAGTGTTGACGGCCTGGTTCCAGGCGGTTTCAGGATCGGCGTTCAGGGTGCCGTCCATGCCGTGGTCGGAGGAGTCGGCCACAGCGGTGCCCTCGGTCTCGTTCAGGCGCCAGCGGGCCTGCAGCAAGCCGGGCTCGTTGGCCAGGTGCCAGGGCTCGGGCAAGACGCCAGCCTCCTCGGGCTGGTCGCCCACCACGACCCGGTCCCACAGGCGCACCTCGTCGATTGCGCCGTTCCAGGCGTCGGAGGGGGATTCCTCGAAGCGTCCGCCACCCACTACGAGAGACCCTTGGGCGTTCCACCGGTCGGCGATGGTGTCGGTGGTCTGCTGGGCCACGCCGTCGACATAGAGGCTGGCGCGGTCGTGCTCGGGGTCGAAGGTCCCCAGCAGGTGGGTCCACTTCCCCACCTCGGGCGCTGCGTCGGAGACCGCGCGGGTCCAGTCCGCGGCGCCGTACTCGTCGGCAGAGGGGAGTTTGAAGACCCATCGGTCGAGGTCATAGGAGGCCTGGTAGCCGAGGTAGAAGCCGCTGTGGACCTGTCCGTTCTGGGAGACGGCGGTGTAGTTGCCGCTGGTGTCCTCCAGCTTCACCCATGCGGAGACGCTGAACGGTCCGGAGGTGTCAACCGCCGGGCCGCCGGTGGTCATCCGGCCGCCGGAGCCGTCCATACCCACCGCGGTGCCTTGGGTGCGGTAGTCGGCACCGGAGCCGGCGCCGATGCGGCCGCGCGTCCACTCCACGCTCCCCTCGGCGGTGGCGCTGCGCTCGGTGGCGGAGTCGGCGGTCGTGGTACCGCTGCCTTCGCTGAAGGGAAAGTGGGCCACCGGTGCGGTCGCCGGGGCGACGGTGAAGGTGTAGACCAGGCGGCACGTGGAGGAGTTGCCGGCGGCGTCGGTAGTGCGGGCGTGCAGGAGGTTGGGGCCGTCGTGGCGGGGGGTGATCCGGGCGGTCACCGATGCGCCCGGATCGTCGGGCGTGAGCTTCGTGGAACAGCTGTCGTCGTCGTTGAGGCTGTAGTGGTAAGCGGCGGCGTCGTCCACGCCGTTGTTGGCGAAGGTGAACGATCCGGTGGCGCCCACGGCCCCGGACTGCTGGTCGCCGGCCGGGTAGTCGGCGGAGGTCACCGCGGGGCCGGTTTCGGGGTTGGAGGTGTCCACGGTGATCCAGCACCAGTTGGACCACTGGGACCAGTCCTGGCGGTCGTGGGCGATGGCGCGGTAGCCGATCAGCTCGCCCTCGGGAAGCCCGGTCACCTTCGCTGAGCGGTAGCTGCCGTCGGGATATTCCGCGACGTCGGCGTAGGCGGTGTCGGCCTCGCCGCCGCGGCTGCCTTCGCCGCCCTTCCACCAGGCGAAGCGCCTCATGACCTTCTGCCCGGCGTACTTGGAGTCGTAGTCGCGCACATAGCCGCGCAGGCGCACCGCGGTTTCGTTGATGATGCGCGGGTTGTCGCGGTCGGTGGAGCACACCCCGCCCAGCGCGTCCGACATCCGGTCGGTCTTGGGTTTGTCGGGCTGGTTGTTGTAGGAGACGACCAGCTTTGGGTCCTTGGCGAAGCGCCGCCAGTCGTGGTTGCTGTCGGAGCGGGTCTCGTTGCCGAACAGGCCGAGGGTGACGTTGTTGTAGCCGGAGGAGGCCGCGGAGCGGTAGGCCGTCGTGGCGTCGAACTCCACGCCCGAGCCGCCGCAGCCGGGACGACCTTTGTCGACGTTGACGGTGTCCTGTTTGCCGAACTTCTCCGGCTGGCTGTTCCAGGTGGTCTTGGACCTGCTCAGGTACGAGGTCCGCCACAGCTCGAATGTGGCATCGGTGCAGCCGAAGGCGTGGGTGACCTCCATGCGCAGGGTGGCCGAGTGGATCTCGGTGTGGGAGCGCTTGGTGCGGTCGGCGACGGCGAAGCGCCAGAAACCGCGTTTGGTGTTGCCGTATTGGGGCTCATAGCCCACACCGGTGTCGGAGTCGGAGGAGTTGAAGTAGTTCGCGCCGGGGTATTTCCTGTTCACGTACCCCCACGCCTGGCGGGACACCGAGACCGAGGGGTCGATGTAGACCGGGAATGTGGTGTCGGCATCGGCGAGCATCGCCGCGTCCGGGCGCAGCCGCAGCACGCCGTCGGCCAGTTCGGTCTCGACCTTCTCCACGCGGGCGCCGGCCTGCGGCGCCACCGCCTGGGCGCGGGCGCTCAGGCCCTCCTGGCCGGAGGAGTCCCACATAGTGGGCGCCGACGCGGTGAATACCGATCCCCCGCCCTCGTCTTGGGCGTCGAGGTTGCCGTAGGCATCGCGGGCTCCATCGCCACACCCCGGGTTCCCAGCGCCATCTCCAGTTCGGCCAGCCGCTCGTCCTGGGCGGCCTCGGCCGTGTGGACCACCAGCACCTGGGTGAAGCCGTCGACGCCGGCGGTGAGTACCAGGTCCACATCGGGCAGCACGTCGGTGTAGGTGGCCTGGTTCCCCTCGGTCGTCGGCTCGGGCAGCGCGCCGGGCCAGTCCAGCGAAAGGGCCTTGGAGCCGATGCCGACGCGGGCCATCGGTGCGCCTTCGCCGCCGGCGGAGAAGGCGACCTCGGCTGCAGACGCCTTAGGGGCCACGGTGCCGTCCCCTGCCTCGACCAGGTCGGTATCGACCGGCGTCCATCCCTGTACGGTGCGCACCCGCTGGGGCACTGGCGAGGTCTCCAGGGTGAATGTGCCGTCGGGCTCGGCGAAGACCTTCGTCGTTTCGGTGGTGAAATCCTCGACGACGACCCGCTCACCGGTCTCCGCTGCCTCGTCCTGGGCCTGAGCCTCGGCCGGGAGGTCGCCGGGCGGAGGCTGATCGGCCTCGTCCGCGCCGACCGGACTCGCCGTCAGCAGTGCAGACAGCACGGCAACCGCCGTGCCGACCGCGCCCGCACGGATCGTGCGCAGCACAAGCTCACCCATTCTGTATCGGGGGATGTCCGCCCGGCCATGGGCCATCCGGACGAAGGCGCCGCAGCGCGGCAACGATTAGAACCGTTTATGAACAGAATCCGCAACCACCGCCCGGCCCCGAGACCGGATCGTTCCTCTGGCATCGGTGGTGCCGCCGAGACCCGTGGGCTGCAAACATGAAAGGTCGCGCGGATCTCCGCACCCCGCAGGCGTCCGAGGTGGCCGCATACGGCCAGACATTCGCCTACCCGGCTCGGCGGAGTACCGCGGACCGGAGACTTCGCAGGTCGGAATGGACCCGAGGGACCGACGGCGACCTCGCGCACGTGCATGGCGGCGATCACCCCTTCGAGACTCGGCGCTTGCCCAGAGAGAGAGCAAAGACGACAACCGCGCACCGAGAGAAAGCCCCCTCGCAGGCGAGAGGCCGTTGCCGCACCACCGAGAGCGGTTCGGGCCCGTCGGTGGCCTTGGCGGGTCCAAGGCCGAAAGGCGCTGCGAGTTCAGCGTTACAAGCCGGGTCGAGTCGACTTTTACATCGGACATATGCGACCCTCACTGACTGTTAGTCAACCTTCCTTTTCGCCTCCGGGAAGGCCCCACCTCTGACGCCTTCTTCCCTCATGTCCTGTCGTCTCTGAGCCGCCGAGTCCCATCATCCGATCATCGGACTCCGACGCTCAGACCGCTCGGCGCGTGCTGTCCCCGCTCGGCACTCCGCGCACCACCACGGAGTACCCCTGTTGAGAATCGCGTTCCTGCTGCACAACGCCTACGGCATCGGCGGCACCATCCGATCCACCGTCAACCTCGCCACCGCTCTGGCCGAGCGCCACGACGTCGAGATCGTCAGCATCCACCGCCCCGCCGCTAACCCCAGCCTCGTCCCCGACCCCCGCGTAGCACTGCGCTGGCTGCTGGACGTCCGCGCGGACAGCGGCGGACCGGCCCGCGACGAGCGCGAACGGCGACTGAGGGAGCTGCCCAACACCGTCTATCCCGACCCCGGCGTCGACGGCGACCGCCTGATGCACTACACGGCGCTGCACGACGAGCGGATCGGCGCCTGCCTCCGCGACAGCGATGCCGACGTCGTCATCGCCACGCGGCCGATCCTCAACGGCTACCTCGCGCGCCACCGCCGGCGCGGTCAGCTCCGCATCGGCCAGGAGCACCTGTCCATGGACGCCCACGACGAGCGGCTACGCCGGGACCAGAATGCGGCCATCGCGGACCTGGACGCCTTCGTCACCGTCTCCGAGGCCGACGCCGCCCAGTACCGCGCCGCCCTTGCCGATGCCGCCCCCGTCGTGTGCATCCCCAACGGCGTAGCGCTCCCGGAGGTGGAACCCTCCACGCTGGACTCGAAGACGATCGTGGCTGCAGGGCGGCTGGTCCAGGTCAAGCGCTACGATCGGTTGCTGGAGGCATTCGCGAAGGTCGTCGTGCAGTATCCGGAATGGAGCCTGCGCATCTACGGGCGCGGGCGCGCTCGGGCCGGTCTGCGCAGGCAGATCGACGAGATGGGGCTCAACGACAGCGCGATGCTGATGGGCCCGGCCGCGCCCATCGAGACCGAATGGGCGAAGGGAGCCGTCGCCGCGGTCGCCTCGGACCGCGAGTCCTTCGGAATGACGATCGTGGAGTCCATGCACTGCGGCGTCCCCGTGGTGGCCACCGACTGCCCGTTCGGCCCCGCCGAAATTATCTCCCACGGCTCCACCGGCCTGCTCGTGGGGTTGGAGGGCGGTGCCGATGCCTTCGCCCAGGCGCTGGTCCGTCTTATCGCCGACGAGGAGGAGCGGCGGGCCATGGGTCGCGCGGCCCGCTCGGCGGCCGCGGCCTGGGCGCCCGAAACAGTCGCGCACCGCTATGAGGCGCTCTTCGAAGAGCGGACGCCGCGCCGACGGACCCTGCCCCGGCTCCGGGACCTCCGCCATGGGAGCGCTCCCGCCAAGCAGGAACCACTGGAGCCGAAGGCCCCGCGATACCCGCGTGTGCGGGCGCGTGCGGGCGCCGAGGGCCGGATCGGGCTAAGCATCGACGCGGACTCCTTCCCCCCGGGCGCATGGGGCTTCCTCACCCGCCTGCGCCACGCGAAGGAGGAGATGCGCTTCCCGCTTCCCGCCCCGGACTCCCGAGGCCGCGTGCGGTTCTTCCTCTCGCCGGCGGCCGAGGACTTCGCCGAGGGGCGCTGGGACTGCTGGATCGTCCCGCGCGACGGCGAGGGCGGGCGTCGCCGCCTCATGGCGGCCCAGGTCGAGCAGGCGGGGCTGCTGCGCGGGCCGGGACCGGTCCACGATGGCGACAGTGTGCGGCACTGCATCCCCTACACCACAGCCGACGGCTTCCTGGCGCTGCGCGTGTGGAACCGCCCCGCCCACGCCGAGGTGGTCTCCGCCCGCCCCGGCGAGCCCGGCATCCGCCTCTGCGCCCGGCTGCTCCTACCGGGGCCGCCGCCCGACCAGGGGATGCGGCTGCACATCGTGCACCGCGAGGAGCCCGCGTCGTCGTTCGAGGTGGAGGCCCGACCCGACACCGGCGACCCCGCCCTCTTCCACGCGCTGGTACCCCACGACCTGGCCAGCGAGCGGCGCACCGGCGACGACGACATCTGGGACCTCGCCCTGCAGCCCGCACCCGACGCACCGCCGGTCCCGATTGGCCGCATCGGCGGCGACATCGCCGACCGCAAGAAGGTGCACGTCTACGCGCCGACACGGCTGGACCACCACGAGCGGGGCCGCACTCGTGTTCGCCTCTTCTACACCGTAGACAACCACCTGGCACTGGCGCACCGCGCCGAACAGTAACACCCTGCCGTGGCCGCTCCGGACTTGAAGCGCGGGTGCGCGGACATCGGCGGGCACGCACCCGCGCAGGCCCCGGGAACAGCTACGCGTCCCGCTCCGTCAGCCCTCTCCGCCACGGCCGCCGAGGACACGCGGCCCGCAGGCGGACCTGGCCGGAGGCTGTGCAGAAGCCGCTCGCGCGCGACGTGTTCGGGGTTCACCCGGGGCAGGAACGGATCCTGCGTAGGACACGCCAGGTCTTCAACTCGGCGTTGACCCGCTCACCCGGTCCCCGCTGCCGGGCATGGGCGGTGTTGACCTCCTTCTGCGCCTGCGACAGCCGCCGGTAGCGGCCGGTGCCGGGGTCGAGGCGGCGGCGACGCTGCGGGAGCCGGATCGCCGGACCGCCGCCCTGGTAGGCGGTGTCGGCGATCGCGCGCACCCCGGCCGTGGTCGCCACCACTTCCATTGCCCCCGTGATTGCTTCCCTTGCACCCCTGGTCGTCCTTGCACGGCGCCGTTCCCGCTGGGTCCGACATACTCACCGGACTGTTGTTGGCGTAGGCATAACCGTGCATCATCTGCGCATCGGGCTGGTCCATCAGCGGATCCACCGAAATGAAACGGCCCAACTCCGCGTCATAGGAGCGCGCCCCCAACCGGGTCAGCCCGATCGCCGGCGCGGCGTCGGGCCCGCCGCCGGCTCAGACCAGGCCGCTGCCCGTTGGCCCGCCACCTGTTGCGCCCTGAGTTTGTTGCAGGCGTCGTTGACTGTCAGCCGGCCCGTGCGGGCTCGGCGGACTGATCGTAGCCGCTCATGCGGTGAGCGGCCTCGACCTCGGCGGGAGCGCTCTGGCCCAGCTCGCCGTGGAGGCGCGGGTGGTTGTACCAGTCGACGTACTCGGCGAGAGCGAGTTCGACGTCGTTGACCGATGCCCAGCCGCGCCGCGCAATCGGCGGGACGACGGCTGGGGCCGTCAAAGGGTGAGTGCGACGCTCATGCAGGTCGAGGCCCCCATGCCGCGTAACCGATCACCCCCACGGCGGCGAACACGAGTGCGGTGGTCATCGCCGCGGCGCTGTCCGCGGGCTGCACCAGCCAGGTCAGTACCCGCAGCGCATCCGAGTCCGCCTCGATCGGCACGTTCGCCAGTAGGGTTGCCCCGAAGGGAAAGCACCAGCCGAACGAACCGCCGGCCAGAACCGCGCCGACCCCGGCCAGACCGGCCAGACCGGCGGCGTCTCTGACGATCGCCTCGGTCTGCAGATGGGAATCGGCCAATACGTCCACCGCAAGGGGGCCGGCCGCTGCCATCGCGGCGAGGGCGACCAGGTGCGCGGCACGCCGGGGCGGCCAGGTGAACGAAGCCGTACGCTCACATGCGGCATCGAACCCGCACAGACCGGCCGAAGCCGCGGCCACCCCCAGTACCATCGTCACGCTCATCAGTCGGCTACCGGTCTGGTCGGCCCCCCACCAGAGGGTGAGTCCCCACAGAAGGACGGCCCCGGCCAGGAACCCGAGCAGTGCGATCGGTAGCTGCCGGGACCGGGTATAGAGGGTCAACCATCTCATTGAGGGTTCACCCCTTGGGTGAGGAGATCGAGCTGGTCGCCCTCGCAGGTGAGTCCGGCCTCGCGCACGGCGGCGACCCGCCGTACCTGCTCCTCGCGCGGTAGGGACCGCAGCGTTTCCCAGGCCGGGCGCACCATCTCCTGATAGGCGGAGCTGTCCTCGGAGATCCACGGGTACAGAATCGGCATCGGCTGCAGTTCCGCACCCAGCAGCCAGTTGGCCGTGACGATGCGCGCGGGGATCTCCGTCTCCTCAACGCCGCAGGCCGGGGTTCCGGCGCCGGCGAGGAGCGCCATAAGCAGCCCGTCCCCACCATCGGACTCCCCTTCTCCACTCTGCTCGAACCGCATCAGTATGTCGGAGCTCACCGAGACCGTGTCCGCGGTCCGTGGCAGCGAAGCCCGCTCCTCATTACCGAAAGCGGGTACTTCCTCCACCGAGGTCGGCGCTTCCGGCAGGACTGCGAGCTTGGCGAGCGCCTGCCCGGCGGTACCGGCGAAATCGTCCAGCAGGTGCTCGTGCGCCCGGGTTACGCACACCCGCGGCCCGTCCTCGTCGCACACCAGCGCCGCCGCTCGGGTGTCGTGGGGGTAGGCCGCGCTCGCCTGGCCCGGCAACAGGACCATGGCCAGCACACCGCCGAGGAGACCGGGCACCGCTGAGGCGATCCTTGTCCAGGAACCCCGCGCCGCCAGCAGGACGAACCCGGTCGCGGCGATACCGAGGAACCACAGCGCCTGGGCAAGGCTCACCTGGTGAGCCACCAGCCTGTAGGCGCTCTCGGCACCGTCGAGTGCCGGCGAAAGCAGCGCCACTTTCATGCGCCACGGGTCGGAACCGGCCTCTACGGAAATCCCGATATTCAGCAGCATCATGACCAGCGCGTAGCCGCCGACCGCCACGAGCGGCGGCGTCACCATATACGGCAAGAGGTGGCCGAGCCCCATTCCCAGCAGGCTCCCCGCGACCAGCGCGAGAACACCGACGGCGAACACGGCCAGCCAGGAGAGCGAGAAATAGCTGGTGGCCGAGGCCACCTGCGCCGCCCCTACCGCGAATATCGCTGTGCAGGCGACGGTCAAGCCGATCGCCACCGCTGCCGCGAGCGTCGCCGAGCGCTGCCACGGGGATCGCGGCGTGCTGGAAAGTACCTCGTCCATCCGCGAACGGTGCTGCCGAGTGCCCTGCCAGGCACCGAGGCCGACCACCACCGGCCAGGTGAACGTGAGCATGAACCGCTGCCATTGCACGAGTCCCTGCCACTGCTGGTCCCACGCGCCGGTCCCCTTGGCCCAGGGGCCGGGGAGCAGGTACAGCAGGGCCAGTGTGAGCACGGCGAAGGCCAAGCAGATCCACGGTGCGGTTGAGCGGCGCAGCTCGATGCGCAGAATCCTCGCGCTCATCGTGCTCCCTCCCCGCTGGCGTGGTGGCGGGCCAGCAGGGCCGAATATCCGCGCTCGCTCGGGCTGTCACCGGAATCGGTGCCGCTGCCCGCAGCGGCGAGATCGGCCGCTCGCCCTTGGAACACCAGGCGCCCCTCATCGACAAGTGCCACATCGGTGCACACGGTGGCGACGTCCTCCACCAGGTGCGTCGACACCACCGTGCAGGTGTCCTCGCTCAGCCCGCGCAGCAACTGCCTGAACTGCATGCGCTGCGATGGGTCCAGGCCCGCGGTCGGCTCATCGAGCAGCAGGACCCGCGGGCCGTTCACGATGGCCTGGGCGATTCCGGCCCGGCGCGCCATGCCGCCAGAGAGCGTTTTCATCCGGTCATCGGCCCGGTCTGCCAGACCGACTTTTTCGATGGCATGCTGCACCGCATCGGCTATACCGCTCTTGGGTACCTCCTTGAGCCATGCCATGTACTCGACGAACTCGCGGACGGTGAACCTGCGGTAGAAACCGAAGTCTTGCGGCAGATACCCGATCTGGCGCCGTATGCGGCGCAGATCGACGCGCCCTCTGACGGACTCGCCGAGCAGCTCCAGTCCACCGCCTGCCGGGCGCAGTACCGTGGCCAGCGCCCGCATCAAAGTGGTCTTGCCTGCCCCATTGGGACCCAGTAGGCCATGCACTCCCGTGCCGAACGCCAGATCGATCCCGTCCACGGCCATCCGCCGCCCGGCGGCGACCCGCAGCCCTTCGGCGCGGATCTCCCAGGCGTGGTTCGCCGGGGCGGTCTCGGCCGCCCCCACCACGCGTGCCATCACATCTCTCCTGTCTTCTCCACCTGCTGGGTTTCCGACTTTGGATACGGGCTTGGATTCCGGCTGCTCTCACACCCGGGCGAACGACCTGGCGCGCAGTATCAGCACCGCGGCTGCGACCGCGAAGACGGCGCCCCACACCGGAACGGCCACCGGGGCGACCGCTACCGGCAGTTGCGACGTCAGCAGGCCGGGGGCGAGCACACCCAGCGACCACAGCGTCACGACCACAACGGCAGCGCGCTCCAACCTGATGACGCTGCCGAGCGCGAGGGTTACGGCCGTGCAGGCCAGACACGGCAGTAACCAGACCACCGATGACGTGCCTATGGTGAGGCCCGCGACGACCAGCACCGGCATCACCACTGCCAGCACGGCTACCGTGCGCCGCAGCAGCAGATAAAGCCCTGCTCGCGGGGTCGCGGCCACCAGTTCATATGCCGGATCAAGACTTTTCGTCCATACCGCGGCGATGCCGAGCACCGGAACGACCGGGGCCAGCAGCAGCACCAGCGGACGGCCTCCGGGGACAGCGAAGAACGAATCGACGGCCACAGCCAGCACTGCCACCAGTGCCGCACCGACGACCCACGGAAGCATCACCGGCGAGGTCCAGCCCGCCAACCGTGCCAGCCGCCCCCGGCGGGGTACGGGCGGGCCGGTGGTCAGGGACGGTGCCAGTGCTTCCCAGGTTCGATCGACCAGCGCCGCCGTCGGGGGCGCCTGGCCGGGCACCTCCTTGGCGAGGCGGGCGCGACAGGACGGGCAGGATTCCAGATGCGATTCCAGCGACCACAGCACCTCGCCGGCGATCGCGTCAGCGCGCGCGTAGCGGCGGATCAGCTCGATGGAAGCATGCGCCTTATGCTGGTCGTTCATGACAGTGCCTCCCGCATGATGATCCGCGCCCGGCGCGCCCGAGTCTTCACGGTTCCCTCCGGCAGTCCCAGCAGCACGGAGGTCTCCCGCACCGACAGCCCGTCGAGCACCATGGCCTGCAGCACCTGCCGCAGTTCGGGTGCCAGCGTGTTCAACGCGCTTCCCAATTCGCCGCTGACCGCTCCGGCCAGCGCTTCGTCCTCCGCGGCTGGGGCGGCCACCGGTTCGGCGGCTTCCGGAGGCGGATGCACATACCGCGCACGGCGCCGGAACGCGTCCACGAGCCGACGCGCGGCGATGGTCCACAGCCACCCCGCGGCGCTGCCGTCCACCGCTGTCCCGGCAAAACTTCCCGCCGCCCGCCATACGGCGAGGTAGGACTCCTGCAGCACATCGGCCACGATCTGCTCATCGCTGCATCGGCGCCGCAAACGTAGGGCCAGCCATGGCGAGGTCCGGCGGTACAGCTCCTCGAAAGCCGCCCGGTCCCCCTTGGCAACCAAGCGGACGAGGTCGGCTTCGTCGGCCGACTCGATCCCTCCCCGCGTTTTTCTCACGTTTGGCAAGACGCGGCGGATCCGCGATCGGTTCTCACCGAAAGGTGACGTGAGTCACATTGCAATTGCTTGTCCCGCATCGGTCACGGTTCCCCCCGCCGCGGCGTGGTTCGACCGCGGCACCGGACTTCTGGCCCTCGCCCACGAATAGAGCGTGCTGGGCCGGATCGAGTCGGCGCCGCCGCGACCGGGCCGTTCGGCGGTGGTTTGCGGGTGCAGGCGGCGAGATTCGGCGTCGGGGGTGACAACGGCAGGCAGGCGCGGTGGAACAGCATCGGAGTCCCTGGTGGCGGTTTTCTTGGTCGTCAACTCACTTACCAGGGACTTCTTTGTGTCAGGGACGGTTTCGCGGGGTCAGTACGAGGCTGTGATCTGGACTCTCAAAATGAAATCCGTGTGTCGCCGACGCGTTCGAGCACACGAGATGGGGAGATGAGATTGGCGCGCAATGCGTCGTGGTCTTTCGTTTGCAGTTTGCGTGGTCATCTCGGAAGTGGGTCCGGGTGATTGCGGAATCGGCCGGGAGCGAGACCGTACTCGCGGCTGAACGCGGTGGCGAATGCGAACTCGTTGGAGTAGCCGACCTGACGGGCGATCGTGGCCAGCCCGAAGGTGGTCTGTCTGAGCAAGCGGGCGGCGCAGGCGAGCCGCCAGTAGGTCACGTAGGTCATCGGTGGCAGTCCGACCTGGACGGTGAAACGCCGGTTGAACGACGTGCGCGACATGCCCGCCACGCCGGCGAGCTGTTCGACGCCCCATGCATGTTGAGGGCGCTCGTGGATTTGGTCCAGGGCTGCGGCGATGGCCGGGTCGGCCGTCGCCGTCATGCCCGTGGCGTCGGGGGCGTCGTACCAGTGGCGTAGGGCGTGGACCAGTACGAGATCGACCAGCGCGGACCGGGTCACCCAGTTGCCCTGCCGGACCTGTGCGACGTCGTTTTCCAGCAGGCTCACGAGCGTCGCGAGTTCTGGGTGATGGGTGCGGTCTGGCGACACCACGATGGTTTTGGGCAGTCCGCGCAGTATCGGATGGAGCCGGCCATGGTCGAGTCGGTACGCGCCGCACAGGAACTCAGTGTCCGCCGACCGAGGCGCAGGAAGGTCGGTGGCCGGGAACACCGGCAGCTTGTCCAGCCGGGTCGGTGCGTGACCGAGGCCATGCTCAGCGCCGTTCGGTGCGATCACGAGGTCGCCCGGACGCAGACGGGCAGGTGGTGTCCCTGCGGCGACCAGCCATGCTTCGCCGCGAAGGAGAACGTGGAACCCGATCCCGGCGAAGCTCGGGAACCGCATGCCCCAAGCACCCGACCCGCGCAGTCGGCGACCGTTGGCCCTTCCCGCGCGAACGCTGCTGAGGGCGCTGCTGATTGTGTCCACGACCATCATGTTAGTTCGCGTTGGTTGAGCCTTCCGCGTATGTAACCGGGCTGGTCGCGCATGGTGTCGCTATTCCGGTGGTGGTTAAGTCAATGGCATACCCGGTATGCGCCACTGTTGGAGGAGATCGATGAGAAGTATGGCGATCGTGATCGAGGAGCTTCTGAACGAACGGGAGACCCCGGTAGAAGAGGTGATGGCCAGACATTTCGTCCCCGCCTATCGGCAGCGGACCGACGGCGTCTGGGCTGAGTGGCCGGCGATCGCGCAGAATCTCGCCCGCATCCGAACAATGGTTCGTCTGGCGACGATTGAACTGCTGGACGAGTTGGTCGACGGATATGCATACGCGGACCGCCACGTGCTTACGATCGAGATGAATGACGGAACCCGGCAAACGCGTGAGTCCTACGTATTCGGCAGTCTTGCGCCGGACGGCAGATTCGAGGTGATCGAGGAGGTCACGCTGGTGGACCCTGTCCACAACCCACGTTTGAAGGCTCAGTCTGACAGCGACGAGTGAGGATCGGCGAGCCACGACCGCAAGTCGGGGTGGGCCCGCACGTCCACGTCGCGCGCGAGTGCGACGGAGTCTGCCGGCGGGGGTCAGCGGGGCGTTGCGGTGGCACACGAGGGCCTGCTGAGTATCGGCGTAGATGTCGCGATCCATACCGGGATCAGAAGGCCCTCTTCCTGTTCAACCGCTGCCGCAGGCGTGTCGGCTGTTACCAGCGTGCCGACACCCCACCACTAGTCGGAGATTCTCGGCGAAGGGCGTGCTTGCAGGCCGTCCAGGGTCAGATCGAGCAAACGTTCGGCCCGTTGCCGGTGTTCGGGACCAGCCGAGGTGAGGGCGATACCTTCGAGTGCAGCGGCGACATCGATAGAGGTGACGTCGGTGCGGATCGTCGTGGCGGTCGCGCAGGCATCCATGAGTGAGTTCAGTGCGGCCTGGATCATTTCCCGGCTGTTGCCATAGGGATTGTTGCCTTTGGCGGCAATCGCGCGCAGTGCGTCGATCATGCCGTACTTGGCAGTCGCGTAGTCCAGGAACAGACGTGTCCAGGCGCGAAGTGCCTCGAAGGGCGGCTTCGTTGCCAGCAAGTCGGGCACCGCGTCGCACAGCTCGGCGACCTCGTGGCGGTAGGTGGCCTCGATCAGTGCTTCGCGGGTGGGAAAGTTGCGGTACAGCGTGGCACTGCCCACTCCTGCCTCTTTGGCGATGCGCTCCAGATGAGCATCAAGGCCGTCCGTTGTGAACACGCGTACCGCGGCCGCGAGGATCCTCTCCCGGTTGCGCCGTGCATCGGCCCTGGGCAACCGTCGCTGCGCTGCGTCCGCCATGACTACGTGCCGCCTTCCGACGTCTCACCCGCTTGCTAAGTGGAGGCGCACCCACTTACACTATTAAAGTGGGCGAGCCCCCACATCACTATAGGTGACCGCATGGACCCGCATGCTCCTCGCGAAGGAAGTGGCTTTGTCAGGCATTAGAGGTAAGGTCGTCGCGCTCACGGGTGCCAGCAGTGGCATCGGGGAGGCGACGGCGATCCATTTAGCGACACAAGGCGCTCACCTGGTGCTCGGAGCACGGCGAGAGGCCCGGCTGCAGGCTGTGGTGGATCGCATCACGGCGCAAGGCGGCTCGGCCGTCGGGGTCATCGTCGATGTCACCCGTCGCGACGACCTGAAGCGACTGACCGATGCAGCACTCGATCGCTTCGGTCGCCTTGATGTTCTGGTCTCCAACGCCGGCACGATGGCAGTCTCGCCATTCGACGAACTGCGTCAAGATGACTGGGACTCCATGGTCGCCACTCACATCACGGGCCTGCTGAACGGCATCGGGGCGGCGCTGCCCATCTTCCGGCAGCAGCGTTCTGGCCATTTTGTCAACGTCGCCTCCACTGCGGCCTACATCGTGAAGTCTCCCCAAGCCGTTTACGCGGCCACCAAGACCGCGGTGAAAGTGCTGACCGAAGGGCTGCGGCAGGAGGCCGGTCCTGATCTGCGGGTCACCCTCGTCTCGCCGGGTTTCACCAACACGGAGGGCGTGGGTAAAGGAGCGAGCCCTGAAACGGCGACGGCGATGATCAAGCAACGCGACGAGATCGCCATGCCACCCTCCGCCATCGCCTCCGCCATCGGATACGCGATCGAGCAACCCGACGGCATCGACGTCAGCGAAGTCGTCGTCCGCCCTACGGTGCAAAGCTGACCACCTCAGCTAATCAAACCGAGAATGTCGGTGAGTAGGCAGGTCACTACTCTGGCAGGCGGACCTCGTGATCCGGTGCCGGGCTACACGATGGGTGAGAAGCACGGGCGGTGGCGGCAAGGCCGGTCGGGGTTGCGGCGCCTGAAAGGTAGCGCTCAAGCATCTCGCGTCGCTCGGCGAGCTGCCGTTCCTGATAGGCCAACTGGTCGCGAATGTGTCGGACGCGATCGACGAGCGCGGCGCACACATCCTCATCCTGGGGCGGCTCCGGCCCGATGCACGGAATGACGTCGCGGATGACCTCGGAGGGAAGGCCGGCCCGGTAGAGGTCCTGGATGAAGGCAACCTGGCGCACTGCCTGCTCATCGTACTCTCGGTATCCGTTGGCGAGCCGTTCAGCGGGCAATAGTCCCTGCTCCTCGTAGTACCGCAGCGAACGTGTGCTGACCCCTGTGGCCTTAGCGAGTTCTCCGATGCGCATGCGCTGCCTCTTCTCTCACCCGCGACGACTTGACATTGACGTCAATGTGAAAGTCTAGCCTGGCGGTCATGACGGCGAACAACGCGAGACCGAGTAAGCAGCGAACGTTCGACCAGGGCACCGCGCTGGTTACCGGGGCCGGCGCGGGTATCGGGGCCGCGATCGCCCAACGGCTGGCGGCACGGGGCATGCACCTGGTCTTGGTGGCGCGGGACGCGGAACGCTTGGAGGTTGCGGCGCAACGGCTGCGCGCAGAGTACGGGATCGATGTGCTGGTCGTACGGCTGGACCTGGCGCGGCAGGACGCGCCGGCCCGTCTGGCCAAGCTCCTGAGGGACGCCGGAGTCGAGGTCGAGATCCTGGTCAACAATGCCGCCGTCGCCGTTGTCGGGTCGGTGACCGAAGCCGACCCGGAGACGATGCGAGCGCTGATCGATCTGAATGCTGCGTCGGTGGCGCAGCTCAGCGTGTTCTTCCTGCCCGCCATGGTGGCCCGCGGCCGGGGTGCGATCGTGAACATCGCCAGCACCGCAGCGTACGCACCGGCGCCCTACAACGCTGCGTACGCGGCATCGAAGGCGTTCGTGCTCTCCTTCACCCAGGCTCTCTGGTTTGAAACCCGAGGCACCGGGGTCCGTGTGGTGGCGGTGAGTCCTGGCGCGGTCGAAACACCGATGAATCCCGGTCATGGTGTGGGCAAACGGAGGCCTGAGCAGGTCGCAGACACCGTCATGAGGGCTCTGCGAGGCCGCTCCTCCGCAGTCGTCGACGGCCGTGTTTACGCCTTCCAGGCATTCCTGTTCGACCGCGTTCTGCCGAACCGGACGGTCGCACGACTCACCGGGAGGTTCTTCCGCGTGGCGGCGACCCGGAAGAGGGCGGCTCAGAGCGCTTAGCACTCAGGCGAAGCCCGTGACTCCCATGGTTCACGGAGCGATTGCCCTCGGTCGTGGGTCTGCCGACCGCCGGTGCCGAGCTCGAGCCAATGGCGTCGCGATCACTTCCGAGGTCGGCGATTGTGCCATCCGGTGGGAGGACAGGCGTGATGGACAGAAACCGGATGAGGTACGACGGCTATGGCGCAATAGTGGGTCGGATTCCGTCATTTACCGGGTGTCGCTCGTACTCGGACAGGTAGGCGGTGCAGGCAGTGCATGAAGTCGTGGCGCCAAGTCAGTTCGGACGCCGGGACAGCTAGGTCGAGACTGGGGAAACGTGTCATCAGCACGGTGTACGCGACCTCGGCCTCCAGACGGGCCAACGGTGCACCGAGGCAGTAGTGGATCCCGTGCCCGAAGCCGAGGTGCGGGTTCTGACGACGATCGAGCTGTAGCTGGTCCGCACTGGGGAATCGGTTTTCGTCTCGATTCGCTTTTTCCAGGCTAACGACGACGGGGGTGCCGGCCTGGACGATGCGGCCCGCGAGATCGAACGTTTCGGTGGCGATTCGGGAGGTGGTCGAGGCGGCGGGTGAGTCGAATCGCACGAACTCCTCGATCGCGGTGGTCAGCAGTCGCGGGTCCACACGCGCCCGGTCCCACCGGCTTCGGTCCTCAAGCAGTCGGTATACGCCGTTGCCGATCAGGTTGATGGTGGTCTCGGTCCCGGCGACCATCAGCATGAAGACCATCGAGGTCAGCTCGTTCTCCGAAAGCCGTTCTTGGCCGTCACGAGCCGCGATCAACTCACTGAGCAGGCCGTCGCCCGGGTGTGCGCGCTGGTCGGCGACGAGTTCCCGGATGACCGCGAGCAACCGGGTCAACTGGACGGCCCGTGCTGACTGTTGAGCAGGGTCAGCCGCGATGTCGGTCCAGGTGCGGAACTCGTCGCGGCTGCTGGAGGGGATGCCGAGCAGGTCGCAAATGATCTGGAACGGCAGCGGCCACGCGTAGGCCGGGATGAGGTCGACCGTCTCGCGGCCCTCTATTGCGTCGAGCAGTTCGTGTGCAATCTGCTCGACGCGCGGACGCATCGTTTCGATCCGTTGTGAGGTGAGGGCCGTCGAGATCAAGCGGCGCAGGCGAGTGTGGTCTGGCGGGTCCAGGAACAGCATGTGGCGTATCGTGGCGTCATACAGGTCTTGTGTCAGACCCATCGCGGAGGCGTCAAGGTTTTTGGTGACAGCTCGCTCGGACAGTGCCTGTCGAGCGGCATCATGGCTGTTGACCGTCACCACTGTGGTACCACCGTGGGTGGATTCTTCGACTTCGTTCAAGACATGCTCCTTCTTCCTGTCTCGCGCAGGGAACAGTCAAACAGCACTGCTGGTATACAGCTTGGACCTGGAAGCCACGTCGTGGAACCTCCGGGCCAGGTGGGATGAGGTAACCATGCGAGCAGTCGGCGAGCAGGCGAGCAATTGCGCCGCTGCGCGGGTGTCCATTGCGAGTGGTGACCTGGAAAGCCACGTACATACTCGCGAGTTTCAGGCCATGGATGTCACCGTCACCGACTTCGCCACGACGATCGGGTTGGATATGGAAACGCCTCGGGACGGCGAGGACGTTCTTCGTTTGTTCATTGTGCGGCGCGGCGCCTGGACGCTCCGATACGGCTCGGGAGAGATCGCCCTCGGCGCATGTCGCTTCATGTTGCGCCGCTCCACAGGTCTGATCGGCTACAAGATGCTTCCGCGTACATCGGGCTTGACGGTTGGATTGCCTGCGGAAATCGCGAAGGAAGCGTCCGAGTCGATCATCGGTTCAGCCGCCGCGCCTGAGGTGCGTCTGCTGTCGGCCTACGCGAGTGTGCTGCTCGACACCATCAATGACCTCACCGAAGCAGGCCTCAATGCGGCGCGCAATGCACTGATCGAGTTGGCCCGAGGCGTAGTGCGCTGTTACGTCGACGGCGCCGAGCCGACTTTTGCGCCGACACTTGTTCTAGCCGCCCGCGAAATCGCCGACCAGAGACTCACTCAGTCGGAACTGACACCTGGGATGCTAGCGCGCGAACTAAACGTTTCCGTGCGAACACTGAGCCGCGCGTTCGCGTCTACCACTGAATCGGTCGGCTCCTACCTGCGGCGCCGGCGCCTGGAGGAAGCCCGTCGTGAGTTGGCCGCCGGATACACCGTCACGCAAGTCGCGGCTCGCTGGCAGTTCGCCGACAGCAGCCACTTCGTCCGAGCCTTCCGCAAACACCATGGGTGCACCCCAACTGAATACCTTCGACGTCTGCGACTGCGTTCGCGTGGTCGCTGAGCCACAAGTCAGTCGCCGCGGAGAGCGTTGGCGCTGGAGACGCTACTTCCGCCGATGTTGCGGCCGGGTCGGGCCCGGCGGCGAGGACCCGTCGGTGCGGCAGCGAGCGCTTTTCATCGTGCTCCGCGTAGTCGAAGGACCGGCACCGCCCCTGGGCGGTTGCAGACTAGCAGTGGGCACGACAGCGCTGGTCACAAAGCCAACACGAGGGCGGGCCGCGATACGCGCCTGCCCCTCGTCACCGGTCAGCGAGTGAACACCGCGGCCGCGTGGATCGTGTCCAAGTATTCCCGGACGGCGGCGATCTTGCCTCCGCTGAGCTCGAAGACGCACACCACCCGGTTGTCGTAGTCGACTCCGTCCGCAGAGACGCCGACCACGTGGGTCTCGACCACGGCCCGCTCCTCCGTCTGCGTCGCGGAGACGACCTCGATCCGCGGGCCTGCCGGCAGTGACGCCGCAGCCCGTCCCAGCATCTCCAGGTACCCGGCGCGATCGTAAGTCCCCGCAAGGGCGAACCCGCCACCCGGCTTGCCCCCCACCGTCCAATGGAAGTCGTCCGTCGTGAGCTCCATCGCGCCTGCCGCGTCACCCGTCCCGAGGCGCGCCAAAAATTCCGTGGCCACGTCTGTCATGCCAGCCCCCTTGAAGTAAGTAACTTCATACTTACTATAGTCCATGGTGCGCACCCGGCGGTAGTGCGTCGGAGCCGACCGGACGATTCATCCTGGTGCCGCCCCTCGGCTTCCAGATGGGTACGCCGGTGCCGGCCTCCTACCCGGCGGCGAAGGCAGCGGCCACGAGCTTTCTCACTGCCGCTCGCGGAGGACATCGCCCCGTTCGGCCTCAAGGTCTCGATCGTGGAGCCAGGCAACCTGCGCACGAAGATCCTCTCCGAAGGTTCCATGGCCGTCCTGCCGTGCAACGAGCGGTACCATCAGACCGTGGGAGAGAGCGCACGCTACCCGGGCACGCTACGCGGCCACCAGGCTGGAGATCCCGACACTCGCGTCATCGTCGGCCTCACCACGATGGACGCCCCGCCCCGACGTCTCGCGCTCGGTGCCGACGGTGTCGAGTTCGCTCAGGCCGCCGCCGGTCAGCGCCTCGCCGCGGAGGACGACCGCTGGCGCGAGCTCGGCTCATAGATTGCCTTCAGGACTGAAGGGATGAGCGAACCGGAGAAGGCGGAGCGGGACTCCGCACGTACCCGACAACGCATTCTCGACGCGGCGACCGTCGAGTTCGCCGAACATGGCTACGCCGGCGCACGTGTGGGCCGCATCGCCACCGCAGCCGACCGCAACCAGCGGATGCTCTACGCGCATTTCGGCAACAAGGCCGGCCTCTTCGAAGCAGTACTCGAGGAGCACGTCGTCCGCGCTCAACAGGCTGTCGCGCTCGACGCCGAGGATCTGCCGGGCTATGCCGTCGCGCTAAGAGAGTTCTACGTGCACAACCCGGTGCTGATGCGGCTCGCATTGTGGCAGCGGCTGGAACTCGGCACGTCGGTCGCCGGCCTTCCCCGCGCCGCCGAAGCAGTGGCCGCCAAGACCGCCGCCATCAAGAAGGCACAGCAGGCCGACAAGATCACGGCCTCGATCCCGGCCGCGGCTCTCCTGAACCACGTCCAGGCACTGGCCGTCGGCAACATCGTGGGCGGCCCGGACCATACCCCCGGCGCGGGTGAGGATTGTCTGGTCGAAGCCGTCCACCGACTCATCGCTCCCGGCACTGGGACACACCCTGGCGCGAACCGGTGAACCCGACCCGGCGCTCGTAAGGGTATTGGAGACTCAGGCCCGCAGGCCTCATCGAGACTCACTCGCCGGGGCTGACGAGTCCGGTCTGGTGGCGTTGAGCCGTTCGTCGCCGCAGATCGCTCGCGTCCTCCGACATATCTGCTGACCTGCATCAGCTGCTCAGCGTTGGATTTGCCGCGACCGGGACCCCTCAAAGGAACGGCGCTGCCACTTGAACCGGCCCCCGAACTTCACCGCCCGATAGGACGAATGTGTCTATGTTCTTTGCATCTCGGATGTGGCACGGTATGCTTTAAGTACATCACACACGGCTTGCTGGGCCGGACAGTTTCTGACTGGGCGTCCCGGCAAAAAGCGGGCGCATCCCCACTGTCAGGTGGCTGTCTTCCCAGAGAGTTCGTGCTTGACAAGGGGGGATGTGGTGTGGCTAATGTTTTCAGGATCGCTCTATTGGCGATCATCGTTATCGTGCGTAGTATCGCACGATACGGTGGTCCAGTATTCCAGATCCTTTTGGATATAGCCAAGCTGGTGATCGCCATGGTCATCGCAGACGACTTGAAGAAGTAGCCCGCTAGCCGGGAAATCGGAGATGCCCTTCGGGCTCTCCGATTTCATTTTTCGCGGAGGTTCACCAGCACGGGTGGTGTGCGTGCCCCGTTGCTGCGGGAGAGCTGGGCGACGCAGTGGCCCAGAGGGATCTCCGCGGACAGCTCTCCGGGGCTCCAAAGCGCTTCGGTGCGTTTGCTGTGCTGGACGCCGATGCTCTGGCTCTCGGTCCGCCCGATGGGCAGGTTCCAGTTGTCGTAGCTGGTGGAGGCCGATCGGGTGCGGGTCCGTGTGAACTCGGAGACCTCCTGTTCGCCCCAGAAGCGGGAGAACTGCTCGGCTCCGTCGGGGTCGACGCCGGGGAAGACGAACTTGCCTCCGGCCGAAGTGAAGACCGTGGGCAGCAGCTCGTCCGGAAAGTCCCCCAGGGACTGGGCGAGCAGGACCAGGCCGGCGTTGTTGGAGCGGACCCGCTGCAGGGCGCGTGCCGTGTAGTCGTCGATGAACCGGCCGGCCTCTTCCACGACCAGCCCTTTGAAGATCCCCCGATTCGTTCCGGGAGAACTGGTGACATGGGTGAACTGCGCCATGGCCAGCCGGGCCAGGATGCGGGTGGTCTCAGGCATGCGCGCTTCGGGAAGGGCCATTCGTACTCGTATCGGCCGGTTGATGTCGCCCATGGAGAACTTGTGCTCCTTCTTCAGGGGGTCGAAGAGCCTGTGCAGGTTGGGGCGGTCGAGCAGCGAAAGGCGCTCGACCGCCGAGGCCGCCGGGTCCACCTTCCCGGAGGCCTGCCTCTTGCGCCGGGCGATGAACTCCTTGCCCGCCGGTGTATTGGCGGCCTTTCCACCAGCGAGGTTGTTGACGGCCTGTGTGTCGCCTTCATCTATGCGCATGAGCCGGAGCAGCTCTCGGAGGGTGGGCCAGCGCTTCACGGTCTTCCACGCCAGATCCAGGCAGGCGTAGATGGTGTTGCGCGAGGCGTCCATGAAGTACTGCTTGTCGGCGCTGACTCCGGCGGGCAGCAGGGCCGAGGCGAGCTGGTCGGCCGCCTCCTCGGGGGTTGATGCCCCGCCGTAGAGGTCGAACCCGGTTCCGGGGTCGGCGGGGTCGATGGTGTGGTCGAACCAGCCTTCGAAGCCGAAGTCGTCGCCCTTGGGGTCGATGACCAGCACGCTGACCCGGTTGGCCAAACTCTGCAGAACCAGGTGCTCTGCGATGGGCACGGCCACGCCGTGGGTCTTGCCGCACCCGGGCGGGCCCACGACCAGAAGCGATGTGCGCAGGCAGTCGGTGTCGACACCGAAGTCCCCCGAGCCGGCGATGGGCACGTTGCGCGCGTCGGCGGCCAGGCGCCCCAGCCGCACCTGGCTGGCCGCGAGGTTGTGCTCGGCGCGCCGGTGCCCCGGGAGGTTGCGCTGCCCGGAATCGTGCCCGGCCGCGGCCGGACCCAGTTCGTGGAGCTCGGCGATCAGCTCGGCGCGCAGGGCCTCGTCGCCGGCCGCCTGGCCCAGGGCGGTCGTCAGCCGGGCCCGGTCGACGTCGCTCATCTCCTCGCTGGGCCAGAGCCCATCCAGCAGGGCAGCGGCGAAGGGGTCGTGGGGACGCAGCCATTCCCACGGCGGCGCAGGGGCGGGCTGCGCGGGCGCGACGCCGGGGCGGCCGCCCATGAGCAGTTCGATGAGGTGGCGGATCACATCTGGCTCCGGGGCTGGTTCAGGTAGGTCTGAAGGCGCTGGATGCGCTTGGCGGCGGTGGGGTGGCTGGCCGTAGCGCGCTGCCAAGGGTTCATCTGGGCGTGGGCGGCGTCATGGCCCAGGTGGATCCAGTGCTGCAGCACCTGCTGCAGGGCCGGGGCATAACCCAATTGCGCGGCATAGCGGTCGGCGGCCAGCTCCGTGGCGCGGCTGAGGGCGGCCGCCCCAAACAGGGCCGCCATGGCCGGAACGAGGAACGGAAGCACGAAGACCAGGCAGCACATGGTCAGGGTGCAGCCGGCAACGATGAGCATCAGCACGTTGCCGCTGTCCCGGTAGGCGGACCAGATAGCTCCGACGATCCCGATGGTCAGGGCGTTGAAGAGGCGGGCGATCACTGTCACCGGGAGCCCGTAGTAGTTCAGCGCGAGCAGGAACCTGGCGTGGCTGAAGGTGTGGTGCCCAAGCTCATGCGCCAAAACGGCTTCGAGCTGGGGCGGGGAGAGCTCTTCGACCGCGGACCGGGTGACCGCGACGATGCCCGCACCCGCCGCACTGGCGTTGATGTCCTCGGACTCCTGCACCCAGAGCCGGAAGGCGTGCGGATGCCGACCGGTGGCGTGCATCACGCGATACCAGGGGACGACGAGCTTCGCCTCCTCCTCGGCGGTGGCCAGGCGCAACCCGAGCAGCCACCGGGCCAGGGCGTCCCCGGTGCGGGGATACAAGCAGAATCCGCCGACGCACGCCCACGCCAACAGGACCCCCAAGCCCGTCAGCCTCGCCAGCACACCTTCGGGGGCGCCGACCAGCACGCTCCCCACCACAGCCCCCACGATCGGGTAGCCGATGCACCAGACCACGAAGGCGCTTGCCAGCGCCTTGGGGGCCGAGATCACGAGCAGCTGGGCCCAGGTCGGGCCGTCGATCCGCGGCCGTGAGGGCGGATGGTGCGCAGGGTGCTGGGGCAGCGGTGTCCCCTGCGGGGCGAAGCCGCCCGGCGGCGGGGCCGGCGTCGAGGGGGGTCGGGACTGGTGGGGCACGTTCCAATCGCGGTGGAACTGCGGCATCTGTCCTCCTGGGGGTGGGGCTGCGCCCGGGCGGCCCGGCCCAATGCGCAGAAAGGAGTCAGCTGGGCAGCGGAAAGTCAGTCCCGGCCGGGGGCCGGTACTCCTTTTCCAGGCCGAGCTTGGTGAAGAGCTCGGCGATCATCAGCTCGAACATCGGCTCATGGTCGGTGATGGTGGGAGCGAAGTGGTCGAACACCTCCAGGGCGACCGCTCCGTAGATCTGCCGCCAGCAGCCGAGGAAGACGACCAGTGTCCCCAAGGGCAGGTCGACCCCTACCGCGGAGCGGTACTGGTCGAGCTGGTCGCGAAGTCCGGGCGCGATCTTTTCGTCCGGCAGGATCGGGAACGGCCGCACGGCCCAGAGGTGGACGAACAGCTCGCCCCATACCTCGGCCAGACGGCGCACCCATAGGCCTGTCACGTCCGCATGCGCCGGGCCCGCTGCCGCGGTGGGTGTGCCGAACAGCAAATGGAAGCAGGTGCGGTGGCCGATGCACCAGGCGCGGAACGCCCGCGTGGCGGCCAGCAGCCGCCCCGCGATGTCATCGGCCAACTCGCTGCTGACGGCCGTTCGCTGGGCCTGGACGATCTCGTCCACGAGGTCGCGCGCGAGGTGCCAGGTGATGGCGCTCAGGTCGTCGTAGTGGCGGTAGAGCGCAGCTGGCGTCACCTCGACCCGGCGCGCCACCTCGGCGAGGGTGAGGGCGTCCACCCCCTCCTCCTCCACGATCCTGCGGGCCGCGGCCTTGATCTCCTCGGCCATCTGCGCCCGGAGCCGGTCGCGCCGTGTCTGGGGAGGCACTATCCACTCCATTCAGTAAATGCGCTTTACATAGTAGCGGACATTTACCGATGCGCAAGGCGGCGCGGCCTGCACGGGAACAGAGTGCCTATATGTCTTTTTTGCACAGGATCGTGTGTGTGTGCGGAAAATAAATCGGTTCGGATGCGCGACCTTCTACTACGAACGCACCGGGGCTGTGATGGCGCTGCGCCGCGCGGCCGAGCGCAGGCAGGGAAGGGGGCGAGCTTGTCCTCCTTGCCCCCGCCGGTCTTTACGTGCAGGACACGACCGCGACCAGCGCCAAAGCCCGAGTGTTCTCGGTCGTTGCCGCGACGCGCGCTGGTGGCCGGGGTCCGGTTGGGGCTGGTGGCCGGGCGGCTGGGGCGGTAGTCCATGCCAGCCCGGCCCGCTTCGCGGTAGCGGCGGGCCCATTTGTGGGCGGTTTTGGGCGAGACGCCGAGCGCTCGGCCGCTTGGCGCCGGCTCCAGTCGTCGTCAGGACGGAGGCGGGGTCGACGCCACCTTTTGGCGGGCCGCGCCACGGCGATTCGACCTGGTGGTCGGTGCCGACGGGACGCACTCCGCCGTACGGCGCCTGCTCTTCGGACCCGAGCGGCAGTTCGTGCGCGACCTGGGCCTGTACGGCGCGACCGTCCCGCTGGAGCCCGACGCCATCGAGGACCCGAACGAGATGACGATGCTGACCGCGCCGAACCGGATGCTGATCCTCCACCCCTCGCGGACCACTCCACTCGCGATCTTCACCTTCCGCGCCGCACCGCCGGCGCCCCACGACCGCAAGAACACCGCCCTTCACAAGCAGACCGTGGCCGACGCGTACGCCGACGTGGGGTGGCGGGCACGGGAGTTCGTGGCGGCGTACCTCGACCACCCGGCTCCCTTCTTCGACCCCCTGACCACCGTCCGGATGCCCTCGTGGTCCCGCGGACGGGTCGTACTGCTGGGGGACGCGGCGGCGACAGCCCTGCTAGGCGACGGGTCCAGCATGGCGATGGCGGGCGCGTACGCCCTCGCGGAAGCGCTCGCCGCCCACCCCGGTGATCACACCCGGGCTTTCGCCGCCTATGAGTCGCGACTCCGTCGTGGGGTGGGCCCGCGGCAGCGGCGCGTCGGGCCGCTCTCCAGGCTCATGGTGCCCCGCACCCGACCGGGCCTCACGGTGCGCAACGCGGTGGGCCGTGCGGTCGGCCGCACAAACCAGACCGCCTCGCGCGAAGCGGCGTACCGGTAGACCGAACCCGCACCGATCGGTGCGCAGCTCCGCGATAGCTCTCAGCCGGGTCGGCGCCGCCATGCCCGACGAGCCCGTCTCCGCGTAGTAGGTCATCGCCAATGCGGCAGGTCGGCCGCTGTCGGCCTCACCCACCGTTCCGGGCACTCGCCACGACAGGGGTGCTGCCGGTGACTACGCCCCTGCGACACGGAGGTGAAGTGCTGTGCGGACAAGGCGCAGGAAGGTCCCGGCGGCATCATCCGAGTGCCTTCCGCGGCCGACGTCTCAAGCCGCGGCGTCGGCGCAACAGCACCCACAGGGCCAACTCATGTTGGCGGGAGCTCTCCTAAGGGAGTCATCGACGTATTCCCCTTAGGTTGGTGCGGCACAGGGTCGTCTCTTGTCCGCATGGGTAGCCAGCACGTGTGTTGTCGTGTCGCCTGGGCGGCGGGAAAGTCCGCGGACGCTACGGGCTTCCCCGGAGTCCGGTACCGGCCCGGCCACGACGCTCGCGGTGCTCACTCGCCGGGGCTGACGAGTCCGGTCTCGTATCCGATGATCACGAGCTGGGCGCGGTCGCGCGCGTTCAGCTTGCCGAGGATGCGACTGACGTGCGTCTTCGCCGTGAGCGGCGACATGTAGAGCGACTCGCCGATCTCGGAGTTGGTCTTGCCGCGTGCGACCTCGGCGAGTACCTCACGCTCTCGCTCGCTCAGGACATCGAGAGGACCCGAGTCGCCGGGACGCATGATCGGTCGGCGAACGAAGTCGGCGACCAACCGCTTGGCCATCGCCGGTGAGATGAGGACGTCCCCGTCGTCGGCGGCGGCGATGGCCTCGAGCAGGAGTCGCGGTGGGGTGTCCTTGAGCAGGAAACCGGAGGCACCGACTCTGAGCGCCTCGTAGACGTACTCATCGAGCGCGAAGGTGGTGAGCACGAGCACCTTGGTGGCGTTGAGCCGTTCGTCGCCGCAGATCGCCCGCGTCGCGTCGAGCCCGTCCATGCGAGGCATGCGGATGTCCATCAGCACGACGTCGGGGCGTGTCCGCCGGGTCTCGGCGATCGCCTGCGCGCCGTCGCCGACCTCACCGACGACCTCGATGCCGGGTTCGCCGGCGAGCAGTGATGCGAACCCGCGGCGCACCAACTCCTGGTCGTCGGCGAGCAGCACGCGGATGTCGCGCCTCGCCACGGCAGGCGCGTCGAGCCGAGGGGTCATGCCTCCCACCCGCCGGGAACCTGGTACGGCACGAACGCGTGCACCGTGAACCCGCCGTTGTCGGTGGGTTCGGCGTGGACGGTGCCACCGAGGAGCTCCGCTCGCTCGCGGATCGCGACCAGACCGATGCCGGTGCCCGCCGTCGTAACGCGTGCGGTGGCCGGGGCGTCGTTCGACACGGTGACGTGCACCCCGCCGTCTGCGTGCCGGAGCCGGACGATCGTGGGGACGTCGCCGGCGTGGCGGGCGACGTTGACCAGGCACTCGTGCACGATGCGGTGCACCGTCACCACGGTGCTCTCCGTCACGCCCGCGGGGTAGTGACCGTCCTCGACCACCTCGACCTCCCTGGAGTGCCCGGCGGCGGCGACGACGTCGCCGAGGGTGGTGGTGGCCGCCGGTATCGGGCGAAGCGGGACCGACTCGTCGGACCGGAGGAGCCCGAGGAGGGATCTCAGCTCGTCGAGCGATCGTCTGCCTGCGTCGTTGATCTCGACGAGCGCGGTGTGAGCGGCGGCGGGATCGCGCTCGAACCCGTGGGCGGCGATGCCGGACTGGACGGTGATCGCCGACAGCGAATGGGCGACGATGTCGTGCAGGTCGTACGCGATGCGAAGGCGTTCCGCCTGGAGCCGCTCGGCGACCTGGCGTTCCCATCTGTCGGCTCGACGCCGCAGGTTGGAGCGGCGGGCGTCGGCGGCGGCGATCGGGAGCAGGAGAACGGCTGAGTAGGTGACCCATTCGAACCAGAACGGCTCATTGCCGGCCTGCGCCCCGAAGCCGGCGACGACGATCGCGACGAACGATCCGAACCAGACCGCAGAGCGATCCTCGCTTCGGCGCACGAGTCGGTACAGCGCCACGGCGAGCATCGGTCCCAGCGCGACCGGGCTGGAGGTCCATACGAAGGTGACGACGGTCAGCACACCGATCGCCACGACGGTGACCCGACCGAACCGGCCGGCGACGAGGAGCAGCACTGCGGCGACGGCCGCGATCGCGACGCCGAGGAGCTGCCGTCCGGCCAGGACGTCCGGGTCGAAGACGAACACGCCGATCGACACCGCCAACGCGGCGACGAGCGCAGCGAGATCGGCGCGGCCGGTGCGGTGATCCGTAAGCGTCATGGCACCATCCTCGTCGCGACCGATGGCGTGCGCGTACTCCCACAGGAGGTCTCTGTACCGGGACCGGTCGGGAGCGCCCGGTCCCGGTACTGGACCTCGGGGCCATCAGCGGTCCCGGCTCACCAGCTCGAGCACGGGCACCCGGGAGACCCGGAACGCGGGCCACGCTGCAGCGACCACGCCCGCTGCGACCGCGACGATCAGCGTCACCGCCAGACGGAGCCAGGGTACGATGACGTACGGGATCTCCGCGCCTCCAGTGACATCGATCATCGCCCAGCCGACGCCGGCTCCGACGGCGATACCGATCGATGCTGCAACGAACGACAGGAGTGCCGCCTCGAGCCGCACGATGCGACGCAGCTCCCGCCGAGACGCCCCGACCGCTCGCAGCAGCCCGATCTCTCCAAAGCGTTCATTGATCGCGAGCGCCGTTGTGTTGGCGACTCCGAGAAGCGCGATGAGGCTCGCCAGAATGAGCATCCCGTCGATGAAGTTTCCGAACGCAGCGACGTCGCTCCCGCTGCTGGCGATGTGTTCTTCCCGGGTCGCCAGGAACGACCCGGGCGCATCTTGGACCAGGGCCCGCACGTCTTCCTCTGCGTCCGCCACCGCTCCGTCGGCGAGGTCGACGAACACCTGCGCATCGAGCAGATGACCGAGCGAGGCGTCGAGCGTCGCACGGTCGACGAAGTAGGCCGGAGCTTCGAAACCGCCGGTGCTCCTTTCGACCACGGCAACGATCGGCGCTTCGATGGTCGATCGTTCGAACTCGATTTTCAGGGTTTCGCCAAGCCGCGCCGGGTCGTCACCGACCACGGCCACGCCTCCCGAGCTCAGATCGGCGAGGTCGCCGGCGATCGGGGCGAGGTCGTACATGGTGGGCAGCGCCGTCGGGTCGATACCGCCGATCGCCTCGGCTTTCCCTGCCACCACCCCTTCGGCGATCGACAGCGCAGTTACCGAGTCCACGTCGGACAGCGCTGCCATCCGGTCGGCCAGGGTGGGGTCGATCGTCGAGAAGTCGGGGGTCGCCGACGTGACCACCAGGTCCGCCTGCAGCCCCTCACGGACGTCCGTTCCCACCGCGCTCGCCAGTGAGCTCGCGAAGATCGAGAACAGCGTCACCATCGCGGTTCCGAGCATGAGCGCGAGCGCCGTCGATGCCGATCGGCGGGGGCTCGCAGCCAGGTTGCCCGCGGCGATCGAGCCGGACACACCGGCGGCGCGGCGGGCCGCTGGAGAGCTCCAACGTGCTGAAGCTGTCACGATCGCCGGGCCGCACAGCACGAGCGCCGGGACAATGGCAGTAGCGAGCACGAGCCACACCGGGTTCGAGCCAACCACAGCAGCAGCTCCTCCAGCGATCGCCGCCGCGGCGAGCACGAGTCCGCTTGCAGTCCGCGCTCGGCTCACGACCCGGGGTTCCGCCGCGCTCTCACGCAGTGCCTCGATCGGGGGTGTCGCCGCCGCGCGGCGGGCCGGGATCCATGCCGAGAGGATCGTTGTGCCGATACCGACGGTCGCGGCGATCGCGATCGAGGTCGGGCTCACGATCGCCGGCCCGGTGATCAGGCTGACCCCGGTGAGTCCGACGACCCAGCGCAGCGCGTCCACTCCCGCGACCCCGCATACGAGGCCGATGAGCGTGGCGATCGTTCCGACGAACACCGCCTCGATCACCACTCCGCCGAGCACTTGGCGTCGTTGCGCACCGATCGCACGCAGCAGTCCCGACTCCCGGCGGCGGCGGGCGACGGTGAGCGCGAACGTGTTGTAGATGATCGTCACGCCGATCAGAATCGCGACCACGGCGAAGGCCAGGAGGAACACGTTCAGGAACTGCAGCGGTGAAGTCGCGGCGTTCTGCATCGTCCGTATGTAGTCGCGTCCGTCGACGACCTCGGCGTCGGACAGCGCCGCCAGGCGGCCGAGCACCTCGGTGCGGTCGGCACCCTCCGCGACGTCGACGACCACCTCGGTCGGCGCGTCCATATCGAGCCAGGCGGACATCGCTCCGTCGGGCAACAGAACCGTTCGCTTCAGCGGCGCCGCGTCCGCCGACCCGAACGTCGCGATACCGGTGATGGTCGCGTCGTGCATCCCCGACGCGGTCAGGACCTTGACGACGTCACCCCGAGCCACGCCTGCGTCATCGGCGAGCGAGCGGTCGATCACGATCTCACCGACCCCGGTCGGTGGTCGCCCGCTCGCGAGCCGGAACGGATTGAGCGCCGGGTCGGCGATCCAGTTGCGACCGACGTCGTTCGCCGTGCCGGCTCCGACCGCCGATCCGTCGACGACCAGCTTCGCGAAGCCGGTCCATTGCGAGGCGGCCCCGTCGACGCCGTCGACCGCGGCCACGCGCTCGGTGATGTCGGGATCCAGTGATTGCCGAACCGACCTGGCAGGGTCTCCCGGACCTCCGCCGGGTTCGCCGAGGGAAACGCCCTGCACCACGGCGTCCGTCCCGGCCATCGCTTCGGCGATGTCGCCGGCAGCTCGGCCGCGCATCGAGTCGGACAGCACCAGCGTCGCGACGAGGAACGCCACCGACAGTGCGATCGCCGTGCCTGTGAGCAGGAACCGACCCCGGCTCGCGAACACGCTCCGGGCCGCGCTCCGCACCATCTGGCTCATCGCCCCAGGCCCTTCATCACGTCGAGCACCGAATCGGCCGACGGGCGATCCATTACGTCGTGCACTCTGCCGTCGACGACGAACACGACGTGGTCCGCCCAGGCTGCGGCGTTGGGATCGTGCGTGACCATCACGATCGACTGATGATGCCTGTCGACCGCTGATCGCAGGTATCCGAGGATCTCCTGTCCGGACCGGGTGTCGAGGTTGCCGGTGGGCTCGTCGGCGAACACCACGTGTGGCCGGGCGACCAGCGCTCGGGCGATGGCGACGCGCTGTTGCTGGCCGCCTGAGAGCTCCGTCGGCCGATGATGCAGGCGATCACCGAGGCCCAGCATCGACACGACCTGATCGAGCACTCCATCGCTCGGCCGGCGGCCCGACAACGTCAACGGCAGGCGAATGTTCTCCTCGGCCGTGAGGGTCCCAACGAGATTGAGCGTCTGGAACACGAACCCGATCCGTTCTCGGCGCAGCAGGGTCAGTTCGCGGTCGTCGAGGGTCGACAGATCGGTGTTGCCGACGAAGGCGCGGCCCGACGCCAGTTGGTCCAGCCCGGCGGCGCAGTGCATCATCGTCGACTTTCCCGAACCCGACGGGCCCATCACAGCCGTGAACTTCCCCGCCGGGAACGCGATGGTGACGTCGTCGAGAGCGACGACGGCAGACGGGCCGGAGCCGTATCGCTTGACTGCGCCGACGAGCATGGCCGCAGCGTCATCAGCGTTGGGTGACAGCGCGCTTTCGGCCTGCTGATCGACGACCGTGGAATCTGGACGTGGGGACACGAGACCTCCGATGAGTGGTTGGTGTCCACCACGATGCCGACGGCCGCCGGCGGCCGCCTCCGCCCGCGGGAGGCGACGCGTACTCGCACGGAAGTACATGAGCGACCGAACGGCCGGCCTTGGCGGCCGACGATTCGGGCGAGGACCGTGACGGTTCGATGCGGCGGCAGGCCGGTACGTCGGCCGGTCGCGGTAATGTCGACGATCCCCTCCCGCGTCGTGACCGCGGGCGCGATCCCGATCGCCGCCCGGACCGCGGCGTCCCTCAGGCCGCCCCGTACTGCAGAGCAGGCCCGAGCAGCAGCCCGCCGTCGACCACGAACTCCGAGCCGGTCGCGTACGACGCGTCGTCGGACGCCAGGAACAGGAGCAGGCGGGAGACGTCTTCGGGCCGGCCGATGCGCGGGACCGCGTACGGCTCCGGCGAATAGAAGTCCGAGATCGGGCGCTCGCCCGGCTCTGCCGGGGTATTGATCAACGGTGTCGAGACCACGCCGGGGTGCACCGCGTTGACCCGGATCCCGTCCCGGCCGAGCTCCAGCGCCGCGGTCCTGGTCAAGCCGCGCACGGCCCATTTGCTGGCCGTGTAGGCCGCGTAGTACGCCGTACCCACGTTGGCCATGGTCGAGGCGATGTTGATGATCGAGCCCCCGGCCTCGCGCATCGAGGGCGTCACCGCGCGGATGCCGAGAAACTGGCCCGTCACATTGACGTCCATGGCGCGCGTGAAGGTGCTCAGATCGGTGTGCTCGACCGGCGCTGCCGCTTGCTGGATGCCCGCGTTGTTCACCAGCACAGACACCGGTCCGAAGCGTTCCTGGGCTTCCGTGACGGCTGCCGCCCACTGTGTCTCGCTGGTGACGTCCAGCCGCACGTCCATCGCCCGCGGACCGAGTTCTGCGGCGAGCTTCGCGCCGCGTTCCGGGGCCCGGTCGGCCACCACGACGTTGGCCCCCTCGGCGTGGAAGGCACGCACGTGACTGCTGCCCATCCCGCCCCCTGCACCGGTGACGATGACCGTCCTGTTCTCGAATCGCTGCACGAGCGCGCCCTTCGCTAGATATGAGTCAAGTGACTCGCCTTACCGCAAAGGTAGGTGCGAAACAAAGGTGAGTCAAGCGACTCACCTCGCAACGTGGGGCATCATGGACCCATGGCGACGAGGACCGGGACCTACCACCAGCAGCTCGCGCAGCAGAAGCGAGCAGCGATCATCAGCGCGGCCACAGGCCTGTTCCTTGACAACGGCTACGCCGGCACCTCCCTAGCCCGGGTCGCCGAGGCTGCGGAGGTGTCCAAGGCCACGCTCTTCAAACAGTTCCCCACCAAGGCGAACCTGTTCGAGGCCATGGTCACCGAGCACTGGAGCACGGACGACGACCAGCGCCCCGCCCCCCGGCCCGGCGACCTCGAGCGCGGGCTGCGGGAGTACGGCCGCCGGTACGCCGCGCTCATGTCCCGACCGGAGATGGTCGGCCTCTACCGAATCGTCATCGCCGAGATGCCCCGATTCCCCGCGCTCGCCACGACCCACTTCGACCTCGGCAAAATGCCGTTCTTCGAGTCCGTCCAGCGCTACCTCGCCGCGGAGCACGACACCGGGACGGCCCGCATCGAGGACCCGGTCATGGCCACCACCCAGTTCATGGGCATGATCTCGAACTACATCCTCTGGCCGCGACTGCTCGTCGTCGACTGGGCCCCGCCCCCGGCCGAGGTGGACGCTGCGGTCGACGACGCCGTCGCCACGATGTGCGCACGCTACCGGGCGCCCCGGATGGGATGTCCCGGCCGCCCTGGTTAAGCCCCACCACAAACAGAACGCCCGGGAATATAGGAGTCCTTCCGTCCATCGGAAACCTTCCCTTACCGGGCCCCTTGTTCATGGTTTATGCCCCAATAGTTCACGCTCATCTGTTCTTTGTCAGAACGGGGGCTGGGCGATAGCGCTTATGCCACCGGCCACCTGAGGGTGCCCTGGCGGCGGCAGGCCGGTGGACGGTGATCCAACCCGCACCGCTGCGCCCTGCGGTGCCCGGTTGGGTGCTTCGCCGTCGACACCGCTGCCGGACAGGTGGCCTGCCAGGCCGGGCACACGGTGGCTCGGCGGGCCCGAGGGCGGGCGGCACCGCCAGCGCAAGGGCGCATTCGGCCACCGGTGCGGGCTTGCCCGCTGCGTCCCCGCCGCACCACCGCGACCGGAGGGCGGATTCCGACCACCCGCTAGCACCACGGCCCCCAGGCTTGAGCACGGCGCCAAACCCGCGAGGATGCGGGCCGCGCGCCGATTGCGGCGAGGGCTGTCGGTGCTTCGGCGAGCTTGGGACGCGGCGCGCGGCACAGCCTCACTCCGTGGGCGGATCGGTGGCGCGTAGCTCCTCGTTGATGCGCTGGGCCTCCTCCAGCTGGTCCTCCAGGACGATGATCCGGCACGCGGCCTCGATCGAGGTGCCCTCGTCCACGAGGTCGCGCGCCCGCGCGGCGAGTCGGAGCTGATAGCGGGAGTAGCGGCGGTGCCCACCCTCCGAGCGCCGGGGCTCGATCAGCTGGGCCTGGCCCAGGGCGCGCAGGAAGGCCGGCGTGGCGCCGATCATTTCGGCCGCGCTGCCCACGGTGTAGGCGGGGTAGTCGTCATCGTCGAACCGGTCACCGGTGTCGGGACGAGTCAAGCGCTCTCTTCCTTCTCCTGAACGCACGTCGAGGGCCCCAGCGCCGCACGGCGCTGGGGCCCGAGAGTTCACTACCATCCACCGGCCGCTGCCGGTCTTCCGCTTCCCGAGGACAGGCTGGGACGGGATCGCGGGGATCGCGGTTGTATGACCGTGGACCACCTTCTTTCGAACAAAGGCCCTGCGGTACCCGGGCGCGAATCGTGCTGCGTCCGGGCGATCCTGATGGCACCTACCTCTCGATTCTCGTTTCGTGCACTGCTCTACTTCTGTACTGCGGTCCTACCGGCCCCCGGCGCCGTACAACCACCCGCGCCGGTCGAGCCCTACCGCGACCTTGCTTCTGCTGCGGAATCCCCTGTGCGAGCGGGATATCCGGTCCTGCGTTACTGCTCTACCTCTGTACTGCGTTGCTACCGGCCCCGGTGCCGTGATGCGCGTGCACACCGTCGGGCCGTCCTGCTCTCCACCGGCCTATCCGGTGGTCCGGCCGTGTACTTCTGCGGCCGCGGGAATAAAGTTAGCAGCACGAGCCAGGCGTGTCTACTTCGGCCGCGACAGGTTTCCGGTCTTCGCGAGGGAAGGACAGGCTCCCGGAGGCAGTCACGGGCGCGTCGAGCGCGGGCCCGTCGAGGCCGGCACGGCTACCGGGTGGTGATGTGCCGGGGACCGGCCGAGCAGCCGGTTCGAGGCAGCCGGTTGGGGGAACCGGAGGAACGCGGCTGAGCCGGCGTGGCGCGCTTTCGGAGCGTGGGCCGGCCGCACAGGGGGATCTGCGACTGTGCGTGGCCGAGGCGTGCGCTGCCTCGGCGGCCCTGCTCAGAGCGGGGGCGGCCGGGGCTACTCGGTGGCGACGGCGATGGCCACGCGCACCCGGTGCACCGCGGCGTCGGACATCTGGCGGATGCCCCACCGGTCGGTGCCGAGGTCGGCGGCCAGGCGCAGGACGCCGGCCTCGGTCTCACAGGCGCCGGGGGCGGTCCCGGCCTCCAGGGCGGCGGCCAGGGTGGCGAAGTCGATGACGGTGTTGTGGCCGTCGTCGTCGACGAAGCGGTCCACGAAGTCCTCACGGCGCAGCCACACGGCGTCGTTGTGGGCGATGAGCAGTTCCACGGCGGCGCGCACGTGCGGGTCGTGGTCGCGGATCCAGTCGCGCAGGTCGGAGATCATGGTCGCCACGCAACCCTCCTTTACGCATCGGCGGGGCGGCGTTCGGGCGGGATGTGCAGCACGCTGCCGTCACGCGGGGCGTAGCTGCCGGAGGCCAGGGCCCGGCCGTCCGAGTGGGGGGTGCCGGTGAGGCGCACCTCCTCGGCGCCGGCACGGGCGAGCCGTGGGCGAGCCCGGCGGTGGGCGCATCACCGGGACGGCCACACGGCCGCGGACGGTGATGGCCTGCGGGCCGTAGGCGGCGGTGCGGTAACGCAGCGTGCCCCAGGCGGCGCGGGCCCCGCCCCCGCCGAGGCGACCGGCTCCACGCCCGCAGACCGGGCGAGGACGCCGGGGCTGATGAGGGCACCGCCGGGGCCGTCGGCGCCGGTGAGTCGTTCGGCGCCGATCCGTGGCATGCACGTGGCGGGCCGCGGACCCCGACCGGTCGCGCCGTGTTCGGCGCCGACCTGCCGCGGGAGCCGAAGGAGGGAGCTGGGCCATGGCACTTTCGCGACGGTTACGGATACGTCCACAGGAAGCGTACGCAACGCATCTTTTCAGGGACAGCATGAATGCTCCTCCGCCTATCCACCGGGGACGGACCCAAGCCCGCTACCCCGGACCGACCCCCGAGTCCCGGGGGCGAAGGCTTCGTCTACACGCGCCGTTGACAAAGCGAGCCCCCGCGCCAGTTCTGCATCCGCCCCCGACGTCAAACTTCGAGTCATTGGGTCGGCCTCCAACCACTGATGCTCGAATGCCGGATCGAGTTCCTCCCTGCGGGATTCCGTAGCACAGGTGCGCTGGGGCGCCCCATCAGGTTTTCGTCAGCTCGCGCAGCCTGGCGCCCGCCTCGGCGGCGTCGACGACGCCGCCGGCGGGACGGCCGCTCGTCGGCCTGGTGGCCGGCCCTCCTCGCATCGGGTGCCTCGACGGGGGGTTTCGTGCCGCATACGCGAGGGGCAGCCCGCTTTCCGGGCGGAGCTGCACGGCATGTCGGCGGCTTCGGTCATCCCTGCGTCGGGTACCGCAAGGGGCGGTCGGCTCCGGCTTTTCCATCGGTGCCCGGTCCCGCGAACCGGGACAGCAGCTTGAGCGAGTCGGCCGCTGCGGAGCCCTCTTCCGCGGTCACCACCGTCACCGACTGCTCGGGTGAGCGGGCGACCGCGAGGAGCTGCTGCGTAACGGTGAGTTCGCCGACCAGCGGGTGGCGCAGCCGGTAGCGGTCCGCCTCGCAGGGCTTGACTCGGTGGTCGCCCCACAGGTCGGCGAACTCCTGCGACTGCGCTGACAGCTCGCCGACCAATGAGGCCAGCAGCGCGTCCTCGGGGTGGCGGCCCGCGACCAGCCGCAGGCTCCCCACAACCGCTCGCGCCTTGTACTCCCAGTCGACGTACAGGTCCCGGATGTAGGGATCCAGGAACAGCATCCGTGCCAGGTTCGGCCGGTCCTCGAGGCGGTCCGGCGCGGCGGGGTCCACGTGCCCGGCGAGCAGGGCCCGGGCCATCGGGTTCCAGGCGAGCACGTCGGTGCGGCGGCCCAGGACCATCGCGGGCACGTCGCCCAGCGAGCGCATCAGCTCGCGGGTCGGGGAGTCGACCCGCTCCGGCGGCGGCTGCTTGAGGTGCCGGGGGCGCCGCGCAGCGAGTTCCCGCAGGTGCTCGGTCTCGTGTTCGTCCAACCGCAGCGCCCGCGCGATCGCGTCCAGTACGGCGTCGGACGCGTTGACCGACTGCCCCTGCTCCAGCCGCGTGTAGTACGACACGCTGACCCCCGCCAACTGCGCAAGCTCCTCACGCCGCAGCCCGGCCACGCGCCTGCGCCCGGGCAGTGCCGCCAAACCCGCGTCGTCGGGCTGCAACCGCGCCCGCCGCGCCCGTAGGAAGTCGCCGATCCGACCTGCGACCGTCTGCCCGGCCGCCTGAGAAGTCGTCATGGCAACAGCCTAGGCACGGCCCTCCGGCTACGGAGCCGCGAGCCTGACCCTGCCGTGGATACGCACATCACAGGGCTGGCTGGCACGACACAGGCCGCCGGATCCTGACCGGGAATCGACGCCGAGCACGAACGGGACCAACATGCAGGAACGGAAACAGGAGCAGGGAGTCGTGCTGGGTGAAGTCACGGTCGCCCGAGTCGTGGAGTACTTCGGGTCCGTGGACATCGCTCCGCGAACCTTCTTCCCCGAGGCGCCGGAGGACGCCTGGCGCAAACACGGTCCCTGGCTCACGCCCGACTTCGTCGACGCCGACTCCGACGTCGTCGTGAGCGCCATCCAGACCTGGCTGCTGCGCAGCGAGGGCAGAACCATCCTGATCGACACCGGTGTGGGCAACCACAAGGAACGCCCCTACTCGCCGGTCTGGAGCCGCAGGGAGAGCGGGTTCCTCGGCGAGCTGGCCCGGGCCGGTGTAGCGCCCGAGGACGTGGACCTGGTGGTCAACACCCATCTCCACGTCGACCATGTGGGCTGGAACACACGCCTCTCGGGCCGCGAGTGGGTGCCGACCTTTCCCAACGCCACCTACCTGATGCCGAAGGCGGACTTCGACTTCTGGAATCCCGTAAACGGCCACACGCCGAACCTGGGCCGCGGCAACCAGAACGTGTTCGAGGACAGCGTGGCCCCGGTATACGCGGCAGGGCAGGCGCAGTTGTGGGAGGAGGGCCACACCATCGACGGCAACCTTCGCCTGGAGCCCGCGCCGGGGCACACCCCGGGCTCCTCGGCGGTGCGGCTGGCTTCGGGCGGCGACCGGGCGCTGTTCGTCGGCGACCTGGTGCACACCGCGCTGCAGATCGTGGAGCCCGAGACCAACAGTTGCTTCTGCGAGAACCCGGCGGAGTCCCGCGCCACCCGGCGCCGACTGCTGGGCGAAGCCGCCGACACCCGTGCGCTGGTGTTCCCCGCCCACCTGGGCGGACGCGGTGGGGCGGAGGTCGCCCGGGACGGCGGCAAGTTCGCGATCAAGGAGTGGGCGCCGTTCGCCCGGATCTGACGCCCGACCGGCTCGCCGCGGCGAGCCGGTACCGACAACGGCGACGCCGAACCCGGCACCAGCGAGTAACAGATACGGGAGTGCACAGTGTCCGATCCGATCGTGACGACCACCGAGGGGGCAGTCCGCGGCAACGCCGACGATTCCGCGGCCCGCTTCCTGTCCGTCCCCTACGCGGCGCCGCCCGCCGGCGCCGACCGGTTCTCCCCGCCCTCGCCGCCCCGCCCCTGGACGCACGTGCGCGACGCGACGCGGCCGGGGCCCACCGCGCCGCAACCCCGCCGGGACTCCTTCGGACGACTCGACATGGCGCCCTACTTCGGTCCCGGCTGGGTGCGGGGCGACGAGCGGGGGGAGGAGTACCTGACCGTCAACATCTGGGCCCCGCGCAGGGCCGAACGCAGCCCGGTGCTGGTGTTCGTGCACGGTGGCGGGTTCGTCGCCGGCTCCAACCGCGCACCGGTGCACGACGGCGCCGCCTTCGCCCGCGACGGCGTCGTGCTGGTTGCGTTGAACTACCGGCTCGGTGTCGCCGGGTTCCTGGACCTGCCCGGGGCGCCGCGCAATCGAGGGCTGCTCGACGTGCTCGCGGCCCTGGAGTGGGTGCAGCGCAACATCGCGGCCTTCGGCGGCGACCCCGCAAACGTGACCTTGGCCGGCCAGTCGGCGGGCGCGACCACGGCCGCCGGTGTGCTCGCCGATCCCCGGGCCGAAGGCCTGTTCCACCGGGCGATCGTGCAGAGCGGCAGCGGACTGGGCGCGTTCTCCCCCGAGCAGGGCGCCCGGGTGGCCCGAGCGGCCGCAGAGGCGCTGGGCGTGGCACCGGACGCGGAGGGCTTCGCCGCGGTCCCCGACGAGGACCTGGTCGCGGTCGTCCCCCGACTCGCCGGGACCGACCTGCGCACCGCCGACCGCTTCGACCCGCTCATGGGACTCAGCCCGTTCAGTCTGGTGCTGGACCGCCAACCGGCCGAATGCCGCCTGGCCGATGTCGACCTGCTCGTGGGAACCAACGCCGAGGAAGGCAACCTCTACCTCGCGCCGCATGGCGACCTGCCCGCCTCGACCGCCGAGGACGTGCACGCGACCGCGGCCCGCGCCCACGGCGACCCCGACCGGCTCGTCGCGGCCTACCAGGCGCAGCGGCCGGACGCCGGGCCCGGCGAGCTGCGGTCGGCCATCCTCGGCGACGCGCTGTTCGGCTTCGGCTCCCGCAGGCTCGCCGAGGCGCACGGCGGCGCTCACGTCTACGAGTTCGCCTGGCGGTCGACCGCTCTCGACGCGCAGCTCGGGGCGGCGCACGCGATGGAGCTGCCGTTCGTGTTCGACGGGCTGGAGACTCCGGGGCTGCGCGGCGCGCAGGGATTGACGGGGCCGGAGGAGCCGCCGGAAGCGTTGGCCAAGGAGATGCATGCGGCGTGGATCGCCTTCGCCCGCACCGGGGACCCCGGCTGGCCGCGGTTCGGAGAGGGCGGCCGGGTCCGCCGGTTCGATACGGTTTCCGCGACCACCGAAGCGCGGGACCTGTCCGCCTGGTAGACGGTGCGCACCGTCGCCGCCGTCTGCGGCGCCTTGGAACACTTCGCTCGGCGGGGAAGGCGGTGGCGAAGCGGCCCGAATAGGCCGCGACCACCGTGACGTCGACCCCGGCGGCCAGGCGCGGCGGGACCGCGCCGGATGTTGCCGAAGAGCGCCGGCACCAACCCGCTCCGCGGTGGCGGGATCTCGGCAGGTGGCCGGCGCCGGCGCACGGCGCCGAAGAGTAGGACCCCGGGAGTACCGATCCGGACCTGGTGCGCGGGGTGCGCGGACATCGGCCGCGCACCCGCGCAACCCCCGGGAACCGCCCTGCGTCCCGGTCCGGTGCTGATCCGACGGCCGCAAGTTCGAATCCTGCCAGGCGCGCCACATATCCGCGGGTCAGGACACCGCGATGCGGTGTTTCCGGTCCAGCTCCCCGCCTACAGGGACCAGGGCGGGCCCATACTGCGACCAGGACCGCGCCGCGAGCTGCACTCAGCCTTTTCCGCGGGGTGCGCAAATCCAGGTCCGGCTCGGTTTCATAGCAGGGGGCTTCGCGGAAGCCGACGAGGTCGGCGGCGAAGGTCACGGGCACATCGGCGACCAGCGCCGGTGGGGTCGGGCCGGTCGCGGTGGAGGCCGGTCGTGCTGGCCCCGGAGAGTTCGGCGGGTCCGTTCTCGCGTGCGGTCCTCGTCGGCCAGGGACGACCGCCTAGAGCGACTGCGCCGCCCGCAGCCGGGTGTTGCGCGCCTCGATGGCCTCCCATGAGGCGGGCACCACAAGGTCGGCCCCGCTGAGCGCGAACTCTTGGGCTGCCTCCGCGTGGGGGCGCAGACGCCGCTCGTAGGCGCTGAAGGCCGCCTCGAGCTCATCGCCCCGGTGTCCAAGCTCCTCGGTGAGCATCCACGCCCCGAGCATGGCCAATGAGGCGCCGCGCCCGGCCATCGGGGTCGCGCAGTGCGCGGCGTCCCCGATCAGCACGACCCGTCCGCGGTGCCAGGTCGACATGTGAATCTGGGCGATCGCGTCGAAGTAGAGCTCGGGGTCGTCCTGCGCGGTCGTGAGCAGCGTGGGGACCTTCCAGTCGTCGACGCCGACGAAGGCCTCGGCCAGAATGCGCTTCTGCGCAGCCAGATCACGGTGGTCGTAATCGATCGGTTCGGAGCGGAACTGGAAGAGTGCCAGAGCTTTGTCGCGGTAGCGGGCCAGGCCGGCCATGCGGCCCGGCAGGTTGAGGACCTCCGTCGTGCGGTCGCCGGGTGTCGCCTGGTCGGATGCATCCCCGAGCGCAACGTACATCCCGAGGTGTTTGGTGAACTCCTTCTCGGGGCCGAACACCAGCCGACGCACCGTCGAGTGCACCCCGTCGGCGCCGACGACGATGTCGTAGGCGGCCTCGCGGCCGGAGGCGAAGGCGACCGCGACCCGGTCCCCGCTATCGGCCAGCGTCCGGACGGACTCCTCGAAGCGCAGGCTGACCTGCTCGGGCAGGGCCCGGCGCAGGATGTTCATCAGATCCTCACGGGGAATCTCGATGTCTTCGGAGGATTCGTCGATCTCCTGCCGGACCAAGGGGGCGACGGGCGCGCCGGACCGGTCGATGAACTTCGTCTCCTCGGTCATGGTGATCCGGTGTTCCTGCACCGCGTCGAGGATGCCCATGCTGCGCGCGGTGTCGATGGCCTCGCCACGCACATCGATGGGCGAGCCGTTGGTGCGCAGGTGGTTCGCCCGCTCGACGATCTCGACCTCGTGCCCGACGCGCGCCAGGTCGATCCCGGCGCTCAGTCCGGCCACGCCTGCACCGTTGATCAGGATTCGCATAGTCGCTCCTTCGTCCTCAGTGCCGTGATCTCTACAAGCCGGAGCTCTTTCGCCCCCAAAGTACTTGGTCGGTGACCAAGTCTCAATCGGGGAGCGGCGTGCGGCCGATTACTGTGGAGCACAAGGCCAACGGAGGAGCACATGGTTCAGCAGCGTCACAACAGAGAGGGGGTGGTCCAGGCGGCCCTGGATCTGCTGGACGAAGAGGGCATCGAGAAGGTCACCCTGCGCGGCGTCGCCAAACGACTCGATGCCCACCTGAACACCGTCTCTTACCAGGTGCGCACCAAGGCGCACCTGTTCGAGCTGATGGCCGACGCCGTCCTCGGCGACCTCGACCTCGATGGCCTGCCTGACGACCCCCGGCAGCGAGTCCACGCCTTGGCCGCAGGACTCCGCGCCGTCATGCTCTCCCGGCGTGACGGGGCTCGACTGGTGGCCGGCACCGACGCCTTCCAGGCGAATACGCTGCGTGCCGCGGACATCCTCGCCGCCGCCACCCTGCAGCTCGCCGCCGATGAGGCAACCGCTGCACGAAGCGTCTGGAGCATTCATTACCTGGTGCTGGGGCTGACTCTGGAGGAGCAGGCCGGTCGCAGCGGGATGCCTCCAGGTGGACGACTCGTCTTTTCCGAGCAGGATTACCCGTCCCTTCACCGCCTGGGTGCCCGAGCCGTCAACGAGCCCTTTGAAGAACGCCTGCGCTTCGGTGTGGAGGCCGTCATCACCGCCGCCGCGGCCCACGGAGGATGATTTTTTCGCTCCGCGCGGCGGCTCCTGCTTCACTCCCGCGTGTGCGGGACCCGCACCTGTTCCCGAACCACGGTGCTGTTGCGCATCGGTGCACTCCCGCGGGCGCGGGGCCTTCAGCGCTCTGTTCCCGCGGCACAGGCCGGTGGCCGGTCGGCTACTGCGCCGGCGCGGGCAGCAACCGGCTCAGGGCGGATTGCCCCACTGCGGTGAGCACCTCGACGTCCATCCCGGTACGGCCGAGCGCGATGACTCCGAGTTGGGCGGCGAGGACCGCGCGGGCAACCTCGCCAGCGTTGGCGTCGGGGTCGACGTCGCCTTCGCGCTGGGCGCGCTCGAGCGCCTCGGTGAGGACGGTGACGACCGCGTCGTAGCTGCGGCGGGCCTCGGCTGCGACGTCCGGGGCGCTGGCGGCGAGTTCGGCGATGCTGTTGGCCAGCAGGCAGCCCCGCCGCGCGGCCGCTCCCGTCGGGTCGCCGGTCATGCTGAGCACGAACTCGCGCACCAGGTCGACCCCTCGTGGCGCGGACTCCAGACGCTCGCGCAGCATCAGCAGGTTCGCGTCGTCGTAGTCGCGTAGGACCCGCAGGAAGAGGCTGTGCTTGTCCCCGAAGGCCCCGTAAAGGCTGCCCTTGCCCAGCCCACTCACGCGCAGCAGGTCGTCCATCGACGTCGCTGCGTAGCCCTTGTTCCAGAACTCGTCGCGGACAGCGACGACGACGCGGTCTTCGTCGAACTCCCGAGGTCGAGGCATCACCCAACTCTACGAGTTCTGGACCCGCTGGGCCACAACCGGCGGTCCGCTTCGCGGCCGCCCTGCTGCCGCCCCGCTTTCAGGGCGCCCCCGGGTGGCCCGACGAGCAAGGTCGTGAAGCCCCGCTCGGCGAGCCACTGCACGAGATATTGACCAATCAGTCCAGATAGGACAGAGTTGTGGACGATCCAGTCCATAATTCGAGGAGGTGGGCGGCGTGGCCGTCCTGACAGGCAAGGTGGCCGTGGTCACCGGCGGCAGCAGCGGCATCGGGCTCGCGATCGCGCGGGCCTTCCGCGACGAGGGCGCGAGGGTGTTCATCACCGGCCGGCGCAAGGAATCGCTCGACACGGCAGTCGCCGAGCTCGGCGAAGGCGTGACCGCCATGGTCTGCGACTCTTCCGTGCCCGCCGATCTCGACGCTCTCTACGAGACCGTCCGCGAGCAGGCCGGACACGTCGACGTCGTGGTCGCCAACGCCGGCATCGGCACGACAACACAGTTGGGTGAAGTGACCGAGGAGCAGGTCGACGGCCTGTTCGCCACCAACGTCAAGGGAACGATCTTCACGGTCCAAAAGGCGCTGCCGCTGCTTCGAGCAGGGGCCTCCATCATCTTGACCGGCTCGACCGCCGCGACACACCCGCAGCACGGCCTGGAGATCTACGGTGCGTCCAAGGCCGCGGTGCACAACCTGGCCCGCGGCTGGGCACACAGCTCGCGCCGGTACGGCTTCCGCGTCAACGTGCTCTCGCCGGGCATGGTCCCCACCCCGGGCATGCTCGACCTCGTCCCCTCGGAGGCTCGGGAGCGGGCCAAGGAGATGATCCCTCTGGGACGGATGGGCGCCCCGGAGGAGATCGCCGCAGCCGCCACGTTCCTGGCCTCGGACGCCTCAAGCTACGTCAACGGCTCCGCGCTCGCCGCCGACGGCGGAGCCGGGCAGGTCTGACTCCCCCGCCTGCCCCTGGGGAGCCCAAAGCGTCGAGCCGGGCGACGATCGCCTCCAGCACGTCCTCAGCACGGCTCCACCGCGGGGTACCGCGACGGAGCCTGTCGTAGCGGGTGCCGCTCCGCGCCGCGCGACGTGGCAGAACCCGGGCTCGGCGGCGTTGCGCCCGCGGTGGTCGGCCCGGTCCAGCGCGGGCGCACGCCCACCGCGCGATCCGCGCCGTCTGCGATGCCCTCGCTGGTCGGACGGCCCGGGACGACCGCGCGGTCCGCGGCCCGGGGTGCGGGCGGCCACCCGCACCCCGGGCCCTCTTCCTTCTCCGCTACCGCTACTGCAAGGTGTCCTTGATCCTGCCGGCGACACCGCGCGCCTGGCCCGGCACGTGGGGCCCGCCCGAGGCGTCGGTGCGCGAGGTGACGTACTGGTGCGGCCGGGGCGCCGGCGCCGAGGCCTTGCCGCCCAGCGCGGCGGGATCGGCCATGTACTCGAACGAGTGCCGCCCGTCGGGCGCCTGCCCCGAGGCCCAGGGCCCCTGGTCGGCCTCGCCTCCGTCGGACAGGTGCCAGTGGGTGCGGGCGTGGGCCTGGTTCTCCTCCTCGAACAGGTCGTCGGGAGCCACGGGACCTTCCAGGCCGTCCTCCTGCAGCTGCTCGATCGCGGCCAGCCACTCGTTCTGGTGCACGGTGTCCCGGGCCAGGTTGAACTGCAGCATCGCCTTCACGCCCGGGTCGTCGGTCATGTGGTAGAGCCGCGCCGTCTGCAGCCGCCCCTGGGACTCCGCGGCGACGTTGGCCCGGAAGTCGGCCATCAGGTTGCCGCTGGCCACGATGTACTTGCCGTTCCACGGAGTCCCCGCGGAGTCGACCGGCAGCGCGCCCCCGCCGCCGACGATGGCCTGCTGCGGGTTCATCCCGCCCACCACGGCCGCCACGGCCGGTTCCTTGACGGCCTCGGCGGTGACGTCGTCCGGGGCCCCTTCGAGGAGGCGGCCCACCATGGTCGCGATCATCTCGACATGCCCGATCTCCTCGGTGGCGATGTCCATGATCAGGTCCTTGTACTTGCCCTCCATCCGGCAGTTCCAGCCCTGGAACAGGTACTGCATCGTCACTGTCATCTCACCGAAGGCGCCACCGATGAGCTCCTGGAGCTTCATCGCATACAGCGCGTCGGGCTTTTCCGGCTTGGCTTCGAACTGCAGATCACTGGTGTGGCGGAACACGGACGACTCCCCTGTGAAAGTGAACGGCCAGCGCGGCCGCCTCGGCGGCGGCCCCCTCGGACGCGGGCCCGGTGACGACGGCCGCTACCCCTCGCCCGTCCGTCGATTCACCTCACTTCCACCCGGCTGCATCGGATCTAACGGACCGTGAGGAGGACGGTGCCGCGCTTGCGGCCCGAGTCGACGCGCCGGTGGGCCTGCCGGATGCCGTCGAGCGGGAAGCGGCCGTCGACGACCGGCGCGAGCCGCCCCTCCACCGCCAGACGGGTGAGCACCGCGAGGTCGGCGGCACGCTCCGCCTGCGAGCGCAGCCCGGTCAGCGCCAGGCGGGCCCTTCGGTTGCCGAACAGGCGCGTCTGCAGGGTGTGCAGGAGGATCGCGGCACCGGGCACGGTGGTGAGGTAGACGCCGCGCGGACGGAGCAGACGACGGCACCGGCCGTAGGAGCCGGTGCCCACGGCGTCGAAGACGACGTCGAAGCGCTCCCCGACGCGAGTGAAGTCCTGCTCGGTGTAGTCGATCACCTCGCCGGCGCCCAGCGAGGACACGAGCTCGGCGTTGGCGCCGCTGCAGACACCGGTGACCTCCGCGCCGTAGTCACGGGCCAGCTGGACGGCCGCGCTGCCGACGGCCCCCGAGGCGCCGTTGACGAGGATGCGCTGACCGCTCGCCAGGCGCGCGTGGTCGCGGAGGAAGGGCAGCGCGGTCAGCCCGCCGTCGGCCACGGCGGCCGCGTCCTCCTCGGGCAGGCCCGGCGGCCGGTGCAGCGCCCCGGCAGCCGATACGCGGGCGTACTCGGCGTGGGCACCCATCGCCGCGCCGGTCTCGGCGACGACGTCGTCGCCCGGGGCGAACCCCGTGGCTCCGGGCCCGGTCTCCGCGACCGTTCCGACGACGAGCCCGCCCAGGACCGGGTGGCGCGGTTTGCGCAGCCCGAAGGCCAGCCGGGCGAAGGCGGGGCGGGCGGAGCGGGCGGCGCAGTCGGTGGGGGTGACGGCGCTGATGCGCACCCGCACCAGCAGCTCGCCGCCGCCGGGGCGCGGGCGGGGGACCTCAGCGACGCTCAGCACGTCGGGGGCTCCGTAGCGGCGGCAGACGGCCGCTCTCATGGTGGTCGCGGGAGCGGCGTTGGATGGCTGTGGGGACATGGCGCAGTCCTCTCCGCCCGATGCGGGCGAGACGGTCGGCGGGCGCGGTCGGCGACCGCGGAAGGGAGCGCAAAAGGCGGAGCCCGGGCGGTCGTGCTCAGGCGTGGTCGCCATCGGGCGCGTCGGGATACTGGAAGACCTCTTCGAGCGGGGTGCCGAAGACCCGTGCGATCTGGAAGGCGACCTCCAGCGAGGGCGAGTAGCGCCCCTGCTCGATGGCGATCACGGTCTGGCGGGTGACGCCGATGCGTTCGGCCAGGTCCGCCTGGGTCATCTCGCCGCTGGCGAATCGCAGAGAGCGGATGGAGTTGGTGACGCGGGTGCGCTTGGCCATGCTAGAAACCCCGCCGGTACGCGGAGATCTTCACGGCCGAAGACGTGAGGGCGTTCAGCACGAACGCCAGGTAGAGCGTGTTGGCGATCCAGAAGTGCGCGAACTGGGCCAGGGTCAGCACCAGCGCCGCCGCGGCGACCGCAGCGAGCACGTAGAAGCCGATGTGCTCACCGTGCCGGTAGATCTCGGCGTCGCGCTCGTCGCGCCGCTCCCGGCCATGCGGGCCGACGACCATGTTCAGTACCAGCGCGGCGCCGATGGCCAGGAGCATCGGGCGGACGTAGTCCACATCGGCGACGGGGCCTGCGGCGACCCGCGCGAGGATGACTGCGGCGTACACCGCTGACACCACCAGGGTGACGGCGGCGTACGTCCACACCCGCCTCTCTTCGAGTGACACGTGCCCTCCCCGATGTAAAACGAACTTGACACCAGGAATGTAAACCAGGGCAGACACGACGTCAACTATTTTTAACATCCCGGGGCGCCGCACGCGGATCCTCGCCCGCGCCGCGTCGGGGTCGCCCCCTTCTGCGCGCGCATGACCTGCCGTGATCAGTCCACGTGCACGGCGCCCGACGGGCATGCGGCTTCCGCGTGGTCGACGGCCTCACGCTGGTCGTCGCCGGTTCCCCCTGCAGCACCAGGACGAGGCCGTGGTCCTCGTCCTGGCCGAACACGTCGGGAGCGGCGAGTACGCACTGTCCCGCTCCCACACAGACTCGCCGGTCTCCGGTCACGTGCATCGGATTCTCCGCTCTCACCAGGTGACGATCAGTTCGTCGACCGGGGAGGCGTTGTCGCCCAGGGTCTGGCGCCCCGGAGCGAACGCGCTGCCGTGCGCGAGGCGCAGCGCGCGGGTGTCGAGTCCGGCACCGAGCACGACGACCTGCGCGGCTCGATCGGCGTCCCCTCGTTCGCACCGGCCGGAAGCGCCGGTGGCGGCAGGTCGGCGCCTTCGGGGGTCAGCGGCCGTGCAGTTCCTCGAGAAGCGCGAACCCGTCCGCGATCCAGGCCAGCTCGGTGCGGGCACGGGCGATGAGGCCGTCGTAGGCGTACACCTTGTAGCGCACCGCGAGCTCGGCATCCCGCTCGTTCAGCGTGGAGAGGCGAGCCGCCAGGGTGGGGTGGCTGCGGTCGAGCAGGGTGGCCCGGGTGCCTTCGAGCATGCGCAGCTGCTCCTCCCAGTACGCCTGCTGCTGCCGCAGCTGCTCCCGCACGGCCGCGGGATCGGCGAAGTCGAAGTAGGCCGCCTTCAGGTACGCCGGATCGCGCTGCCGCTGCGGTACCAGGGGCGACTCCATCCAGGCGCGGAAGTCGGCCAGCCCGGCGTCGGTGACGTGGTACTCCTTCTTCGTCCCCTTCTTGCCCCAGGGCACCTCGACCGACGTGAGCAGCCCGTCGCGCTCCATCCGGTTGAGCTCGGGATAGATCTGCGAGTCGGGCGCATGCCAGACGTGCGCCACTGAGCGGCTGAAGCTCTTGGAGATGTCGTACCCGGTCATCGACCGACCTGTGAGCAGTGCGATCAGCGCGTAACGCAGTGACACCGGCCCCCGCCTCTCCGATTCGGTGGCGCTGTCCGTCCTTGCCAACTAACTATATCCATAGGTAGCTTGTGAGCCGCGCAACACATACCTCTCTTCATAGGGAGTTTCCATGACCCTCACCGCCTCCTCTCCCCTGGCGGACACCGCCCCACCGACCGCCGCGGCGGCGAAGATCTTCAACCACCCCCGCAACGCCTGGTATGTCGCGGCCTGGGACCACGAGGTCACCGGCAAGCAGCCGCTGGCGCGCACCGTCGCCGGCGTTCCGCTGGCGTTGTGGCGCAACAGCGAGGGCCGCGCCGTCGCCCTCGCCGACGCCTGCTGGCACCGGCTCGCACCGCTGTCGAAGGGCAGGGTCCTGGGCGACGAACTGCAGTGCCCGTACCACGGACTGCGCTACAACGCGAGCGGTCGCTGCACGGGGATGCCGGCGCAGGAGACGATCAACCCCAGCGCGGTCGTCCCCTCCTACCCCGTTGTCGAGCGCTACCGGTACGTCTGGGTGTGGGTCGGAGACCCGGACCTGGCCGACCCGACCGCCGTGCCCGACATGCACCAGATGGACGACCCGGCCTGGGCCGGCGACGGCGAGACCATCCACGCCGAGTGCAACTACCAGCTCGTCCTCGACAACCTGATGGACCTCACCCACGAGGAGTTCGTGCACTCCTCGAGCATCGGGCAGGAGGAGCTGTCCGGGGCCGAGTTCGACGTGACCCACGAGGGCGACACCGTCACGGTCACACGCTGGATGCGCGACATCGCGCCGCCGCCGTTCTGGCTGAAGAACATGCGCGACAAGTTCCCCGGGTTCGAGGGCAGGGTCGACCGGTGGCAGATCATCAGGTTCGAGGCCCCGGGCACGATCTGCATCGACGTCGGTGTGGCGAAGGCCGGTACCGGTGCGCCCGAGGGCGACCGCAGCCAGGGCGTGAACGGGTACGTGATGAACACGATCACCCCGGAGACCGACCGCTCCTGCCACTACTTCTGGGCGTTCATGCGCAACTACCGCCTGGACAGCCAGACCATCACCACCCAGCTGCGCCAAGGTGTGCACGGGGTCTTCGGCGAGGACGAGGACATGCTGCGCGCGCAGCAGCGGGCCATCGACGCCAACCCCGAGCACGAGTTCTACAGCCTCAACATCGACGCCGGCGGCATGTGGGTACGCCAGATCCTGGAGCGCATGCTCGCGGCGGAAGGCCGTCCCTCCTCCGCACCGGCTTCCGGCCGAGGGGCTTGAGGTGGCGGTGCAGGCCCGGGCCCGCTGGCAACGCGCCCGGGTGGTCGAGGTCGCCGACGCAGCCGAGGGTGTACGCCGCATCGTCCTCGAACCCGAGCATCCCGAGCACGCCGCGCCCGGCACACACATCGACGTCGAGACCGGCAGCGGCGCCCGCCGGGTGCGCTCCTACTCCGTGGTGCGCTCCGAGGACGGCGGCCGCAGGCTGACACTCAGCGTGCAGCTCTCCCCGACCTCGCGCGGCGGCTCCGCGGCGATGCACCGGCTGCGGGTCGCAGACGAGGTGGCCGTCACCGGACCGCTCCAGAACTTCCCCCTCGCGGTCGGCGCCACCCGCTACGTACTCGTGGCCGGCGGTATCGGCGTCACCGCGCTGGTGGCGATGGCCTCCGCGCTGCGCCGCCGCGGCGCCGACTACGAGCTGGTGCTCGCCGGCCGCAGCCGCGCCGTGATGGCCTACCTCGACGACCTGGTCGCCGAGCACGGCGATCGGGTGCGTGTTCACGTCGACGACGAGGGCACCTCGCTGGCGGTCGGCGACCTCGTCGCCGGGATCGCCCAGGCGCCCGCCGCCGCGACCACCGAGCTGTACATGTGCGGTCCGATCGGGCTCATGGACGCCGTCTCGCGGACCTGGGCCGAGCACGGCCTGCCGACGACCAACCTGCGCTTCGAGACGTTCGGTTCCAGCGGCCGGCACCCGGCCGAGGAGTTCGTGGTACGCCTCCCCCAGCTCGACCGGGAGATCACCGTCGCACCCGACACCTCGATCCTCGACGCCCTCGCGGCGGCCGGCGTGGACACGCTCTCGGACTGCCGCAAGGGCGAGTGCGGGTTGTGCCTGGCCAAGGTGGTCGACTCGACCGGCACCATCGACCACCGCGACATCTTCCTGAGCGAGTCCCAGAAGGAGCGCTCGAGCAGCCTGTGCCTCTGCGTCTCCCGGGCGGCGGCCGGCAGCGGCCAGGCCCGTCCCGCCGTCCTCTCCCTGCACCTCACCTGACCCGGCGCGCCGCCGCCTGCACCCGGACCCCCACCACCTGGACACCCCATGAACATCACCGCACGCATATCCCAGACACCGATGAGCGGCTACCAATGGCTGATCATCGCCCTCTGTACCTTCATGAACTGCCTGGACGGCTTCGACGTGATGGCGGTCGCCTTCACGGGGCCCTCGGTCACCGAGGAGTTCGGGCTGACCGGATCGCAGTTCGGGCTGCTGGTCTCGGTCGGTCTGATCGGGATGGCGATCGGCTCGATGCTGCTCGCTCCGTTCGCCGACCTGGTCGGTCGGCGCCCGCTGATTCTGCTCAGCCTCGCCCTCGGCACGATCGGCATGTTCGGCGCGGCGATGGCGCCCTCGGTGACGGTCATGGGCGTCTTCCGCCTCGTCACCGGCATCGGTGTCGGCGGCATCCTGGCCAGCACGAACGTGATGGCCAGCGAGTTCTCCAACGCCAGGAACCGCGGTTTGGCCATCGGCATCTACACCGCCGGGTACGGCATCGGTGCCACGGTGGCGAGCCTGGTCGCGAAGGCCGCGGTCGGCGGTGACTGGCGGATCGTCTTCTACGCCGGTGGTTTCGGCACCCTGCTCGCCCTGGTCGTCATCGCCGCCATCCTTCCCGAGTCGGTCGCCTTCCTCGAGCAGAAGCGCCCGAGCGGCGCCCTGGCACGGATCAACCGGACACTGGCCCGGATGCGGATGGAGGTCCTCACCGACACCGACCTCGACCAGGCCGCCGCCGCCCGCACGAGAGGCGAGCGGGCCGCTTCGGGGTGGCTCAAGCAGCGGCTGCCCCCGACCGTTCTGCTCTGGATCACCTTCATCACGATCATGTTCGGCTTCTACTTCGTGAACAGCTGGACACCCACGCTGCTGGTCGAGGAAGGCCTCTCCGAGGGCGCCGCCGTGACCGCCGGGATGGCGATCTCCATCGGCGGCACCGTCGGCTCGATCCTCTATGGAGTCGCCGCCCGGATGCGTACGCCGCGGGTGGTGCTGATCGGGTTCTCCCTGCTCTCCGCCGCGATGATGGTCGTCTTCATCCTGAGCACCTCGACTCTGTGGCTCGGGTTCGGCATCGGCGTCGTCGTCGGCGCCCTGATCAACGGCTGCATCGCCGGTGCGTACACCGTCGGCCCGGCGCTCTACCCGGCCAACATCCGCAGCGTCGGCATGGGCTGGGCGCTCGGGATGGGGCGCATCGGAGCCATCCTGTCCCCGACCGTCGCGGGCATGCTCAACGACGCCGGCGCCTCGGCGACCCAGCTCTACGTCGGTGCCGCCATGGTGGTCGCCACCTGCGCACTCGTCCTGGTCGGCCTGCGCCGGTACGACCCCGACTCCAGCCCGGCTGTCAAGGAAGAACTGGCCGTGTGACCTCCGCCCGGCCTCTCCGCGGCGCGGGCCGTCCGGTTCTCCGGTCGGCCCGCGCTCGTCACGCGCCGCGCACGGCCGCGCTCCTCCCGACCGGAACGCGGAACCCCCGGACGGGCGGACCGCTGGAGGCGCCGCTCCGATGCCGTGGTCGCCGTCCCCGGCACGACCAACCCCGACCATCTGCACGCCAACGTCGCGGCCGCAGAGGTCGCCGAGCACCTGACCGAGGCCGAGGTCGCCCACCTGACCGGCCTGGTAGACGAGTCGCGGGCCGTCCTCGACCCGACGTCCCAGCCGGGGTCCGGCACCGCCGCGGACGCCGGCCACCGCTGACACGGCAGATCCCACCGCGGCGCCCCCGGAGTGGCCGCCGGGCGCGCGCAGCGTAGAAGTATCACCCTTGACTTATATTGGGCGGTGCTTATTCTGGTCGTGTGCACGCCTTCGACGTTCTCGGTGACCCTGTCCGCAGACGCATCCTCGAGCTGCTGGCCGGCGGCGAGATGCCGGCCGGCGACGTCGTCCGCGTGATCGGCGAAGAGTTCGGGATCAGCCAGCCGGCGGTGTCCCAGCACCTCAAGGTGCTCCGGGAGTCGGGGTTCACGGACATGCGGGCCGAGGGGACCCACCGGGTGTACTCGCTGGACCCGGAGCCGCTGCGCAGCGTCGACGAGTGGCTGGATCCGTTCCGGCGATTCTGGGCACCGCGCCTGGATGCGCTCGGCACCGAGATCGCCCGCGGCAAGAAGGCACGACGAGACGGCGCCACGCCGGCGCCGTCCGACGACGAGGAGCAGCCATGACCGGGCCGTCCGACAAGATCATCGCCTCGCAGGCGGAGGAGGTGCGCCGCGACCTCGCCGTCGATCGCGAGGGGAACAGGCAGCACACGGTTCAGACCATCAGCCAGTCCTATCCGACCACGCTGGAGGACCTGTGGGAGGCCTGCACACAGCCCGACCGGCTCGGGCGCTGGTTCGCACCGGTCAGCGGCGACCTGCGGCTGGGAGGCCGCTACCAGGTCGAGGACAACGCCTCCGGCGAGGTGGTGGCCTGCGATCCGCCGCGGTCCTTCACGGTGACGTGGGAGTTCGCCGGGGAGTCCAGCCAGGTGGCCGTGCACCTCGCCCCGGAGGGGGACCGGGTACGGCTCACCCTGGAGCACCAGCACACCGGCGACGCCGACTCCGCGTTCTGGGCCCGCTTCGGACCGGGCGCGACAGGGGTGGGCTGGGACCTCGCCCTGCTGGGTCTGGCGCTGCACCTGGTCGCCGGGGAGGACCGCCCCGACGATCCCGACGCCTTCGCCCGGACCGCGCCCGTCCGGCGGTTCATCCGTGCCGCGAGCGAGCGCTGGGGCGAGGCGTCGGTGCGCACCGGAACACCCCGAGAGGACGCCGCCGCGGCCGCGGACCGCACCACCGCCTTCTACCTGGGTGAGGAGCCCGCGTAGCCGGCGGTCGCGTGGCCGCCTGGGCGGTCGGCATCCGCGCGCGGCATCGGTGCACGCTCCGCAGGGCGCGCCGTCAGGGTGGACTGCGCATCGGGCGCGGGGAGCGGAACGCGCACTCCAGCATCGTCACCGACATCGGCACCACGGGGGCCGTCGCCCCCACGAGCAGCTCGCGCCCCAACCCCGACCGCCCATCCAAGAAGTCCAGCACGTCGCGCATGTCGTTGCGTGCGAAGAGCCGGGCGAAGAACGCCGCGCCGTCCAGGCGCCCGGAGTCCAGGGCGCGCAGCAGCACGGCGTCCATGGCCAGGTGCCGACGGCTGTGCGGGATCGGCGGCAGGGGCAGGCGGCCGCGTTCCAGAGAGCGCACCACCGAGGCGACCTGGCGCTGGATGCCGCTGAAGGTGTAGCCGGTGGACGGTCGGGTCGCACCGCCGGCCGCGCCCATGCGGAAGACGCGCCGCCCCGCCCGCGTCGCGAAGCCGCCGTCCGTCATGGGGATGACCCCTTGCTCGGAGGCCGAGACCGTGAACCGCTCCAAGCCGAGCACCTCCGCGGTGTAGTGGTGCAGAGCCGCTTCATAGCCCGCGTCGTCCAGGACCCGGCGGGTGAACTCCGTGTACTCCACCAGCGCCTCCCGGGGAGAGAGCGGAAGCACGTAGCCGAACGAGACGCCGCGCCGCGGCTGGGCGGTGCGCAGGTCCATCAGCACGGCGGAGCCGGGGTCGAAGGCGTCGTGCCCGGTGTGCACGAACCATCCGCGAAAGTGCTGCAGCAGCGTCGTGCGGGCGGCGGGCGGAGCAGTCAGCGGGCGGGAGTCGAAGACCCGGCGCGCCGTGAGCGAGAGCGGAGAACCGTCGGCTCGCGACGCGTGCACCGTCGCGTGGTCAAAACCGTCGTCGATCGCCTCCACCGTCGCCGCGTACTCGTGGACGTTGGGCCCCATGCGCCCGCGGACGTGGTCTTCGAAGTCCCGGGAGCGGAGCATCTTGTAGGACTGGGGACCGATCGACTGCTCATGCCGGGCGCCCGTGGGCGAGACGACCGACAGTTGGTCCCACCGGGCGGCCAGGACCTCGTCCCACGGGCCGGCGCCGTGCTCCCAGAAGCACCACGTGCGCTCGTTCGGACGCGGCGCTCCCGCCGGAGGTTCGACGAGGGCGATCTGCGGCGTGCCGACGCCGGGCAGCACGATCCCCGCGGCGGCGTGGGCCAGGCTGAGGCCGGCCGCGCCGGCACCGACGATGAGCAAGTCGAATACCCGCATGGCGGTTAGCCTGGCACAAAGACCGGTTCCTTTCGCTTCGGCTCGGAGGATCATGGCAAAGACGGTCCGCGCGATGAAGGCCGGCCGGGTGGGGGACGAGTTCGACCGCGCCGCCGCAGCCTACGACCTGCTCGTCGCGGCGAACCCGGGGTACCACCGGCACCTGCGCGCGTCGGCGCGCAGGCTCGGACTCCCGCGGGGCGGGGAAGGGCTCCGCGTACTCGACCTCGGCTGCGGAACGGGCGCCTCCACCGCCGCCCTCGCCCGCGAGTACCCCCGTGCCGAGATCATCGGTGTTGACGCGTCCGAGGGCATGCTCGCCCGGGCCCGCGCCAAGCGCTGGGGACCCCGGGTCCGCTTCGTGCACGCCCGCGCCGAAGACCTGGCCGCGGGCGCCCTGGGCGGCCCCTCCGACGCGGTGTTCGCCGCCTACCTGCTGCGCAACTGCCCCGACACCGATGCCGCTCTGGCGGCGGTGCGCGACCTGCTCAAGCCCGGGGGCGGAATCGTGCTGCACGAGTACTCCGTCGCCGACTCGGTGGCGGCGCGCTGCGTGTGGTCGCTGGTCTGCTGGGGGGTGATCATCCCCCTCGGATGCGTCGCGACCGGCCGGTCCGCGCTGTACCGCTACCTGTGGCGCAGCGTCCTGGAGTTCGACGGCGCCGCGCGCCTGCGTCGACGGATGGGCGAGGCGGGACTGGAGAACGTCCGCACCCAGGCGCTGGGCGGCTGGCAGCGAGGCATCGTGCACACCTTCGCCGGCACGGCGCCCGCTCCCTCCGGCTCCCGGTGATGTGGGCTCCGGCCGACCCCCGGGCCGAGGAGGTCGCCCCCGCCGCTCCCCGGGCAGCACGGCCCGCAACCGCTCCGAGAACGGCGGTCGTGGGCGGCGGCATCGCGGGACTGGCCGCGGCCACGGGACTGTCCGAACGCGGCGTGTCGACCACCGTCTTCGAGCGCGAACCCGGCCTCGGCGGGCGCCTGCGGGGGTGGCCGACCACCCTCGGCGACGGCAGCGAAGCGACGATGAGCCGCGGTTTCCACGCCTTCTTCCGCCAGTACTACAACCTGCGGGCGCTGCTGGCACGCCTGGACCCCGCCCTGGGCATGCTCAGCCCTCTGCCCGACTATCCGCTCGTGCACGCGAACGGCCTCCGCGACGGCTTCACCGGGCTTCCGGCCTCCCCGCCGCTGAACGCATTCGCGCTGGCGGTGCGCAGTCGGAGCTTTCCCGCCCGCGAACTGGCCCGGGTCAACCTCGCCGCCGCCCTCCAGCTCCTCGACGTCGACGTCCCCGGCGTCTACCGGCGCCTGGACCACCGGGACGCGCCCGCGCTGCTGGAGGCGATCCGCTTCCCTCCGCGCGCCCGGCACCTGGCCTTCGAGGTGTTCTCGCGCAGCTTCTTCGCCGACCCTGCGCGGCTCTCGGCGGCCGAGCTCGCCGTCATGTTCCATGTGTACTTCCTCGGCTCCAGTGAAGGCCTGCTGTTCGACGTCGCCAACGCGCCCTATCCCCAGGCCCTCTGGGATCCCTGGTCCTCCTACCTCGCACGCCGCGGGGTGGGGCAGCGGCTTTCGACACCCGTCTCCGAGATCGCTCCGGGAATCCGGCGCCGCTTCGCCGTCCACCCGGAGGGCGGGGCCGCCGAGGAGTTCGACGCCGTCGTCCTCGCCACGGACATCGCCGGCCTGCGGCGGCTGACCGCCGGCTCTCCAGCCTTGGGCGCACAGGACTGGCGCCGCCGCGCCCTCGCCGCGCCCAGCGCCCCGCCCTTCCTGGTGAGCCGGCTGTGGCTGGACCGGCCTGTACGCGCCGAACGCCCCGGTTTTCTGGGGACCGCCGGCTACCCCACGCTCGACAACATCAGCGTGCTGGAGCGCTTCGAGGACGAGGCCGCCCAGTGGGCGCGGCGCACCGGCGGTTCGGTCGTGGAGCTGCACGCCTACGCGCTGCCGGAATCCTGCGACGTGCACGTCGAGCAGCAGCGCCTGATCGCCCAACTGCACCGGGTCTTCCCGGAGACCGCGCGGGCGGGCGTCGTGGACCAGCGCCACGAACTCCGCGCGGACTGCGCCCTCTTCCCACCGGGCGGCTACGAGCACCGGCTGGCCCCCGCCACCCCCGACCCCGGGCTGGTGGTAGCGGGCGACCACGTCCGTGTGGACCTCCCGGTCGCCCTCATGGAGCGCGCCGCGACCAGCGGGCTGATGGCCGCCAACGAGTTGCTCGCCGGCTGGGGCCTGCCCGGTCACCGGCTGTGGAGCGTGCCCAGCCGGGGTCGCTGGGCGCCGATGCGGGCGCTGGCCCGCTGGGGGCGCGCCGGGGCTCAGCCGGGCCAGTGGCCCGACGTCCGCAGCGCGTAGCGCCGCTCCGCATACGAGATGTCGTCGCGCCACAGGCGCCGGGCGGCCGCGCGCATCAGGGGGCGCACCACCGGCGCGGCACGTGCGGCCAGGGCGAAACCGGGCCGTTCGGAGGAGGCGATGGTCGCCTCGACGACCGCTGTCGTGGGGACACCGCCGCGAACGCCCAAGGGGGTCGCGTGGGTCTCGACCACGCTCCCCTCGCCCTCGCCTTCGATGATGTGCATGGCCACGGTGCGCGGTTCCGGGCAGCTGAACGCGGCCCGCACGGGCACTCCCCACCGGCCGGCCACCTTGAACGCCACCTCCGCGACCATCCGGTCGGGGTCCGGGTCGCTTCCCGACGCCGTCTCGGTGACGCGCAGACCCACGAAGGAGTAGGGGTGGAACCACGACCCGTGCCAGGGGTCGAGCCTGTTGGCCACCACGTCCTCGGGTTCGCACCGTCCGGCCAGGCTCTCCACCGCCGCGAGGGTGGTGGCGGAGGCGGGCCGCTCGGGGAGAACGGGGCGGGCGAGCGGTTCTTCGCCGCCGATCCGGTCCAGGCGGACCCACGCCAGCGTCCCGTCGTCGTAGGCGGGATAGGGCTGCCACCCGGGGAACCCCTCCGGCCCCAGGTCCAGGCCGTGCCAGCGGCACACCAATCTCCCCGCGTCGACGGCGCCCCGGCACAGTGGTGCTCCCAAGTGCGGACAGGCGCCGGGCGCCGCGTGCAGGCGCCCCTCGCCGTCCCGCCAGGCGACGATCTCGCTGCCGGCGACCATCCGCCCGAAGGGGCGGTCCCGACGAACGTCCGCGCTGGCGGCGAGCACGTACCAGTTCCCGGAAGGACGCGCCAGCGCACGTTTGACAGCGGCGCCGATCACCGCGGGGGACGCCTCGCGCCACGAGGGGCGCTGGCGGCTCCACCGCGTCGCGGGCAGTCGACGCAAGGGGAACCGTCGGGGCTCGAAACCGGGCATGTTCCTCCTTCACATCACCGGCGCCGGGTGCGCGGGCGGGTCACGCGCTGAGCCCGCGTGCCGCCCAGGCCCTGGCCAGCGCCGGCACCGCGGTGCGCACGCGGCGGGAGCGCGCGACGCGGTGGCGCCGCGACCATACGTCGTACCCGGCGTCCTCGATCTCGTCCAGGATGCCCCGGTACAACCGCAGGGCCGTTTCGACACACGGCCGCGCGACCGCAGAGAGCATCGCGCACCCCGGCTCGGCTTCGCGGTAGACCGCGCGGTTGAAGGCGACCACCTCCGCCAGGGCCCGGCGGACACGGGTGTCCTGGACGCGCGTACGGCGGCAGCGCATCAGCAGGTCGCGGTCGACACCGTGGCAGGCGAGCACGTCGGCCGGAAGGTAGACCCGCCCCCGGTCGAGGTCTTCGGCGAGGTCGCGCAGGAAGTTGGTCAACTGGAAGGCCGTACCCAGCGCCGCCGCGTGCGGCGCCGCTTCGGCCCGGGGCACCACGGTCCCCAGGACGGGAAGCACCTGCAGGCCGATCACGGCGGCCGAGCCGTACATGTACGCATTGAGTTCCGCGAAGTCGGCGTAGTCGGTGACGGTCAGGTCCGCGCGCATGGACCCCATGAACGCGGCGAAGTACTCCGCGGGGATTTCGTAGCGCCGGGCGGTGTCGGCCAGGGCCCGCACCGGCGGAGCCTGCGCCCGCCCGCCGGACAGGGCCGCGTCCAGATCCCGCTCGACGCCTTCGAGCAGCGCCGCGCTGTGCTCCGCCGTCCGCCCCGGTTCGGGTTCGTCGACCAGGTCGTCGACCCACCTGGCGAATCCGTACAAGGCGTGGATCCCCGGTCTCCGCCCGGCGGGAAGGACCCGAGTGGCCAGGTAGTACGTGCGCCCGTGCCGGGCGTGCAGAGCGCGGCTGCACGCGTAGTCCCGGCGCAGTGCGGTCCCGGTGACGCCCGCCGCGTCGAGCTCGGCGGCCGCTCCTCTCGCGATCACCGTGCCCCCTTGCCCACGGCTGCCCCGCCCGCTATCCGGGCGGCCGCCAGCTTCCCGGACACCAGGGCTGTGGGGAGTCCCACTCCGGGCGTGGTGCCGCACCCGGCAAGGACCGCGTTTTCGGTGCCCGCTACGCGGTTGCGCGGCCGGAACGGGCCCGTCTGGGCGAACGTGTGCGCCGTGGCGAAGGGGGTGCCGTAGGCCATGCCTCTGCGCGACCACTCCAGCGGAGTGGTCAGCCGCTCGGTCACGATCGCGGCTCCGAACCCCTCCAGCCCGCGCCGCTCCAGCGTGCGGACGAGGCTGTCGCGGTAGCCGTCCGCCGCGCGCCGCCAGTCGATCCCGCCGGTGCGCAGGTTGGGGCACGGTGCCAGCACGTAGTACAGGTCGCGCCCGGGGGGCGCCAGTGCGGCATCCGTGGCCGTGGGGCGGGTGACGAGCAGAGAGGGGTCGCTCATGGTCGTGCCGCGTCGGCAGATCTCGTCGAAGGTCTGCTCCCAGGCGGCGCCGAAGGAGATGGTGTGGTGCGGCGTCTCGGCCCACGCGCGGTCGACCCCGGCGTGCAGGACCACGGCGGAGGGCGAGAACCGCAACGGGACCGGGCGCCACGGGGTTCGCCCGAGCAGGCGGTAGGCCATGGGCAGGTCGGGGGTGAGTACCACGGCGTCGCAGTCGAGTCGGAGGCCTTCGGCCGTCTCGACCGCCGTGACCCTGTCGCCGCGGCGCACCAGGCGCCGCACCTCCTGGCCGAAGTGGAGGGTTCCTCCGGCGGCGACGACGGCGTCGGCGAGCGCGTCGCTCAGCGCCCTCATGCCGCCCATGGGGAAGTACACGCCCGCGATGGTGTCCATGTAGGCGATGACCGCATAGGCCGCCATCGCCTGCTGCGGGGCCACGCCGGCGTAGAGGGACTGGAACGAGAAGATGCGGCGCAGTCGCTCGTCGGACACGAAGCGCCCGATGGCCGGTGCGAGGCGCCCGAAACCGCCCATGGCGGCCAGGTGGGCGAGCTCCGGGGTGAGCAGCTGCAGCGGCGAGTCGAAGTTCGCGTCGATGAACGACCGCATCTGGAGCCGGTACAGCCGGCCCAGCCAGCCGCGCAGGCGCAGGTAACCCCGGGCCTCCCGGCCGCCGGCCTTGCGGGCGACCTCCTCGGCCATGGACTCCGCGTCCGTGTGCACGTCGATGGTGGAGCCGTCGGCGAATCGGGCACGATAGGCGGGGTCGAGCCGGACGAGGTCCAAGCGGCGGTCGAGGGAGTCGCCCACGGCCGAGAGGGCCTCGTCGATCAGGTGCGGCATGGTGAGTACCGTCGGCCCTGTGTCCATGCGGAAACCGTCTGCATCGTCGCGGCCGGCGCGCCCTCCCGGATGCCCGTCGCGTTCGACGACCGCCACGGATCGCCCGGCTCCCAGCAAGTGCAGCGCGGCGGCGAGTCCCGACAGGCCGGCGCCCACGACGACGACGTGGTCGGTGCGGCCCGGAACGGTACGCAGCTGAGATTCGCTCGGCTTCATGGCTCTCTCCTCTGTCGGACCGATTCCGGAACGCGTATCCGGGCCTGTACCGAGAGTCGCGCCGCTGTCGGTTGCCGGCCGTCACCAGCACGCGCCACCGGTTCGGTCAGGTCGCGCGTGTGATCGCCCCGTCCGCCCGCCGCCGGAGCTCCTCGTAGGCCATCGGGGTGATGGGCGCGTCTGCGAGGGAACGCGTTCCCTCGCGCAGAAGCGCGGCGAGACGCTGTTCCACGGCCTTCTTGGCCCCCAGGGCCGCCAAGAGGTCGGCGACCGCGCGCACGTCGGCGTCGGGGAGCCCGGGGTCGCCGATCGCCGAGTCCAGCATCCGCACCGCCTCGCGGTCCCCGCGTTCGCGCGCGCGCCGCAGGCCCACGGCCAGGAGCAGAGTACGTTTGCCCTCCCGCAGGTCGGCGCCGACCGCCTTACCCGTCTGCGCGGGTTCGCCGTACAGGTCGAGCAGGTCGTCGCGCAACTGGTAGGCGGAACCGACCGCCTCCCCGTACCTGCGCAGGGCCTGGACGACCTTCTCGTTCGCGTCGGCCAGGGCCGCGCCCAGGTGCAGCGGGCGCTCGGCGCTGTAGGCGGCCGTCTTCAGCCGGTTGACCCGCAGCGGGGTGGACTCGGCCGTATCGCCCCGCGCCTGGGAGCGCATGTCGAGGAACTGGCCGACCACCATCTCCGTGTGCATGGCGCGCCAGGGTCCACGTGCCCGCTCCCGGGCGTCGGGCATATGGCTCAGGGCTTCGGTGAACATGTCCTCCGCCCAGACCAGGGCCAGATCGCCGGCGAGCAGGGCCGCGCTCTGCCCATAGTGGTCGGGGTCGCCGAGCCACCGCTTCGAGCGGTGGTCGTTCGCGAACCGCACGTGGACAGCGGGCTCGCCGCGGCGTACCTCGGATTTGTCCATGACGTCGTCCTGGAACAGCGCGAACGCCTGGACGAGTTCCAGCGCGGAGGCGGCACGCAGCGCAGAGGCGGCTTCGGGACCGTCGTCGGCGCCGCCCGCGGCACGCCAGCCCCACCAGGCGAAGGTCGGCCGGACTCGCTTGCCTCCCTCGACGACGAACCGGGCCAGCCGGTCGAGGACCTCGTCGGCGAAGTCCACGTCCAGGCCCGCGACGGCGGGGCTCCGCCGACCCAGGAAGTCCTCGAGATGCCGGGTGACGGCCTCACGCAGACACGCGTCCCCGCATGCCGCCGGACAGGACGCTTCGTGGTGCTTCCGGTCGCCCCGGGGGCGCACCCTCGATCCGGATGCAGTCAATGTCGGCCTCCTCGACCACGAGTCGCGTGCGTCGCTCCTGCCGGGTTCCGCCGAAGACGGGAAGCTCCTGTTTTTCCTTCGCGCTTGCCGAGGCTGTTTCGAGGACCGATCGGCGGCTGCGGTCGGCACGCCGCGTCGGCGTGTCCGGGACCGTGCATTCCGGACGGTGCCGCCGAGCGCGGGCGAAGAGCCGGCGTTTCGGCCGCCCGTGTCAGCGACCGCCTGGTGTACCGCCGACTCGCCTACCGCCCCCGCACTTGCGCAAACCTCCGCCGAGTAAACGCCGACCGCCACGCGAAGGCCCCGGAGAATTCGCCCGCCGCCGTCGGACGCGCGAAGCGGTACTCCGCCGGCGCGGCCGGTTCTCCCAGGAAGAACCCGAGAATATCGCCGAACGGGGCGCGCAGCAGGCCCGGCACGCCGCCCGGCGCCGCAATGCCCGCCCGCACGTTCACGGGTGAACCGCTCGACCGCCCGGGCTTGTGCGACCCGAGGATCCGGAGCGGGTCCGGGCCCTTGCGCAGCAGCGCACGGCCCTCAGCGGGCGGGCACGGGCTAACAGGTCGGCGGGTCCTCGCGCAGGCCGTGGAGGACCTTGGCGGCGATGTCGGCGAACCGGTCGAGCTCATCGGCGGTGAGCCGGTCGACGAACAGGCGCCGGACCTCCTGGGCGTGGCCGGGCGCGGCCGCCTTCAGCGCGGCGAGGCCCTCCGCTGTGATCACGACGTCGACGCCACGGGTGCCGCACCGCTCCCGGCGGGTCAGGCCCCGCTTGCACATCCGGGTGAGCTGGTGGTGCAGGCGACTCTTCTCCCAGCCGGCCACCCGCCCCAGTTCATAGAGGGGGCGCGCCGGAACGACGGATCACGGCGCGGCCCGGACCGGGCAGGCCCCACCGGGCGCCGGACCTGAGGGGGGACGGGGCGCCGAGGCGGTCCGGCTCCGCCGGGGACTGCGCGACTCGGACCGACGCTATAACGCGCGGGGTGCCCGGCCAAGCCCGGTCGCGGGAAAGGCGGCCGGGATCGGGAGGAGTCCGTCGACCCGTCAATCCCGTCAACCTCGCCAAGCCCGCCGGACCGTCCGCGGCTACGTCCCGGACGGTCCGCGCAGGAAGTGGTGGACGGTCGACGCCTGTCCCACGATGGAGTGCGCGGCGTCGCGCAGGACGTGGACGGTCGCGTGCGGAACACACCGTCGCAACCGGCGGGCGGTCTCGTGCGAGTCGAGCATCGCGTCGTGGGCCCCGACGACGGCGAGAACGGGCATGGGCAGCCCGCGAAGGGCGTCGTCGGAGAAGGCGGGCAGCCTCTCCATGCGGGGCCTGAAGTGGGCGAACGTCAGGGCCATCGAGTCGAGGAACTCCCTCGTCCCGGCTCCCCGCAGACCGGCGACCGCCTCCAGCGTCCTGCGCTGTCCCCACCGTCCGAACGGCCGCAGCAGCAGGGCCTTGAGCATCCATCCCGACTTCTGCCTGCCGATACCGCCCGGGCACAGCAGCGCCAGGCGGGTGACGCGCTCGGGCCGCCGCGTCGCGTAGTCCAGGGCCAGCCATCCGCCGAGGGAGGCGCCGACGACCGCCGCGCGTGCGACGCCGAGGCCGTCCAGCACCTCGTCCAGCCAACCGGCGTAGGCCGCCGATCCCAGCGGCGGCCGGGACGGGGCGCTGAAGCCGGGCTCGCCGATCACGTCCACGGCGTAGACGCGGAAGTGCTCGGCCCAGACGGCGGCGTCGCCCATCCACATCGCCGTGTTCGTCCCCGACCCGTGCAGCAGGACCACGGGCGGCGCGGTCTCGGGCCCGCAGGCCACGGCGAACGTCTCGCCTTCCCGGGTGGGCACCCGGACGTGCGTGTTCGGTACCGACCACCGCTCCAGCAGGCCCCGGTAATGGTCGCGGACGGCCCGTGCACCGGCTTCGCTCCGGTAGATCCCCTGGGGTGTGTTCACGGTTCGACCACCGTCCCGACGAGTTCCAGGACGCGCGTGGTCTCGCTCAGGCCGCCGAGGACGACGACCTTCAGCCGGGCCCGCTCTTCGTCGTAGGAGGTCTCGAAGCGCAGCCGCCGACCGTCGGTGTTCCCGCCGGCGGCTCCCGTCAGCAGGGTGGTGACACGGTGGGCGTCCTTGGGGCCGATCGCGTCGATCTCGACGATGCTCGACACGTCGACGTGCCGCCGCCGGGCCGCGGCACCGGGCGCGGCGGCGACGGTGCCTCCGGTGAACGCCTCAAGGCTCTCATGGGTGATCCGGTACTGCTTGCCGATGCGCGCCGCCGGTAGCCGCCCGTCGCGCACGTAGCCGCGCACCGTCTTGACGTGCAGGCCCAGCAGGTCCGCCACCTGGTCCGCCGAGTAGAGCCGCTGAGACACGGCCTCCTCCTCACCGGTCGCCGTCGAGCGCAGGCCGAACCCCCTGGCATAGAATCCGCCATCACTCCCTTTGCGTCCCGATCGTAGACCATATTATGGAATGATAGGGAACATTGCGGAACGACGAGCCCGATCTACTCAGACCAGGGAGGTGAAGGCGGCGTCGCCCGGGTGGACACGGAAGCGGCGGCCTGCGGACCGCGGCTCGGGCGACCGGTCGCCCACCTGCCCCCTCACCGGCGTCTGCGGAGAGGCGGCGTGTCCACCGGGCAGGGGTCGCGGAGCCGCCTTCGGCGGCCCCGCCCGGCTCGCCGGTTCAGCCGGCGAACTCCAGGGGCGCCATGCCGACCGCACCCGGCACGACCCGGAACAGGGCGCCCGCCTGCGGCCACCGCTCTGTGTCGAGGTTCTCCGCCGAGGTGGTGATGTACAGCTCGGACAGGTCGGGGCCCGCGAAGGTGCAGGCGGTCGGGCGCGGAACGGGCAGTTCCACCACGGTGTCCAGCCGCCCGCCGGAGGTGTAGCGGTGGACGGCGGCGCCGTCCCACAGCGCCACCCAGACACCGCCCTCGGTGTCCAGGCAGATGCCGTCGGGGTTGCCCTGCTCGGGCGGGATCTCCACGAAGGCGCGCCGTTCGCCCAGCTCCCCGTCCGGGGCGACGTCGAAGGCGTCGACGCGGTGCGTGGGCGTGTCGACGTAGTAGGCACGGTCGCCGGAGGGTGTCCACGCCAGCCCGTTGGAGATGGTGACCCCGTCGAGGATCCGGGTCGCGCTGAGGTCCGGGTCGAGCCGGTACAGCGCTCCGCGTCCCGGCGCGGCGCCGTAGTCCATGGATCCGCAGTAGAAGCGGCCGTGGAGATCGCACCCGCCCTCGTTCATCCGCACCTGGGGATCGCTCCACAGCTCCGGAAGGCGGTGGACCTCGGCGGAACCGGGTTCGATGAGCGCGAAGCCGCGCTCCACCGCCACGACGAAACCGCCGTTCTGGCGGGGGCGGGCGGCGGCGGCGACGCGGCCGACGGCGGTGCGCTCGATGGCCCCGTCGGTGTGGCGGCGCGCCAGGATGTCGCCGGCCAGCATGTCCATCCACCGCAGGCAGCCGTCGGCGGGACACCACACCGGGCCTTCCCCGTGGTAGGCCAGAGGCGGTCCCGCCTGTTCGGCTCGCAGGCGCCGGGGACGGTCGCCCTTGGTCGGTCTGTGCGGCACACGGCAAACATACGCCACGGCCGGGCGCGGCCATCAAGCGGTTCCGCACCGGGTGGAGGGCGCCCGTCCGGGGCGCTTTCCGTCCGGCCCCGGGCGTCGAAGGCGGGCACGGCCTCCGCCTGTGCCAGGACCGGGCACGGCGGGCCGGCGCCCGGCACGCGGCCTTCCGCAGCCGTCCGGCGGGGGCGGGCGGGCCGGACGCGGTCGGCCGCCGGTGCCCGGCCCCGCCGACCGGTGATCCGCCCGGGGCGTCAGCTCCCCGACGCGGCGGGTGCGTCCGCGCGTCGGGACCCGTCCCCGTCCGGCTGCGCCTGGGCCGTGGGAGCGTCGGCGGGCGAGGAGTCCGGCGCGATGCGCTCGGCCGCGTTCAGCTCGGCCGCGGCCTGGCGGCTCAGCCCGAAGAAGTAGGTGAGCACGAACCCGGCGATGTAGCCGACCACCAGGCCCAGGCCGTAGACCAGGACCGCGGCGCCGATGCCCTGGCTGCCCTGCAGCAGGGGGAACAGGGCCAGCCCGGAGGGGCCGATCGCGGTCGAGCCCGCGCTCACCCCCAACTGGTTGGCCAGGCCCAGAAAGCTCCCGCCGGCCGCGCCGCCGGCGCAGGCGGTCAGGAACGGGCGGCCCAGCGGCAGAGTCACGCCGTAGATCAGCGGTTCGCCCACACCGAGCAGGCCGGCGGGAAGCGCCGAGCGGATTGTGCTGCGGATCCCCTCGTTGTGCTTGAGCCGCACATACAGCGCCGCGGCCGCGCCGACCTGCCCCGCGCCGGCCATCGCCAGCACCGGAAGCAGCACGGTGTAGCCGTCCACACCGATCAGAGTCGTGTGGATCGGGATGAGCGCCTGGTGCAGGCCCAGCATGACCAGGGGCAGGAACAAGCCGCCCAGGATCAGCCCGGCCAGCGCCCCGGCCTGGCCCAGCAGCCAGTCGGCCGCCACTCCGATGGCCGCCGACACCTCTCCGGCCACGAACATCAGCCCGTACACCGTGATCAGACCCGAGACCAGGACCGCGACGGTAGGGGTGATGAGGATGTCCAGGGTGCCGGGCACCCACCGGCGGGTCCAGCGTTCGACGTAGGCGCACAGCGCCGCCGCGCCCAGGGCCCCCAGCACACCGCCCTGGCCGGGCGCCAGTTCGGCGCCGAAGGCCTGGATGTCGGCCACACCGGCGAAGGGGATGATCGCGGCGACCGCGCCGCCCAGAATCGGGGTGCCGCCGAACTCCTTGGCGGTGTTCACGCCCACGAAGACCATGATCAGGGACATGAACCCCTTGGCGATTGCGTCCAGCGCGGGCAGGACGGGCGTCAGCCAGCCCAGGTTGGTGAACACGCCGGTCACCCCGGCCAGGATGCCGCAGGCGATCAGCGCGGGGATCAGCGGTACGAAGATGTTGGCGATGCTCCGCAGGAACAGCTTGAACGGGGTGGCGTTGCGCCGCTTGTTCTCGGCCCGGATCGCCTGGCCCTTGGCGGCCAGCGCTTCGGCGTCCGAACCCGCGCCGGACGCCGCCCCCTCCGCCGCCGCGGGGTCCGCGCCGCTCCCGCCGCCCGCGTCGCCCGCGCCGACGCGTTCGGAGTCGACGAGCCGGGCGAACTCCTCGGCGACCTTCGACACCGCGGCCGGGCCCAGCACGATCTGAAAGGTCTCGTCGTCGACCACGCCGAGGACCTTGAGGTGGTCGCGGATGTCCTGCTCACGGACGCGGGCGCGGTCGGCGACGCCGATCCGCAGCCGGCTGATGCAGTTGGTGACGGAGGTGACGTTGTGCTCGCCGCCGACCAGCGCGAGCAGCTCCCGTGCTGTCGCCGCATGTTCGGTGGCACCCGAGTCGCTCATTGCCAGCTTCCTTCCGGGCTCGGGGTTGGGGGGTGTGCGGGGGCGTCAGCCCCCGGGGGCGGCCGCTTCGACCGCCTCGCGGAGCCGACCGCCGCAGGCGCCGAGGAGGCGGGCCGCCTCCGCTGCGTCGACGCGGCCGAGGATGGTGAGGATGGCGGTCTTGACGTCGCCGCCGCTCGCGGACAGGGCCCGGTGCACCTCGTCGCCGCCCGCACCGGTGGCCATCTCAACGATCCGGTGCGCACGGGCACGCAGCTTCTCGTTGGAGCTGCGGACGTCGACCATGAGGTTGCCGTAGGTCTTGCCCATGCGGATCATGGCGACGGTGGAGAGCGTGTTCAGCACGAGCTTCTGCGCGGTTCCCGCCTTCAGGCGGGTCGAGCCGGCGAGCAGCTCGGGACCGGTGTCGATCTCGATCGGGTGGGCGGCGGCCGCGCCCAGGGGTGAGCCCGGGTTGGAGGAGACGCCGACAGTGAGGGCGCCGCGTTCGGCGGCGCAGGCGACCGCCGCGACGGTGTAGGGAGTCCGCCCGGAGGCGGAGACGCCCACCACGGTGTCCTCGGCGGCGAGGCCCAGCGCGTCCAGATCGGCGACGGCGGCCCGCTCGTCGTCCTCGGCTCCCTCGACCGCGCTGTCGATCGCCGCCGGCCCGCCGGCGATCAGCCCGATCACCTGCTCCGGATCGGTGTTGAACGTGGGCGGGCACTCCGAGGCGTCCAGCACTCCCAGTCGGCCCGCGGTTCCCGCGCCGACGTACACGAGCCGGCCGCCGGCGGCCATTCGGGCGGCGATGGCGTCCACGGCCGCGGCGATGGCTCCGGCCGCGGCTCCCACCGCGGGTGCCACGATCGCGTCCTCGGCGTTCATGGTGCGCACGATGGCCTCGGTGGCCATCCGGTCGATACCGCTCAGATCGCTCCGGCGGGCCTCGGTCGCCAACGAGGTGAGGTCGGCCCGCAGGTCGCGGATCGGACCCTCCGATTGCACCGGACTGTCGGCCCCGCTGGTGTCAGTAGTGGCCATGAGCTGGAGCAGTCCCTTCCGAGGCGTGCGCACGGCCGCAGGAGTTCCCTGCGACGTAAAATTTCCACCCGTAGTGTCACATATCAAGTAGGAAAGTTACATCCCTCATCCGGCTCCGGCGAGAAGGAGGGGCCCAGCGCAACGCAACCGCACCCGCCTCCGCGGCCCGGCTGGATGCGGGGGGCCGGACCACGGGGAGTACTTCCGGACGCGCGGGCCCCGCCGTCGCCGCGTGCCCCGCGGTAGCCGGCGTCCGGGGCGCGCCCAGGTTGCCGCGGAGTGCGCTGTGGGCGCACAGACGCCGCCCCTGTCGAGCTGCCAGCGTTTCGCAACCGGGTTCCGGACGGCCGGGGGAAGCTGGGCGCGCGCATCGGCCGGAATGCCGGAGCCCCGGCCGCCGATCCGCGCCGGTTCCGAGCACGGCGGCGTTCCGTCCCCTCCCCGACCGGCGCGCCCCACGCAGCAGGCGGGTGTGGAATCGGCGCCGCGTCCCTTGCGCCCGCCGCCGAGACAGCGGCGTCGCTTCCGCCCCGGTCCAGCGGGCCCTGTACCCGAACGCGGCACCGGGCACTGCCGGCGCGGTAGCGATGGCGAGGCGGCACTGCTCGACCCGGGCGGCGAGGCGGCGATCCCGTGCATTCGCGGAGGCGGTGCGTTCTTCACCGTTCCGCGATTCCTTGCAGCCGTCCGCCCGCCCTGCCGCTTCCGAACCACACCGGCTCTCCCCCGGAACCGGGAAGAAGCCGACGGCGTCTACCATTGCGGGTCGACAGCCGCTGCCGGCATCGGATCGTCGCATTTCGAGGATCGCGGGGCGGCTGTACGGCGTTCCCAGCGGCGACTCCACACAGGTCACGATGTACGGCATCCGAGGACGGCAGCGGCCGAGCGCGCGAACGCGCCGGCGCAGCCGCGTTCCGCGCACCGCGGCGGACACGCTCCGAAACCTGCCGACCACCGCAGGCGAGGAACCGAGGCACAGGAGCGCTCTTCCCTCCGGCGTCCGACACGGACTTTCGCGGAACCCCGCAGAAACGAAGAAGAGGAGAGGCACCATCTATCGGCACCGGAGTATCAGCGAATGAAGAATTCCCCGTCACCCGACCGACGAGATCCCGCGGGAGAACCGACCACCGACAGCGCGACGGCGCAACCGGCACCGCGGATCCGTACCGACTGGATCGTCTTCGGGGTGAACGCGGTCATCATGTTCGTCCTGGTCGGGTGGGGGGTCGTATCGAAGGATACGCTCGCCTCGTCGGCCCAGACCGCACTCGACTGGCTCCTGCGGAACACCGGGTGGGGCCTGGTGCTGGCGACCACGGCGTTCGTCGTCTTCGTGGTCTGGCTGGCGGTGAGCCGCTACGGGCGGATCCCCCTCGGCAAGGACGGCGAGGAGCCGGAGTTCCGCACCGTCTCGTGGATCGCCATGATGTTCAGCGCCGGCATGGGGATCGGCCTGATGTTCTTCGGCGTCAGCGAGCCCCTCACCCATTTCGTCAAACCGCCGCCGGGAACGGTGGACGGCGGCAGCGAGGCGGCCATCGAGACGGCGATGGCCACGACCCTGTTCCACTGGACACTGCACCCCTGGTCGATCTACGCCGTCGTCGGCCTGGCCATCGCCTACGCCAGTTTCCGCCGCGGCCGCACGCAGCTGATCAGTTCGGTGTTCGCCCCACTGCTCGGGCGGAGCAGCGCCGCCGGGCCCGTCGGCAAGCTGATCGACATCCTGGCGCTGTTCGCCACGCTGTTCGGTTCCGCGGCCTCGCTGGGGATCGGCACCCTGCAGATCCGCTCGGGCATGCAGGAGTCCGGGTGGATCGACAGTGCGAGCAACACGGTCCTGGTGGTCATCATCGTGGTGCTGACCATCTGCTTCGTCATCTCAGCCGTCTCCGGCGTCTCCCGGGGTATCCAGTGGCTGTCCAACACCAACATGGTGCTCGCCGGCCTCCTGGCGGTCTTCGTCTTCGTGATGGGGCCGACCGTGTTCATGCTCAACCTGGTGCCCACGAGCATCGGGAGCTACATCGCCGACTTCGGCGACATGGCCTCGCGCTCCGGGGCCACCGGCGGCCGCGAAATGGACAAGTGGCTGGGCACCTGGACCGTGTTCTACTGGGCCTGGTGGATCTCCTGGACCCCGTTCGTCGGGATGTTCATCGCGCGGATCAGCCGCGGGCGCACCATCAGGCAGTTCATCACCGGGGTGCTTCTGGTGCCCAGCACGGTCAGTGTGGTGTGGTTCTCGATCTTCGGCGGCGCCTCGATCGACCTCCAGCGCGACGGCGCCGACGTGTTCGGGGCGGGCGAGGCGGAAGCCCAGGCCTTCGCGGTGCTGGAGCACCTCCCCCTCACCGGGATCACCACGGTCATCGTGATGGTCCTGGTGGCGATCTTCTTCGTCTCCGGAGCCGACGCCGCGTCGATCGTCATGGGGACGCTCTCCCAGCGCGGAACGATCGAGCCGCGGCGGACCGTGGTCATCTTCTGGGGTGCGGCCACCGGCGCCGTGGCCGCGATCATGCTGATCGCGGGCGGCAAGGACGCACTATCGGGCATCGAGAACCTGACGTTCCTCGGGGCCCTGCCGTTCGCGCTGGTCATGGTCCTGCTCTGCGTCTCCCTCATGAAGGATCTGCGCAGCGACCCGATGATGCTGCTGGACAACAAGCGGGTGGAGGTCGTCGAGGCCGCGGTCCAGCAGGGCGTGGACGAGCACGAGGGGGAGTTCCGGTTCGACATCAGCCCGACGATCGACGACGACGGGGGCGCGTCCGAGCCCGGCGGCTCCCCCGGCCCGAAGGGCTCGTCCGGCTGAGCCGGGGCCCGCACCCCCGATGACACGAGCCGCCCGCCCGGCCCGGCGAGTCCCCCGGAGCCGGGCGGGCGGCCGGCGGAAGCGGCAGCACACCCAGCCGGCGGCACCGGGCTCGCCGCCGGTGGGGCCAAGGGCCGGGCGCCGACGGGGCTCAGGGGCGCGCGGTGCTTACTTTGTGCCGTCCCGGTCTTCGCGGTAGAGGACGAGGTGCTCGTGGTAGAGCACGCCGTCGCGAATGTCCCCGGTCGCGGTGAAGCCGGTGTCGTCCACGTAGTCCAGGTGGTTTCCGCGCACGGTGTACCGGCCGGTGTAGGCGCTGCGCCGGTCGCCGCGCGCCTCGTCATAGCGCCCGTCGGCGCGCAGCTCCTGCCGGATGTAGCCGTCCGCAGTGACCCACATGCCGATGACATCGGCGCCGGGCTGGTCCGCTTCGCGCAACGTGTTGCTCCTCATCCCTGCTCAATCCCTGCTCTTCCCTGTTTGCGGTCTCGCGCTGCCAATTCTGGGGAAGCGGCGAGGGCGGCGCCAGGCCGTGCGGTGTCCGGGAGTGCCGCACCCACCCGACCGGGCCCGCCTAAGTCCGGCGGGTGCAGCACCCGCCGAATACGCGCCGCTTGTCGCCCGAGTCCGCGGCGGCCGCGAACGCGGGAAAACCCGGGGGCGCCTGCCAGGCCGCGTCATTTCCCCGACGCGCGGCGCGGCTTTCCGGCCCGCATTCCCCTCCTTCCGGGATTCGAATGCGCCAAGGCAGCGCGCCCGGCTTGACGTGAAACGCGTTCCTGCCGTAGGAATAGGAAATAGGAACCGTGAAAGAGTTGCCGACGGGCAGCATTTGCAGAGGCGCCGGCGAGGGCGGCCGCAGCCCTCGCGCTCGGGCCGGAACCACCGTCCAGCCAGGGCACCCGGGTCGCCGTCGCGCAGCGGTAAGCAGCCCGGCGCGACGGCGACGGATGCCGTTCCGCGGCCCGGCAATGCCGGCATTCGAGGAGGCACAGTGGCGCAGAAGGTACAGGTACTTCTTTACGACGACGTCGAGGGAGGCGAGGCCGAGGAAACCGTGTCCTTCGGACTCGATGGAACCTCCTATGAGATCGATCTCAATTCGGAGAACGCCGACAAGTTGAGAACAGCGATCGCGCCGTTCGTCGAGTCCGCCCGCAAGATCCGCGCGCCCAAGGGCGGCGGATCCAAGCGCAAGAACCAGCCCAGCAACCGGGAGCGCACCGCCGCGATCCGGGAGTGGGCCAAGCAGCAGGGCAAGCAGGTCAACGACCGCGGGCGCATCCCGGCCTCGATCGTCGCCGAATACGACGCCGCGCACTAGTGCCCCGGCCGTGAACGCCGACCGCCGGGCTACCGCGCCGGTCGGCGTTCACGGCCGGTGATGGGACTGCCCGAGGCGGCCGCTGCGGTCGCTATTTCGGGCCCCATGCGGCCCGGTCCGCCCCTCCCCGCGTGCGAGGTCGGCTGTGCTGCGGCCCGTCGGCCGCCGCGCCTGTAGCCCGCCCGTCCTGGGAACTCGGCCCTTGCGATTGTCCGGCGGATGTCCTTCCGGCGGGGGCCGTCCATGCACCATGCTGATGCGTGAGCGGTGGTTCGCCGCGAAGGCGACGGCCGGCCGCCACGGGGAGGGCAGGGCGATGACCACACGTAGAGCGAGAGTGACCTGCGACTTGTCGGTCTCGGTCGACGGGTACTCGGCCGGGCTCAACCAGAGCGAGGAGCGCCCCTTCGGCGACGACGGCGGCGACGGCTGGGGCGGCAGGCTGCACGCCTGGTTCGCCGGAACCTCCGAAGAGAACCGGGCGGAGGTCAACCGGATGACGGCCGCCCGGGCGTTCATCATGGGCCGCAACATGTTCGGCCCCGTGCGCGGCGAGTGGGACCGGGAGTGGAACGGCTGGTGGGGCGACGATCCGCCGTTTCACGGCCCGGTCTTCGTGCTCACCCACCACCCGCGCGATCCGCAGCCGATGGACGGCGGCACCACGTTCCACTTCGTCACCGACGGAATCGAGTCCGCGCTGGCACGCGCGCGCGAAGCGGCCGGGGACGGCGACGTCGCGGTCCAGGGCGGCGCGACCACCGCCAACCAGTACCTCGCGGCAGGCCTGATCGACGAGCTGCGGCTGCACATCGTGCCGTTCACGCTCGGCGCCGGTACGCGGCTGTTCGACGGTGTTCCGCCGCTGGAGCTCGAACAGGCGGAGTCGCGTGCGGCGACCTCCGTCACGCACGTGACCTATCGCGTGCTGCCCTGAGCAGGTTCGGTCCGGCCGCGCGAGCAGGGAGAACCCATGGGCGGCGACGATCCGCACATCCATGTCGCGTCGAAGGTGCTCCGCGACGACGCCGCGGTCCACCCCCACCTGTGGCGCCGCTACGCCCACGTCCTCATCGACAGAACGCGGCCCTCCAGTTCATCGGCTCCGTCCGCGCGGGCCAGGCGTCGGCTTCGCGCTTGGAGTCCAGCCATGCGCCGCAGCCGCACCCGCCGAGTGGGGGGCCGAGGCGATCCTCCACCTGATCCGGACCGGCGCCGAGCGCGCCGACCTGGTTCCCGCACGGTTCGGCGGCACCTACACCGGCTGAGGACCGCCGCCGACGTCCGCCCTGCCCCGGCCGCCGCCCGCACGTGGACGGTCCGGCCGAGCGCACCGGCCGCAGCCTGCGAGGCACCTTCGCTCTCCGGGGCCGGCGCCCGGACGGCGGCGGGGCCGAGCGGGCGCGCCGTCGCCGCAGCCCCGGGGATACGGGTTTTCCGCATTCCGAGAAGGCGGTTTACCTTCGCCGCCGACAGGCGCACTATGGAACGCGCCGCCGTGCGCTCGAACCGCGGGGCGCTCGGTTCTGCAGCCATCGATGTCGCGACCCCCGTCCCTGACACGCGACACAGGGAGTGCTCCGATGCGTGTTCCATCCCCCCTCAGCCCGCTCACCGGCCGGGACGCCGCCTGATGGCCCGGTCACTGCGCACCGAACTCGACACCGGCGCGATGTCGGGATTCCAGTGGACAGCGGTCGCCGTGTGCTGGCTGCTCAACGTGCTCGACGGCTTCGACGTCCTGGTCATGGCCTTCACGGGGCGGGCGGTGCAGACCGAGTGGGGCCTGTCCGGCGCCCAGCTCGGCCTCCTGCTCAGCGCGGGACTGGTCGGCATGGCCGCCGGTTCGATGCTGCTGGCGCCGTGGGCCGACCGGATCGGCCGCCGCCCGATGATCGTGCTGTGCCTGGTTCTGGCCAGCGCGGGCATGCTGCTCTCCGGAGTCAGCCAGTCGATGCTGCACCTGGGGATACTGCGGGTGCTCACCGGCATCGGCATCGGCGGCATCCTGGCCGGCAGCAACGTCATCGCCAGCGAGTACGCCTCGAAACGCTGGCGCGGCCTCGCGGTCAGCCTCAACTCCACGGGCTATGCCATCGGCGCCACCGGCGGCGGTGTGGCCGCGGTGGTCCTCATCGACCAGTTCGGCTGGCGCTCGGTGTTCCTGTTCGGCGGTGTATGCACGGCGGCGCTGATCCCGCTGGTCCTGCTGCTCCTGCCGGAGTCGCTGGACTTCCTCACCACCCGCCGCCCAGCCCGGGCATTAGAGCGCGTCAACACCCTGGCCCGCCGGATGCGGCGCGAACCGCTTGAGGTTCTCCCGGCCCCCGAGCACGCCCCGAACAACATGGGCGCCGGGTTCCTGCGGCTGGTGGCCGCCGACCACCGCCGCACCACGCTGCTGCTGTGGCTGCTGTTCTTCCTGGCCATGGCCGGGTTCTACTTCATCACGAGCTGGACGCCCACGCTGCTGACCGAGGCCGGGCTCTCGGCCGACCAGGGCATCACCGGCGGCACCCTGCTCAACGTCGGCGGCATCCTGGGCGCGGCCGCCCTGGGCCTGCTTGCGGCGCGGTTCGCGCTGCGGTCGGTGCTGATCGCCTACATGGTGCTCACCGCGGTCCTGCTGGGGGTGTTCATCGCCTCGACGTCGGTACTGGCCGCGGCGTTCCTGCTGGGCGCGTTCATCGGGCTGTTCGCCAACGGCTGCATCGCCGGCCTGTACGCGCTGGCCCCGACCGTCTACGGACCGGGCGTGCGTACGACCGGCGTGGGCACCGCCATCGGCATCGGCCGGATCGGCGCGATCGTCTCTCCCACCGCCGCCGGAGCGCTCCTCGACCTCGGCTGGACGCCGCAGGCGCTCTACGTGGTGGTCGGCGGGATCTTCGTCGCGGCCGCGGCCCTCCTGCTCCTGGTACGCCCGGTCACGGCCCCCGAGCCGCAGGCGCCGGCGGCCGAGGCGCAGTGACGTACGGCCGCCCCCGCCCCGCGGTTCGCGACAGCGGGAGGGGGCGGCCGCGCTCGACGGGGCTGCGGTGAACCGGTTTCGCGCGCATTCCGGAGGTGAAGACCGGGCGGTCGTTCCGCAGTGAATTCCTCCATTACCGCCGGGTACAGAAGGCCGCACCGCCACGGGTTTCCCTCCTCTCCCGAAAGCACATACGGCGGTGCCGAAAGCCGTGCTCGGCCGCTCCGGTCGACGTCCTGGCCCCGGATCCGCCGGCCTTCCCGCTGCTGTAGCGTGGCGCACTCGGTGCCGTGACCCGACGACGGACGAAGGAGCCGAGACCATGACCACCGACGCTGAGGCGGCTTCCTCCGCCGGGACCGCGCTGCCGCCGCTGGCGACGGCGGTCGGCGGAGGACTCCTCGTCGGCTGTCTGACCTCCTACGGGCAGGGCCTGCTGCCGTCCGCGCTCGCGCCGCTGGCCAACTCGGCCGGGTCGTGGAGCCTGATCGCGTTCCTGCTGGCGATGCGCGGCCCGCGCCCGTGGCTGTGCATGCTCGCGGCGTCGCTGTCGCTGGCGGCCATGGTCCTGGGCTACGACCTCGCCTCGGTGCTGCGCGGCTATGCCGCCTCGCCGGTCGCGACGGCCTTCTGGCTGACGGCGGCCGTGGTGGTGGGCCCGGTGCTGGGCTGGGGCGCCGCCACCGTGCGCCGCCGGAGCGGGCTCGCTCCCGCGGCGATAGGCGCCATGAGCGGTGTGCTGGTCGGCGAGGGCGTGTACGGGCTGCTCTACATCGCCGACACCACCTCGCCCCTCTACTGGTCCGGCTCCGTCGCCGCGGGAACGGCGCTGCTCGCCTGGGCCTGTGTGCGGCGCTTCCCCGACCCGCGTTCCATCCTGCTGGGCACGGCCGCGACCGCCCTCACCGCGGCGGCGTTCGTCGGCGTCTACTCGAGCAACGTCCTGGTGCTGTTCTCCCGCATCCTGTGAGCCGCCCGGACGGGCGTCGCCGGACGGCCATCGTGTGACCTGCGGGAATCGTCACCCCGAGGACGTCGGATCAGCCCTGGATTACACCACTCGCATTCCGCGGCCGAGGCGATCGGGTGGCAATCGCCTCCCCGGCACGGGCGTCGCCTTTTACCCGTTCCCGGGTAGGCGCTCACGCATCCCCGGTTACCCGACCCCCGCGAGGTGCGTTCCATGCCCCGATCCACATCCGCCGACGACGTGCCGCGCCGTACGGCCCGGGTCCGTCTGAGCAGCAGCGCATTGCGCGCGTGGCGCCACGCCGGCCCCGAGCGGACCGCCGTCGTGACGGTCGCCAAGTCCGCGCTGGCCGCCACGGCCGCCTGGGCGGTCTCCCATACGCTGCTGCAGGCCACATCACCGGCCTTCGCCCCCTTCGCCGCCGTGGTGATGGTCCACGTCACCGTGCGGGAGTCGTTGGCGCGGTCGCTGCGGTTCGTCGGGGCCGCGGTGCTGGGCGTGTGCCTGCAAGGGCTGCTGGGGTTCGTGTTCGAGCCGCGGCTGTGGACGTTCGCGGTCGTGGCCACGGTCGCCCTCGTCATCGGCCGGTGGTCGAGGCTGGGCGCTCAAGGCCAGCTGGTGACCACCGCGGCGTTCTTCGCCTACTCGGTGTTCATCAGCGACGACGGCGCCGCCGACCGCATGGGCATGCTCGCGCAGCTGGTGGGCCTCGTGCTCGTCGGGTGCGCCATCGGCCTGGTGGTCAACATCCTCGTGCTGCCGCCGCTGCGCTACCGCCGCGCCGAGTACGGCGTTACCAACCTCGCCCGCTCCTCCGGCGACCTGGTCGGCGAGGTCGCCGGCATCATCCAGCAGCGACCGCCCGCCGAAGACGAGGCCGACGAATGGTGGCAGCGGGCGCGGCGCCTGGAGGGAATGGGGGCGCGGGTGCGCGAGGCGCTGGACGAGGGGCGGCGCAGCCTGCGGTGGAATCCGCGCCGGCTGCTCATGCGCACCCGGCCGTCGCTGGACGGCTACTTCGAACTGGCCGACCGCCTGGCGGCCACCGGCGAGCGCATCCGCTCGATCGCGACCGTCCTGCGCCGCATCAGCCGGGACGGCGACGACGCGGAGCCGGCGTTCCTCCGGCGCTACGGGCAGTTCCTGGCGCAGCTGCACCGCAGCCTGGACCGGTTGGCCGACATCGATCCCGACCACCTGGACCGGGCGCTCTCGGCGCTGGAACAGGAGAGCTCCCGCGCACGGGAGGTGCTGGAGGAGCTGGTGGCCTCGGACGCGGCCGGCGAGGTCGACCTGTTCGACGACCGCATCCGCGGCGGGCTGCTGTTGGAGGCGCAGCGGCTGATGGCCGAGATCCAGGGCGCGGACGAGGCGCTGGTTCCGACCGAGCAGCCCTCGCGAGCCGAGCACGGCTGAACCTGTGCCCGGGCCGCTGTGCGGCCGTTCGCCGACCGCCACCTCGCGGAGGGGAGGTCGGGCAGGTGCAGGCCGCCCCGGTCCGGACGGCGGCCGCGCCCCTGCTACGAGGGGTTGACGCCGAACATGTGCCTGTAGGACAGCTCGCCGCCCAACCATCCCGAATAGCCGAGAATCGCCGTGCTGAGCGCCGAAAGTATCAGCCCCGGCGGCAGGACCGCGCCTTCCGGATCGGGAATCCTCAGCAGGAAGGAGACCAGCAGCAGAACCAGCACGACGCCGTTGGCGGCTCCGTGCCGCAGCGCCTTCGCGTGCTTGCGGATCTTCCGGCTCCCGATGAAGTCCACGAAACCGGGTACGGCCGCCACCAGACCGCTGAAGAACCCGCCGCCGACCAGCCACAGGCCGGCCAGGGCCCAGGCCCGCGACCCTTCGGCCAGATACCCGATGTCCGCGGCCAACGCGGCGATGACCAGCCCGATCGGCAGCGCGATCAGCATCGGATGGATGGGGTGCCCCTTGATCGCCGCACGGCTGGGCGTCGGCTCATGACTCATTGACTACTCCTCCCGCGCTGGCCGGCCGCTACCCGCGGATCCGAGGACACTAACGGTCACGGGCCGAACGCAGCGCGGGACGCGCCGACAGCCCCGCAGGCAGGACGAGCGCGCCTCCGCCATGCGCCACGACCCCGGCCCGAAGCGGTGGTGCAACGCCCCCGACGACGAGGGCGGAAAGGGCTAGGACCGCGCCGCCCCGGGCGGCCCGGGCGGCCGTACCGCGCGAGGCGCGGCCCGGTGTCGCCGCGGGGCTTCCGCGCCCGGCCGCACACCCCGCCGCCGGACTTTCCTGCGCACTCGCAGCGCCCGCGCGCCCCGGCCGCACACCCCGCCGCGCCGTTCCCCGTCCCCCGCGACGGCGGGCGCCGCTGGACGCACGACCCCGGAGACGACGATCGTTCGGGGCCGTTTTCGCTGTTCACGCTCACACAGGGTCGGCGAACCGCCATACTGCCGCTGCTGGCCCTTGCGGGGCCGGTGATGCCGACCGGGGCGGTCGCCGCCGCGGCCGCCGCGGGCGGTTCGCGACGATTCCGCTGTACACCGGCTTCGGGCACAGGAGGGGAGCCTGAGCCGGTGCTGCCGCACCAGGCGGATACGCAACGTCGCGATGCGGGTGCGCAGAGTCGTGCCCCGGCCGGCGCATCCGCGCGGTTCGGCGGGGCCGCCCCCGGCGACCGGGCCGTTGCGCAGCGCTCTGTTGAGCCGGTGCGGAACGCCGCCCCGTTCGGACCCGACCGCGGCCACAGCCGCCCAGACGCCATATCGAACTCCTCGGAGGGGAACCACATGACGCAGACACCGGCGACGGAACCCGCCCACGGCCGCGACAGCGGCTCGGCCGCCGGCAACCACACCCAGCGCTACGAGAACACCGCGGTGGTGACCACCTGCGGTCTCGAGGCCCCGCACGTGGTCTCCTCCGCCGAGTTCGACGAGCGGCTGGCCGCGACCTACGCACGGCTGCGGCTTCGCCCGGGACTGCTGGAGAGCGTCGCAGGCGTCCGCGAACGCCGGTGGTGGCCCCGCGACGTCAGCTTCACCGACGCCGCCACCATGGCCGGGGCCAAGGCACTCGCCGAGGCCGGAATCAGCGCCGATGAGGTCGGGCTGCTGATCGACACCTCGGTCAGCCGCGCCCACCTCGAACCGGCGTCGGCCGTCGCGGTGCACCACGCGCTCGGCCTGCCGACCAGCTGCCTCAACTTCGACCTGGGCAACGCCTGCCTCGGCTTCCTCAACGCCGTCGAGCTGGCGGCCACGATGATCGACGCCGGCCGCATCGGGCACGCGCTGATCGTCGACGGCGAATGCGCGCGGCCCATGCAGACCAGGACGCTGGAACGCCTGGCACGCGAGGACGCCACCCGCGAGGACGTCCTCACCCAGTTCGCCACCCTCACCCTGGGCTCCGGCGCCGCCGCCATGGTCCTGGGGCGGCGCGACCAGCACCCCGCGGGGCACCCGTTGCTGGCCGCCTCCACCCGCGCCCACACCGAGCACCACCGGCTGTGCGTGGGCGACCTCGACGGCATGAGCACCGACGCGAAGGGACTGCTCGACGCGGGAGCCTCCATCGCCGCCGCCGCCTGGGCCGCCGTGCCCGCGTCGTTCGGCTGGTCGGACATGGACTGCTACATCTCCCACCAGGTCTCCACCGCCCACACCCGGGAGATGTGCGCCGCGATGGGGATCGATCCCGGACGTGTGCCGCTGACCTTCCCGACCTACGGGAACATGGGCCCCGCGACCATCCCGTTCACCCTGGCCGCCCACGCCGGCGGCCTCGAACGCGGCGACCGGGTCCTGCTGATGGGTGCGGGTTCCGGCCTCAACGCCTGCTCCGTCGAACTGGCCTGGTAACCCGACTGGACGCGGGCTCGAAAAGCGCGTCCGCGGGCGGTGGTGCCGTGGCCGGCCGTGCGGCCTGTCACGGCACCTGTCCGGGCGGCGGACCGTGCTTCGTGCCGGGCCCCTTCGGGGCGTGCGGAGGCAGGCGCCGAACCTGCTCGTCGTAGTCGTCGAGCACGCGCGCGAGCTGCAGGCGCGCCTCCTCGGGCATACCGGTCGGCGCGCTGTGCACCACGTACCGCGCGGCGGCCATCAGGGTCGCGAGCTCGTGCGCGTGCAGGGTCGCCCGGAGCACGGTCAGCCGCTCTCGTTCCAGTCGCACGGTCAGCCCGGGGAGCCGAGGTACTCGCCGATCTGGGCGAGCTCGCTGCTGAAGGTCTCGTGATCCTCCTGCATGCCGTTCAGGTAGGCGCTCCAGCCCAGGCTGTTCTTGGCGTAGTGGACGGCCTCCTGGATCTCCTCGTCCGACGCGCCGAACAGTTTCGCCGCCTCGGTGTGGAAGAGGGTGCAGTACTGGCACTTGGTCTCGGCATGCAGTGCGACGCCCATGAGTTCCTTGTACTTGTTCGGGATAAGCGTCTCACCCAGTTCGAGCCGCTTGAAGATCTCCCATTCCGGCGCCATCAGTTCGTCGGGAATCCGGGAAAAGAAGTGCGGCACGATACCCAGCGTGTTCTTGATGTCGGCCTCGACCTCGCCACGGTTCGCGGTGGTCATTTTTCGCCCCCTTGCCGAAAACCGCCCGCGCTTTACGGACGTATCACCTTCGGGACCCGAGCAGCCGACCGCCAACCGGAAACCGAACCGGCCGATCACCCCACTCGCAGTCCTCTAGCCTCAGTCTGCGCGCCCTCCGAGGGCGAACCAACCCCCTTTCCCAATCATTCGCGGTTTTTACCCCCGCGTGGCGTCGCGTCGCGTTTTCCCGAGAACCGGGCCGCACTTGAACGCCGCAGCGGACTCCGAATTCCCCGCGCCGTCGCGTCGTTTTCGCAGAGAATGCGCAGCGCACTCTCCGGAGGTGGGCCCGACGGGCGGCGCACGCGGCGATGTCGGCGCCGAACGGCCCGGCTCCGATCGCACCGGAACGGTTTATTGCGCAGCCGGCCGCGCCGCGGAAAAGCCCCCGGTGAGCGGCGGTTGTTCGCTTTGCCGCCGCTTTGCCGCGCGGCGGCGCCGATCGCGGTGGAGGGAGCCCGCAAGCACGGGGACCGGCGCGGACGCGGAGACCGCGGAGACTAAGCGCCCGCGCCTTCGTCGGGGTGCAGGGAGTCGAGGATGCGGGCGAGTCCGAACGTGAACTCGTCGGCGTAGTCGTATCCGGGGCCGAGGGCGTACTCGGCGAGCTCGGTGAGGTGGGGGTAGGTGTCGGCGGGCATCCCCTGCAGGATGGCGCCCGCGACCTCCTCCAGCTCCGCCGAGCCGCTGAACGGCAGACTCAGCTCCTGGATCACGAAGCCGTACAGGTAGCTGTCGATCAGGGAGAAGGCGTGCGCGGCCATCCGGACGGAGAACCCGCCGGCGCGCAAGGCGCCGATGACGGCGTCGTGGTGGCGCAGGGTCGCGGGACCGGGCCGGGAGCGGGAGTCCATCAGGCCGACGGCCCAGGGATGGCTCCGGAGCACGGCGCGGACGGAGGTTGCGCGGTGGCGCATGGCGCTCTTCCAGTCCGTACCGCCCGGCGGCAGGTCGATCTCGCCGAAGACCGCGTCCACCATGCCGTCGAGGACGTCCTCCCGGCCTGCGACGTGATGGTAGAGCGACATCGCCTCGACGCCCAGCGGTTCGGCGATGGCCCGCATGGTGAGCGCGGCCGAGCCCTTCTCGTCCGCCACCGCCACCGCCGTGCGGATCACGCGCTCGCGACTGAGCGGGGTGCGCGCCGACACCCTGCGGCGGCCTTCGCCTCCCTCGCGCATCCGTTCCTCCCTTCGCGCCTCTTGTTCGACTTACAGGATAAGGCTAACGTGTCTTATAGCGTAAGGTACGCATACCGGCGAAAGGACTGCGCCATGGGCACGGATCGGGTGAAGAGGGTCTGCATCGTCGGGGCTTCCGGGAAGCTCGGGAGGTACATGGTCCAGCACGCGCTGGAACGCGGCTACGAGGTGGTCGGCGTCTGCCGCGAGCGCAGCGTGCCGAAGCTGGCGGAGTTCGAGGGCCGGATGACCGTCGTCGCGGGGCCCACGAACGATCCGGACGTGATCCGGCGCGCGGTCGCCGGGTGCGACGGTGTACTGACCGTTCTGGTGCCTTGGGGCGTGCAGCAGCACGCGTCGGGCACGGCGCAGGCGGTGCTCGACCACGCGCGGCCGGACGCGCGCCTGGTCTTCTCCTGCGGCTGGCACATCACGCGCGACGGCGGGGACACGTACTCGCGGGCGTTCAAGGCGGCCCTGCGGATCGCCTCCCTGCTGGGCAGACTCCTCCGCTACGTCGAGATCGACGACCAGGTGGAGGCGTGCCGCCGGGTGTTCGCCAGCGACACCCGGTGGACCGTGGTGCGCGGCAGCACCCTGGAGGAGGGCGAGAGCCAGGGGCTGCCCGCGTGGAGCCGGCATGTCGGCGACCCGGTCCTGGCCAGCGACCGGACGCGCCGGGTGGACTTCGCGCTGTTCATGGTGGAGGCGCTCACCGACGACGCGCTCGTCCAGGAGGCGCCGGCGATCGTCGGCCGCCTCACGCCCAGCGCACTCGCCCACGCGGACGCCTCCCGCGACCGCGCCTAGCGCTCCGCGCCCGGGAGCCGCTGCGGCGGCGGGTGCCGCCGCGACACCGTGGAGCACCTACGCTCCCGGCGCGAACCCCGCGGTCAGGCGGTGTCGGGCTCGTTCTGCAGGTCGAGCCGCTCGCGGAGGCCGTCCCAGTCCTTCCCGCGGGCCATGGCCCGGTACACCGGCAGCGGCGTGGTCGTCCGCCGTCCGACCGTCATCGTCAGGCGTGGGCCGCCTGCATCCAGGCGGGCCCGCGGACGGACGGCGGTCCGCGCCCTGGCGCCCAGCATGATGGGCACGCGCAGTTCCCCGTCGGTGTGAGCACGAAATAGGGCATGCGGACGTAGACGATCCCGAAGACCAGGAGAACCACCCCCGGGAACGAGCGCGGCCGCGCCCGCCTCGCCGTCGACGGTCGCCCAGAGCCAGACGCCCGTGCCGGATACGCCGATACCGAGCGCCAGGAACAGCCCGCACAGCCACCAGGCGAACCGCACTGTGACAGTCACGATCTTCACCGCTTCCGGTGGAGGGAACCGGCCCGGCAGACCGGGCCGGTGCTTGATTTTAGAAGGGCTGCGGGATCCCGCGCCACTGCCCCGAACGGGGTCGTCGCGCGCCGGGGCGCGGAAATTCCGGGTGCGGCGCAGCGGCCAGGTGTGGAACCATCGGCGCATGTTCATGTTCTTCCGACTCGGCTAGCGCTCCGCTAGCCGATCCGAGGCCCGCCCGCGGCTAGCGATGCGGGAGCCGGCCGTCCGGCCGCTCCCGACCGCTACCGGGAAGAACAGTCATGCCCTCTGCGCGCCCCGGCGCGGCCGAGTCGCTCGCCCGCGCCCTCTCCCTCAGCGCATCGCCGCGGACGCTCGTGCGCACCGTCACAGGTCTCGAACACCTGGCCGCCCGTGAGTTGGCCGAAGCCGGCCACCGCGTGGTCGGTTCGTCCAAGCGCCAGCTCGTCGTCGAGCCCACCGCCGCCACCGCCATCACCGATCCGCCGCGGCTGGCCGACGACCTCTTCCTCGTCGCCGCCGCCGTCGCCGACCCCGGCAGGACCAGGCCGGGCCTCGCCTCGGCGGCCGCCGAGGCCCGCTCCCTGCTGATCCCGCCTTCGTGGGCCCGCGCCGCGGAGGGATGCGCGGTCACCGCGTCGTTCCACGGCCGGCGCAACTACACCCGCTTCGACATCGAGGACGCGGTCGGCGCGGCCCTGCGCGAGCGCACCGGCGCCGCCTATCACTCCCGGCGCGCGGGAACGGCCCCGCCCGCGGACAGCGTCGAGTGGCGCGTCCTGCTCGACGGGACGACGATGTGGATCGGCGTGCGGCCGTTCGACGCGCCACTGCACCGCCGCAGCTGGCGGCGCGAGACGGTGGTCGGGAGCCTGCACCCGCCCGTGGCCGCGGCGGTGGCCCGGCTCGCCCGGATCAAGCCGGGCCACCGGGTGGCCGACACCTTCTGCGGAGCCGGGACGCTCCTGCTCGAAGGCCGCGAACTCGCGCCCGGCGCCGAATACCTGGGTGTGCACCGCGACCCGCGCGCCATCGCCGCGGCGCGGGCCAACACGCCACGACCGGGTGCGGTCCGATGGCGGGTCGGCGACGCCCGGCACTTCGCCGAGTCGCATGCGCGGGTGGACCGCATCGTGACGAACCCGCCGTGGGACGTCCGCCTAGGCATCGGCGACCTGGCACCGTATGCGCGTAGGTGGCGGCGGGCCCTGCGGCCGGGCGGGCTGGTCGCCGCGATCGTCAGCCGCGACCAGTCGGCGGCACTGGCCGAGGACCCGCGCTGGCACGTTCTCCACGTCCACGAGGTCAGCCTCGCCGGCCGCCACCCGCGCATCGTCGTCCTGCAACCCGCCCCCTGACCGGGCCGCCCCCCGTCGGCCGGTCCGGCGGCGGGCGGTCGTCCCTTCCCCCGGAGGGCCGGGGAGCGGATCAGTACGGGTCGCGGGCGGCGCGGTCGAGGACGGCGTCGAACACCGCGGCGGGGAGTTTGGAACCGGCCTGGCTGCGGGCGATCCTTCCCGCGCTGGGCACGTCCGCGCGCTCGGGCCAGGTGTCTGCGTCCCACAGCGACGAGCGGGCGAAAGCCCGGCTGCAGTGCAGGAACAGTTCCTCGACCGTCACCTCGACCGCCAGTCCGGGCGTGACGTCCCGCATGGCCATCCGCTCCAGGTAAGGGGCCTCGGCGACGATTCGGGCGCCGCCGTTGACCCGCACGGTGTCCCCCGAGCCCGGCACGAGGAACAGCATGCCCACGTGCGGGCGCTGGAGGATGTTCTCCAGGCTGTCAAGGCGGCGGTTGCCCTTGCGGTCGGCGAACGCCAGCGTGCGGTCGTCGAGCACCAGGACGCTTCCGGGCGGGTCGCCGCGGGGCGAGACGTCGCACGATCCGTCCTCGGCCGCGGTCGCCAGCAGGAAGAACGGGCTCAGTTCGATGAAGCGGCGCGACTCGGCGTCGATGTGGTCGATGCCCTTCTCCGCGATCGCCCGCACGGGTGGTTTCACATGTTCGCGCAGTTCCGCGGCCGTGCCGATCACCCTCGTCATACTCCCCCTACCGGTCAGCCGACGCTGGAGCGGCCGTGCCGCCTGGAGCCGGTGAAGACGACGCCCCGTGTCGCGAGGCGCCGAAGGTGCCGCCCGGGCCGTGAACCCGGCGAAAACCGCTGCGCCCGGGGTGCGCCGCCGCCTCGGTCGCCTCGTCCGCCGGGTCGACTGCATGCGGTCAGCCTGGCACCGACGTGAACACCGTTCAACCCTCAGCGGTTCGCCGCGGGGTGAGGAGCGGTCCGAGCGCCGAACGGCGCCGGGGCGGCCCCCGAGGTGGCGGCGGTCGCCGCGCCCGGCGGCGTCGTCGCGCTGCACACCCTCGGTGTGCTGCACGGCTTCGGCCCGGCGGCGCCGCGCGGCCCGGCCGTCATCGGCGTCGACGGCATTGCCGCGGTGCGCGACCCCGCCGCTCTCACGTCGGTGCGCATCGGCCGGCGACCCGGCCCGCATCGTCCGGAGCGCTCGACAGGAAGGGTGCGCGCCCGCGCGTTCAGGGCTTGCGGCCGACGCCGCAGTACTGCGCGACCGGCGCGACGGTGCCCACCTCCGCCTCGTCGGGGTGCCAGAGCGTGCAGGAGACAACGCCGGGCTCCACCGGCTCCAGCCCGCCGAACAGATCCCGCAGTCCCGCGGCGTCGCGGAGGGTGAGCGGGGTCGAGCCGCCCTCGTTCCACAGCCGGGCCGCCTCCTCCATGGCCTCGCGGTGCACCTCGTTCGTGGAGTGCGAGACCACCAGGAAGCTGCCGCCGGGCACAGCCTCCATCACCTGCGTGATGATCGAGCGCGCCTGCTCGGCGTCGGGGACGAACTCCAGGACGCCCAGCAGCATGACGGCCACCGGGCTGCCGAAGTCCAGCGTCCGAGCGGCGCCGGCGAGCATGTGCTCGGGCTCACGCAGGTCGGCGTCGATGTAGTCGGTGGTCACGTCGTCGCCGCCGGCGAGCAGCGCGCGGGCGTGGGTGAGCACGACCGGGTCGTTGTCGACGTAGACAACGCGGGCTCCGGGCGCGACCTCGCGGGCGACCTCGTGGGTGTTGCCGGCGGCGGGGATTCCGGTGCCGATGTCGAGGAACTGGCGCACGCCCTCCTCGACGGCCAGGTACCGCACGGCCCGGCCGAGGAAGGCGCGATCGGCGCGGGCGTTGTCGACCATGGCGGGAATGGCGGCCAGGATCTGGTCGCCGGTGTCACGGTCGGCGGCGAAGTTGTCCTTGCCGCCGAGCCAGTAGTCCCAGATCCGGGCGGGATGAGCGACGCTCGTGTCGATCGCGCGGGCGGCGGCCGGCTCGGAGCCGACCCGCATCCATCCGGGCGTTTCGCTCATCCGGGCACTCCTGTCTGCGGGGATGGCATGTCGGACATACCGCTGCGAATCATAGCGCCAGCAGGCATTCGCAACGCCCGCCCGCAGCCGCAGCCGGGCAGGGCCCGGCGGCCGCACGGCGCCGCTGCGCCGGCGGCCGCCGGCGGGGCGGACGCGGTCAGCGACCGCCGGCGCCGGCAATACGTCATGGACAAGAAGCAATAAACTCATATAGTTTCAAATACGTGGTTACAGCAAACAGGCCAGGCGACCGGCCGCCCGAGGATCTGACCGCGCGGGCACGCATCAGAGACGCCGCACTCGCGCAGTTCGCCGAACACGGGTTCGCCGGCGCGACCCTCAAGGGCGTGGCCGAGGCCGCGGGGGTCTCGATCGGGCTCGTCCAGCACCACTTCGGCGCGAAGGACGCCCTGCGGCAGGCGTGCGACACCTACGCCGCCGAGACCCTGGGCAGCCTCGACGGCCTGGGCGTCACCGGCGGCGAGATCATTGACACCGACTTCCTCTCCCGGATGTTCCAGCACAGCCCGCTGATCCTGCGCTACGTCGCCCGCGCCATGGTCGACGGCTCCCCTTCGGCCGCGTCGTTCTTCGACAGCGGCGCCTCGGCCGCCGAGGCGTTCTTGAGCCGGACCTGGCCCGAGCGCTTCCCGCCCGGCTCCGACCGGGTGCGCGACGCCGCGGCGGTCATGGCCGCGATGCACCAGGCGACGGTCGTGCTGCACCGGCACCTCTCCCGGCGCATGGGCGCCGACGTGCTGGCCGCCGAGAACACGGCACGAATCGGCCTGGCGATGTTCGACGTCTACGCCTCCATGGCCGAGTTCGCGGCCTCCGACACCGGAACGGCCATCCGCGACGCGGCGCACACCTACCAGCGCGGCACCTCCACGTCACAGAACGGACCCGACGATGACCGAGACCGTTGACATCACCGGGCTGGTGAAGACCTTCGGCACCACACGCGCCCTGGACGGCCTGGACATGGCCGTCCGACCGGGCGAGGTGCACGGCTTCCTCGGCCCGAACGGGGCGGGCAAGTCCACCACGCTGCGGATCCTACTCGGCCTGAGCCGCCCGGATTCGGGCACGGTGCGGCTGCTCGGCGGGGACCCCTGGGAGAAGGCCGTCGAGCTGCACCGGCGCCTGGCCTACGTCCCCGGCGACGTCGCCCTGTGGCCCGGTCTCACCGGCGGCGAGGTCATCGACCTGCTGGGGCGGCTGCGAGGCGGTGCCGACCGGCGGCGCCGCGACGACCTCGTGCAGCGCTTCGCACTCGACCCGAGCAGGAGGTGCCGCACCTACTCCACCGGCAACCGGCAGAAGGTGGCGCTCATCGCGGCCCTGGCCGGAGACGCCGAGCTTCTGCTGCTCGACGAGCCGACCTCGGGACTGGACCCGCTGATGGAGGCGGTCTTTCGCGAGTGCATCGCCGAGGAGCGCGCCCGGGGCCGCACCGTCCTGCTCTCCAGCCACGTCCTCTCCGAGGTCGAGGCGGTGTGCGACCGGGTGACGATCGTCCGCGCCGGCCGGACGGTCGAGGCGGGCACCCTGTCCGAGCTGCGCCACCTCACCCGCTCCTCGGTCTCGGCCGAGCTGGCCGCCGAACCGAGCGGGCTGAGCGGACTGGCCGGGGTGGACGACCTGCGGACCGAGGGCCGCCACGTGCGCCTCCAGGTCGACACCGACCGGGTCGGCGACGTCCTGGTCCACCTCCACTCACTGGGACTGGTCGACGTCACGGTACAGCCGCCCACGCTGGAGGAGCTGTTCCTCCGCCACTACCAGGCCGAACCGGGCGCACCCGCCGACCGGGGCCGCGGACTGGGAACGGCGGCCCGATGAGCGCGGCCGCACTCGCGCCGCGGGCGCCGGCGGGCGCCGGCGGCACGTTCACCGGAGCCGACACGCTGGCCCGGCTGCTGCTGCGGCGCGACCGCGTCATGCTCGCCGTGTGGCTGCTGCTGAGCTGGGGCGTGGCCGCCGGGCGGACGGGCGGCACCTACGCGTCGCTGTATCCGACCGCCGCGGCCCGCCAGGCGCGCTATGACCAGGTCATGACCGACGTCCCGATGTACAAGCTGTTCCAGGGACCGGCCTACGGCACCGACATCAACGCGCTGCTGGTGCAGGAGACGTTCGGCGCCGCGACCATTCTCGCGGCGCTCGGCGCGGTGGTTTTCACGGTGCGGCACACCCGCACCGACGAGCAGGCCGGCCGACGCGAGCTCGTGGGCTCGACAGCGGTGGGACGCCACGCCCCGCTGGCCGCGGCGCTGCTCGTCGTGTTCGCTGCGGGCGCGCTTCTGGCGGTGCTCACGAGCGCGGCGATGCTGGCCTCCCGCATGCCCGCCACCGGATCGCTGATCTTCGGCCTCGTGGTCGGGAGCGCGGTGTGGATCTCGGCTGCCATGGCGGTGGTCGCGGCGCAGCTGACGTCCGGGCCGCGCGCGGCGATCGTCGGCGCCTTCGCCGCCTTCATGGGGCTGCACTTCGTCCGCGGGGTCTCCGATCTCGCCGGACCCGGCCTGACCTGGCTGGGGTGGCTGACGCCGAACGGCTGGCTGCAGCGCACCCAGCCGTTCGCGGCGGACCGCTGGTGGCCGTTCCTGCTGGTCGCGGCCCTGGTCGTGGTCCTCGTGCGCGTGGCGCTCCTCCTGTCTGAGCGCCGCGACCTCGGTTCCGGGGTGCTGGCCTCCCGCCCCGGCCCCACCACCGCACCGCGCGGGCTGAGCGGCACGTTCGGGCTGGCCTGGCGGCAGCACCGGGCGATGGCGCTGGCGTGGGTCGCGGGCACGGCCGCCATCTGCGTGCCCACGGCCCTGGTGGGGTCGGCCGCCATGGACCAGTACGCCACCAGCGACCGGATGGCCGAGTGGGCGGCGGCGACGGGGTCGGCCGACCCGGCCGACGTCCTGTTCGTCTACATCGCCTTCACCACCGTCTTCCCGATCACGCTGTACTCGCTCCAGACCGTGCTGCGGATCCGGGCGGAGGAGGACGACGGGCACGCCGCACTGCTGCTGTCCACTCCGGTCAGCCGGCTGCGCTGGGCCGCCGGGCACCTCGCGGCGGCGCTGGCCGTGCCCGCGGTGCTGCTGGTGGTGGTGGGCCTGGGGTTCGCCCTGGGCGCCGACGACGCGTCCGCCATGCTCGCGATCACCGTGCGCCTCATCCCGGCCGTGTGGGTGATGGTGGGCATCGCCATGGCCGCCTGCGGCCTGGCGGGCCGCGCCGCGCCCGTGGTGGCCTACGGCGCGCTGGTTGTCGCGCTCACTGTGGAGTTCGGCCAGCATCTGGGCTGGCCGAGCTGGCTCTTCCTGGCGTTCTCACCGTTCTCGCACGTGCTGCCGTTCCTGGGCGTGCCCGGCGCCGCCACGCTGATCGTCCTCACGGCCCTCGCGGCCGGGCTGTGCGCGGCGGGCCTGGCCGGCCTGCGCCGCCGCGACCTGATCGGCTGAGGAGACCGGGCCTCCCGGATCGCCGCCGCGCCCGGGAGGCCCGCCTGGGACCGGCCCCGGTCAGCAGCCCGTGAAGTGCTCGTCCGCGGACCAGCCGGTGTTGGCCCACTCCTGGGCGTCGGCGGGGGTGAAGCCGGAGTACCGCTTCGCCAGTTCGCCGAGCAGCCACTCGGTGAAGCGGGCGGCCCCCTGCGGGCAGGTGTGGATGCCGTCGGCGCTGCGGTAGGCCTTGCCGTCTGTGACCTGCTGGTAGGTGTCGCCCCAGACGGCGCCGGCGTCGAGCAGGACGGCCTTCTCCGACGAGTCGGCGACCGTCCGGGCCGCCTCGGGGGCCCGTTCCAACTCGCCCATGTGCGGCCGGTAGAAGTCGTCGGGCTTGATCGGCGGCGAGGTGACGAAGACCAGCCTCGCGCCGGCGTCGGTCACCGTGCTCAGCAGCCGGTCGTAGGCGTCCCGCTGCTCCGTGCGGCTCCCCCAGTCGTAGGTCGTGATCTGGTAGACGACCACGTCGGGCTCTGCGGAGGTGATCTGCCCGGGCAGCTTCTCCCAGTTCTTGTCGGCGAACGGTCCGACGACGTTTCCGCCGCCGTCGGAGGCGATGGACTCGAATCCGACGTCGCTCGCCTCGAACGCGGGCGCCAACGGCAGCGCCTCGCCCGCGGCGACGGAGTCGCCGAGGAAGAGCACCGTGGACAGCTCCGGTCCGGAGGGAGAGTCGGCCGCACCGGTCGGTCCGGAGGTGTCCGACGCCGTGGAGTGGCCGGAGCACCCCGCGGCCACCAGGACGAGACCGATCAGACTGATCAGCCGGAGAGCGGGAATCGGTTTCCTGTTCATGGCTCCGACACTGCCGCCGCCCCGTCCCTGCGCCTCCCCCGCCGTGTCGCGGTCGTGTCGCAAGAGTGCGCCGCGGCCGCGGCGCGGGCCGCCCGGTGTCCATACTGGGTGCGATGACGTCGATTCTGCTCGTCGAGGACGATCCCCTGGTCCGGCGCGGCCTCCAGCTCGCGCTCGGCCGGCACGGCCACGAGGTCCGCACGGCGGCGACGGGGGAGGACGGCCTGCGCGAGCTGCGCTCGGCGGCGCCGGATCTGGTGGTGCTCGACCTGATGCTGCCGGGCATGCACGGCTTCGAGGTGTGCCACCGCATCCGGACGGCGGGCGAGATACCGGTGATCATCCTGACCGCACGCGGCGACGACGTCGACGTGGTCGGCGGCCTGGAGGCGGGCGCCGACGACTACGTCGTCAAGCCGGCCCGGCCCTCGGTGCTCGACGCGCGGATCCGCGCGGTGCTGCGCCGCAGCACAGGGGTCTCCGAGGGCGTGCGGGTCCACCGCGACCTGCGCATCGACACCCGGGGGCTGACGGTGTCGCTGCGCGGCGAAGCCGTGGCGCTGACGCCGACCGAGCTGCGGCTGCTGCTGACCCTGTCCCGGGCGCCCGGGCGGGTGTTCAGCCGCCGGCAGCTGCTGGAGGAGGTGTGGGAGCACGACTACCTCGGCGACTCCCGCCTGGTCGACAACTGCGTGCAGCGGCTGAGGGCGAAGGTCGAGGACGATCCGGCGGCCCCGGCGTACGTGCAGACCGTGCGCGGTTTCGGTTACCGGTTCGGCCCCCTGTGACCGGGCGGTCGTGGCTGCGCGGGCTGCGCGCCCGACTGCTGGTCGCCTTCGTTCTGGTGACCGTGCTCGGTGCGGGCGCGGCGGCCTGGTCGAGCGCCGGATCGGCGAGCCGGGCGCTGGTCGCCACGACCGAGCAGCGGATCACCGAGACCGCGGCCGACCGGGTCGGCGCGGTCGCGCCCGAACTGGTCTATCCGCCCGACCAGGGCGCACTCGACCGGCTGCGCGCGGCCGTCGGCGGAAACACGCTGGTGACCTATCGCGGCATGCGCTCCGCCGGCGGTTCCAGGACCGGTCTGGTCACCGGTTCCCTGCGCAGCGCCGTGCGGGACCGGAACCGCCCGGTCACCCAGCGGATCACCGCCCACGGCCGGCCCTGGCTGCTGGTCGGGATGCCCGTCATGATCACCGCGCCGGACGGAGAGCGCACCCCCTCCGGTATCGAGGTGTACTCGGTGCGCGACCTGTCCGGCGTCGAGCGGCGGATCGACGGCCTCGCCGGGTCCGCGGTCGCCACGGCCGCGCTGGCGCTGCCGCCGGCGGTGCTGCTGGCGCTGCTGGCCGCGCGCAGCGTGCTGCGACCGGTACGCGAGCTGCGCGACACCGCCCGCCGGCTGGCCGCCGGCGACCTGGACGCGCGGTCGCCGGCCCCGGGCGCCGACGAGCTGGGCGAGCTGACGGCGACCGTCAACGAGATGGCCGAGTCGGTGCAGTCGTCGATGGACGCGATGCGGCGCATGCAGGCCGACGCCCGGCGCTTCGCCGCCGACGTCTCCCACGAGCTGCGCACCCCGCTGAGCACGCTGACGGCGGTGATGGAGGTGCTGGCAACGGCCGCCGACCGGATGGAGCCCGACGACCGGGAGTCCGCGCAGATGGCGATCACCGAGACCCGCCGACTGGTCACGCTCGTCGAGGACCTGATGGAGGTGTCGCGCTTCGACGCCGGCACCGCCCGGCTGCGGGCGGAGGAGGTCGATGCGGCCGGCGCCGTGCGGGACTGCCTGCGGGCGCGGGGGTGGCTGGACCGCGTCGAGCTGGAGGCGCCGGAGGGGGCCGTGCTGCGGCTGGACCGGCGCCGGTTGGACGTCATGGTGGCCAACCTGGTCGGCAACGCGCTGCGGCACGGCGAACCGCCGGTGCGGGTGCGCGTGCTTGCGTCTCGCCGGCAGGTGCGGATCGAGGTCGCCGACAGCGGTCCCGGCCTGCCCGGCGACGTGCTGCCGCACGTGTTCGACCGCTTCTACAAGGCCGACGCGGCGCGCACCCGCACCCCCGGCAGCGGGCTCGGGCTGGCGATCGCGCTGGAGAACGCCCGCCTGCACGGTGGCGACCTCACCGCGGACACCGCCGAGGGCGGCGGTGCGCGGTTCGTGCTGCGGCTCCCCCGAGACCTGGAGGACCTGTGACAGGAGCTGTCAAACGGATCTGGCCGGTATTGGCGGTCGTGGTGCTGGCGGGCTGCGGGATCCAGCCCTCCGCCGTCACCGGCGCGGGCGAGGCGCCGACCGGCGTGGCGGCGGGTCCGACGCTGTACTTCGTCGGACCCGACGGCGGGCTCCGGCCGGACCAGCGGCGGACCGGCGGCCTGGGCACGGTTCCCGAGGCGATGTCCCTGCTGTTGACGGGCCCCGGCGAGGCTTCCGGCCTGCGGACGGAGATCGCCCCGGTATCGATGACCCGGGTGGGCGTTGCCTACGGGCGGGGCGTGATCCGGCTCCACGTGCCGCTGACGGCCGACGACGTGACCGCACTGGGGACCGACCAGCTGGTGTGCACGGCGCTGGGGGTCCATGTGCAGAGCGGCGGCTCCCAGAGCACGAAGGTGCAGGTCCGCTTCACCCAGCCCGCCCCGGATTCGGACCGGCGGCGTTCCTGCCCGCTGATGGAGTGATCAGTCCAGCGCGGTGACGTCGACCGCGGGGGGAGCGGGAGCGGGCAGGGCCGCCCACAGCACGGCCAGGCCGATCATGGCGGCGGCGAAGGCGACCAGTCCGCTCCGCCCTCGGGCCCACGCGGCGCGGAACCTGATCGGGTCTTCGATCAGGTACTTCGACAGCGCGGCCAGACCGGTCGCGACGCCGCACACCAGCGCCGTAAGCGGCCATCCGCCGAGTCCCGTGCGCTCCGGCGAGAGCAGCACGATGACGGGCCAGTGCCACAGGTACAGGCTGTAGGAGACCAGTCCGAACCACCGCAACGGACGCCAGGCGAGGGCCCTGGCCACCGGCGTCCGCGGCGACTGCGCGCACAGCCCGATCAGCAGGGCGGAGGCCGCGGAGTGCGCGAAGAGCCCGCCGGTGAACAGCCACAGCGAGTCCGCACCGGAGGCGAGCAGCCACGTGGCGGTGATCCCGGCCGCCGCCACCGCCGCGGCGGCACCCGCCCACCGGCCGACCGCACGCGCGAGCACGGCACGCGCCGGCCGGGTGGCGACCGCGGCGCCCAGCAGCAGCGAGAACGCCCGGGTGTCGGTACCGGTGTAGACGCGGCTCGGGTCCGCCGGACTGACGACTGCGACCATCAGGACCAGCGACGCGGCGGAGGCCAGCACCGCCACGGCCGCGACCCGGCGGTCCGCCCGCCGCCCGGTCCGGGCGGCGACCAGCAGGACCGCCGGCCAGACCAGGTAGAACTGCTCCTCGACGGCGATGCTCCACAGGTGCTCGAACACCCGCTCCGCCCCGAACCGGTCCCAGTAGCCCGCCGACTCCGCGATCAGGTGCCAGTTGACCAGGTTGAGCTGAACCCACGGGCCGTCGGCGAGCGTCGTCCGCACCATGTCGGGCGGTCCCGCCGCCCAGACCAGGACGGTGACGGCGGCGAGCATGGTCACCAGGGCGGGCATCAGCCGGCGGATCCGCCTGCCCCAGAAGGCCGCCAGGGACACGGTGCCGGTCGCCTCGACCTCCCGCAGCAGCAGGTCGGTGATCAGGTAGCCGGACAGGGCGAAGAACAGGTCCACCCCGAGGAAGCCGCCGGACAGGTGCCCGGTGTGGAACAGCAGCACTCCGAGGATCGCCGCACCGCGCAGCCCGTCCAACGCGTGCAGGTGGGCCTTTCCCCCGGTGCCCGGTTCGGCGGTCGGTCCGATGGAGGGCCCCGGGGCGGGCCCGGCGGCCGCGGCAGGTGGAACTGGCGTCATGGCGCCGAGTGTGCTGTGCCGGTGTCGGCGGGCCGTCCGCGCCGCGTCGCAGTCGTGTCGCAGGCGCCCTCAGCCGCGACGGGCCGGAGGGCGATCGCCCGGCTCGGCGGGCTCGACGCGGCGGCGCCGCCCGGCGGGCGGCGCTTCGGCACCGGCCTTCCCGATCCTCTCGCCTGCGTTCGGGCTCCACCGCCCGGCGGGCGGCGGCTGCGCACGCGACCGCGCGGCAGGCCCGTCGTGCCCCGGGAGCAGCACGGGGGCGCCGCGGCGGGGCCGGGAGGCTGAGGCTCAGCGGTAGCCGGTGCAGTCGGCGGGCCGGCCCGCCCATTGGACCTCGGCGAGGTAGCGCCAGGCGTCGGGGCGGGATCCGTCGGTGTCGGTGAATCCGTAGACCCGGGCCATCCCGCCGCTGGAGACCGTCCGGCCCGCCCAGCGGGCCCGGTCGGGGTCGGCGGCCAGGGCCGCGACCGCGCGCCCGGTGTAGGCGGGGCTCTCGGAGATGCAGAAGTGCGGCTGGTGCCGGACCGCGTCGCGCCAGTTCGCCTCGGTGACGCCGAAGGCGTCCAGCATCATCTCCGAACGCAGCCACCCGGGGGTCACCGCGACGGCGGTGCCGCCGGCGGCCCGCATCTCCTCGGCCTGGGCCAGCGCCAGGCGCTGCACCGACACCTTCGCCAGGTCGTAGAAGCAGCCGACGGAGGAGCGGTACTCGGCGTTGGCCTCGGCGGTGCCGTCGGTCATCTCCACGACCAGGCCTCCGGGCTCGCGGTTGATCAGGGGTAGCGCGAAGTGGCTGGTGATGATGTGGGTGTCGACGCCCAGCCGCAGCTGGCGCAGGCCCTGCTCCAGGGACAGCTCCCACAGCCGCTTGCCGAAGACGGTGTAGACGTCGCCGCCCCAGACGTCGTTGACCAGGATGTCCAGCCGGCCCTGCTCGGCGTCGATACGCTCGGTCACCGCACGCACCTGGTCGGGGTCGAGGTGATCGGCCGCGATCGCGGTGGCGGTGCCGCCCGCGGCCTGGACCAGCTCGGCGGTCTCCTCGATCGTCTCGGGCCGGTCCATCTCCGATCGGGCGGTCCGGGTGGTGCGACCGGTGGCGTAGACGGCCGCGCCCGCGCGGCCCAGTTCCACCGCGATGGCGCGGCCCGCCCCGCGGGTGGCCCCCGCTACGAGGGCCACCCTGCCCTTCAGCGGCGCCCCGCCGGCTCCGCCCGCCCGCCCCGTCTCGTCCGTGCCGTCCGTCTCGCCCATTTCGTTCACCGTGTCCGCGCCCCCTCGTTCCGGCCGCCCGCTCCCTCCCCTGCTCGTTCTACTCCCTATCCCTGACACCCTCTGGCAGGACGCGCGCGGCTTCGGCGGTTTCCACCGGGAGGAGCGGACGAGTCCCGCCTCCCCCGGCGTGGCGGCCGCCGGTGCTCGGACGCGAGCGCGTCACGGCAGGCGCTGTGCCCGGAGGACGGTGTCGCGGGTGTGGTGTGTGCCCGCGGGCGCGGGCACGTTCCGCGGACGGGCCTCGTCGACCAGGACGCTCCAGTCGGAGCCGAGGAGCCGGGCGATGTCGGCGGGCTGGTAGTAGCCGCCCGGTGCGGCCCCGTGCTCGAGGCGCTCCGGCAGGTCGGCGAGGTCGTGGCTGCCGACGAGCAGCGTGCCGCCGGGGGCGACGGCCGCCAGCAGGCCGCGCAGCGCGGCGTGGTCCGGACTGCGCGGGAGCGGGACGTACTGGACGGACACCAGGTCGAACGCGCCGACGGGTGGCGGCATGGTGGTCAGGTCGCCGCGCCGCCACGCCACGCGGTCGGCGACGTCGGCACCCGCGGCGGCGGCGCGCTGCAGGGCGACCCCGGAGACGTCGATCGCCGTCACCAGCCATCCGCGCCGGGCCAGCCAGAGGGCGTCGGCGCCCTCGCCGCAGCCCACGTCGAGCGCCTGCCCCGGCGCCAGGTCGGCCGCTTCGGCGACGAGCACCGCATTGGGGGCACCGCTGAACATCTGCTTGCGGCCGGCGTACTTCTCGTCCCAGGACTGTGCTTCCATCGTCCTCGCCTCTCGTTGGTCTGCTGCGGTCGGATGCCGTGGCGCCGGTCGCCCAGAGGTGCTCGCACAGGCGGGCCTCCGGCTCCGATGAGAAGGGGGCGTCGTCGACCGCCACCGCGCGGTCGGTCTCCTCGGCGGTGGGACCGGACTTGATCGCGCCCGCGGCGGCGCCGGAGGCGGCCGCCGCGCGGACGTCGGCCGCCGGGTCGGCGACGTCCTACGTCGGTTGTCTCGACTCACCGTGACCACCTCCCGAACCCCAAACTGCTCCGCCGGGGACATGAGGGCAAAGTCCTTTGCGAGAACCGCAAAATCCGCGGGTCGGTACGGGATGAGCGACGCCTTCGACGCCGTGCCCAGCGCCGTCTGCCCGCGTCTGCGGGAGCTGCGGTGCCGCAGCGGACGCACATGCTGAACGCCGGTCGGAGCCACCGGCATCCCGGTCGGCACCCTCTCCCGCCTCGCCGTCGGAATACCAGCGTGCGCGCGGTGTTGGCCAAACTGTGAAGAACATCGGATTCCTGTCTTTCGGGCACTGGACACCCTCGCCGCACTCCCGCGTGCAGTCGGCCTCCGACGCACTGCTGCAGTCGATCGACCTGGCCGTCGCCGCCGAGGAGGTCGGCGCCGACGGGGCGTACTTCCGGGTGCACCACTTCGCCCGGCAACTGGCGTCGCCCTTCCCCCTTTTGGCGGCGATCGGGGCGCGGACCGAGCGGATCGAGATCGGCACCGGCGTGATCGACATGCGCTACGAGAACCCGCTGTACATGGCCGAGGACGCCGGCGCCGCGGACCTGATCGCCGGGGGGCGACTCCAGCTCGGGATCAGCCGCGGCTCGCCCGAGCAGGTCGCCAAGGGCTACGAGTACTTCGGGCACCGCCCGGCCGAAGGCGTCTCCGACGCCGACATGGCCCGGGAGCACACCGCGAAGCTGCTCGACGTCCTCAGGGGCGAGGGGTTCGCCGAGCCGAACCCGCGGCCGATGTTTCCCAACCCGCCGGGACTGCTGCGGATCGAGCCGCACTCCCCGGGCCTGCGCGAGCGGATCTGGTGGGGCGCCGGCACCCGCGCCACCGCCGAATGGGCCGGCCGGCAGGGGATGCACCTGATGAGCTCGACGCTGCTCACCGAGGACACCGGTGTGCCGTTCCACCAGCTGCAGGCCGAGCAGATCCGCCTCTTCAAGGACGCGTGGCAGGAGGCGGGCCATGCCCACGAGCCCCGCGTCTCGGTGAGCCGCAGCGTCTTCCCGCTGGTGAGCGAGCTCGACCACCAGCTCTTCGGCCGGCAGGCCGGGAGCACCGACCAGGTCGGCCACCTCGACGACGGCCTCGCGCGGTTCGGCAAGACCTACGCGGCCGAGCCGGACAAGCTCGTCGAGGACCTGGCCCGCGACGAGGCCGTCGCCGCCGCGGACACGCTCCTGCTCACCGTGCCCAATCAGCTGGGCGTGGACTACAACGCCCACGTGCTCGACAGCCTGCTGCACTACGTCGCCCCCGAACTCGGCTGGCGCTGACCCGCCTCCGACTCCGCCGACCCGTCGCCGCACGACTCGGTGCTGCCGACCGGCGCCGCCCCCGGCGGCCGCCGGGGGCGCGGCACCGCCGTACGACTGCGCCGTGGTGTGCCCCCCGGGGGCGACGGCGGCGTCCCGCGGGGGCGCCCGCTCGCGGGTGGCGGCGCCACCGCCCGCGAGCGGTGGGCGCAGGCACTCTACGCGCCACCGCGTAGGCCGAAAGCCGATCCGGGGCCGACGACCTGGGCGGGCCGATCGGCCCACGATGGCCCTGTGACGAAACCAGTTGTCGAGACCGCGGACCTGACCAAGCGCTACAGCCGCCGAACGGCGGTGGACGCCGTGGGCATGCGGATCCGCGAAGGCGAAATCTACGGCTTCCTCGGACCCAACGGCGCGGGGAAGACGACGACCCTGCGCATGCTGCTCGGGCTGGTGCGGCCCAGTGCCGGAACCGCGCGGGTGCTGGGCGCCGCGCCGGGCGACCCGGGGACGCTCGCCCGCGTCGGGATGCTCGTCGAGGGCCCCGCGTTCTACCCCTACCTGTCGGGACGGGACAACCTCCGCGTCTTCGCACGGTATGCGCGCGCACCGGCTTCCCGCATCGACGAGGTCCTCAAGACCGTCGACCTCTCCGACCGCGCCGACGACCGGGCGGCGCGCTACTCGCTGGGCATGAAGCAGCGCCTCGGGGTCGCCGCCGCCCTGCTCAACGACCCCGAGCTGCTCGTGCTCGACGAGCCGACCAACGGGCTCGACCCCGCGGGAACGGCGGACATGCGCGACCTCATCCGCGACCTGGGCGCCGGGGGCCGCACGGTGCTGCTGTCCAGCCACCTCCTCGGCGACGTGCAGCAGGTCTGCGACCGGGTCGGGGTGATCGCCCGGGGACGGCTGGTGCGCGAGGGCACCGTGCGCGAGCTGCGCGGCGGCGGCAGCCTGCGCGTCGTCGCCGCCGAGAGCGAGGACGCCCGTGCCGTGGCCGAGCGGCTGTACGGCCCCGACCGCGTGAGCGCGCGCGAGGGAGCGCTGCACCTGGCTGTGGACGCGGCCGAGGCGCCGCGGCTGAGCCGGGAACTGGTCCGCGCCGATGTCGACCTGCACGCCATCGGCTGGCACGAGCGGTCCCTGGAGGAGACCTTCTTCGAGATGACGGCGAGCGCGGACGGAGCGGAGCGATGATCGAGAGTTTCACGGCGGAGGCGGTCAAGCTCGGCAAGCGGCCGGCGGTGTGGACCGTCGTCGGCGCGTGGGTCGTGCTCAGCCTGGTGTTCGGCTACGTCTTCCCCTATGCCAACGCCGAGACGGGCTCCGGCGGCACCGGCTCGGACGGGCCCGACCCCACCGCGGGGGACCTCGCGGGCGCGCTGCCCGCCGAGCTCGTGCCCACCGCCATCGGGGGTTACCCGATGTTCGCCGGCGCCCTCGCGCTGATCGTCGGGGTGCTCGCGGTGGGCGGCGAGTACGGGTGGGACACGATGAAGGCACTGCTGACCATGGGACCCCGGCGGGAGTCGGTCATGGCGGGCAAGCTTGCGGCCCTGGTGGCCTTGCTGCTGCCGGTGGTGCTGCTGGCGTTCGGCGCCGACGCGTCGGCGAGCCTGCTCGTCGCCGCGTTCACCGACAACCCCGCGCAGTGGCCGCCCGCGGACGAGGTTCTCACCGGGGTCGGTGCGGCCTGGCTGATGGTCTCCATGTGGGCGCTGGCCGGCGCGTTCCTGGCGACCCTGGTGCGCGGCACCGCGCTGGCCGTCGGCCTCGGCGTGGTCTGGGCGCTTGCGGTGGAGAATCTGCTGCGGCTGTTCGGATCGTCGCTGGAGGCGGTCGAGGCCGTGCAGAGCTACCTTCCGGGCACCACCGCGGGCTCGCTCGCCGCGTCCCTGGGCGTCGAGCCGGGGTCAACACCGGGCGTGACCGACGCGGTCGACGGCGGCACCGCGATCCTGGTGCTGGTCGGCTACGTCGTGGTGTTCGCCGGAGCCTCGATCCTCCTGGTCCGCCGCCGCGACGTCGCCTGATTCACCCCCGGCCGACCGCCGCGCCAGCCCACGCCCCGGCCGCGCCGTTCGCGTGAGCGGGGGCGGGGTGGGCGCCGATTCCCGGCGCGGAACGCCTTTCGACCGCGCACCTTCCGGAAGGGACGCACAGCCGTTCCGTCCGGGAAGGTGAGAGGGCGGGAATCGCGGTCGCCGGAATCCGAGAGGAGGCGACCCGGTGTGGTCTCGCTCCGATATCCGAGCGAGCCGAAATCCACCGGAAAGGCCTCTTGGCGGGACGACCGCGCATTCTGCGGTGCGCGGATTCCCTCGGCACCGCTAAGCCCGGCCGATTCCGTGCCGCCCCGGTCCGGCGGCCGTGCGCGAATGGCGTCAGGCCCGCGAGGGGTCCTCCCGGCCGGCGGCGATGTTGCCGGCGACGTGGCCGGTGAGGCGGTCCCAGTTGCCGTAGCCGATGGCCGCCTTCTCCTTCTCGGTGAACGGCGCCTGTTCGAGGAACGACCGCGCCACACCGCCGCTGGTGTCGAGGAACGGGAAGCCGCCGGGCCGCGTTCCGAAGGTGTACGGATAATCGGTCGAGTACAGCATGCGCTCGGTGCCCACGACCTCGGCCGTCCACCGCAGGTAGCGCTCGCTCACCGTGCCGCTGCCCGCCACCCAGAAGTTCTGCCGGAAGTAGTCGATGAGCGGCCGCTCAAGGCCGGCCGCGGGGGCCGTGATCCCCACGTGGTCGAGGTAGAAGAGGACCACCTCGCCCCAGTGCCCGGCGATGACCTGGAGATCGGGGTGGCGGTCGAACACTCCGGAGAGGACCATCCGCAGGTACTGGACGCCGAGGTCGTAGTACCAGCCCAGCCCCGCGGTCGCCAGGATTCCGCCGAGGGGGCCGGGCAGGCCGGAGTAGTAGGCGTCGACGACCGGCTGCGGCGGGGTCTGCGGGTGGAAGTGCAGCGGCACCCGCAGCCGCTCCGCGACGGCGTAGAGGTCGTCGAACTCCGGGGCGTCGGCCGGCCGGTCGCCGGTGCGCCCGTACAGCATCGCACCGCGGAAGCCGAGCCGGGTGACGGCTCGCTCCAGCTCGGCCGCCGCGGCCTCGGGATCGGGTGTCGGGACGGCCGCCAGCGCCTGGAACCGCTGGGGGTTGGCGGCGACGGTGTCGGCGAGCGCGTCGTTCGCCTCGCGCGCGACGGCCGCGGCCTCCGCGGCCGCAAGGTCCTGCACGCCCGGCGTGGACAGCGAGAGAACGGCGACGTCGACGCCCTGGTCGTCCATGTCGGCCAGGCGCCGCTCGCCGACGTCCCGAAGCCGCCTGGCCAGGGGCTCGTCGCCGTATCCGAGCTGCGGGCTCTGCGGCAGTCCCGCACGCGCCCAGGCCTCCATCAGCACCGGCAGTACCACGTGCTCCTCAAGCCCGACGATGCGCAATTCCTCCGGCATTCCACGACCCCCTCGTTCGACGTTTCCCGGTGGTGTCAGCCGACGCGCCCCCGCAATTCGCAGATTCTCCTCGACCGCACTCCGGCGTGCTCCCGCGCACCCGTATCGGCCCGTTCGGGAATCGGCGCCGGCGGGGCGGCCGAATACGCGTTGCGCCCCGCCGGCGGACGGCTTCGGACCTTCGCGTCCAGGCGGCCGTCCGCACCGTCCAGACGTTGTTTCCATCGAAAACGATAATAAATTATCATCGATACTCCCTGCGGTCCAACGCGGAGGTGGCGCCGATACGCGGAGCGCGGGCGCGGCCCGCGCCGAACGGGCCGCCGCGACCGCACCGCCGCCACCGGGAGCCTCCCGTGCGCCGACGCGGAAGGGGGCCGCAGGCGGTGCCGCGCCGGAGCGCCCGCGGCCGCCGCCGCGCACTCCCCCGCCCTCACCTGCGGTGAGGCGGCCCGCACGCTTCGGCGACCCTGTCGCACCTATTTTTTTCGGGGTCTTGACGAAAATCACACCCCGGTCGCATGCTGTCGGCATGTCGTCCCAGGCCGGCCCACTGACGCGACTCAGACGTGGCCACAAAGAGCTCGTCCTCGAACTGCTGAGCAAGCACGGCCCCCTGAGCCGGAGCAGTCTCGGCAGCCTCAGCGGGCTGTCCAGGACGACCCTCTACGAGATCGTCGCCGAGCTCGTCGCTAACGGCGCCGTGGTCGCCTCCCTGCCCGAGCCCGCCGAGCGCAAGCGCGGGCGCCCCGTGGAGAAGCTGACCCTCAACCCCGGCGCCGGCCAGGTGATCGGCATCGACTTCGCCCGCCGCGCCGTCCACGTGGCCGCCGTCAACGTCGCGCACGACGTCATCGGCACGGCGAGCGCCGCGCACGCGGCCGAGCTGACCTGGCCCGAGCGGGTGGACCTCGCCGGGCGGCTGGTCCACTCCCTGGGCGACGGAAGCCTGGACCTGGGTTCGCTCACCGCCGTCGGCGTCGGCGTCGTCGGCCCCGTCTTCAACCCGGGCGACGAGGCCACGCCCGCCCGCGGTGTGGACGGCCTCCCCGACCTGCTGCACGAGCGCTTCGAGGTTCCGGTCGTCACCGACAACAACACGCGGCTCGCCGCCCTGGCCGAGGCCACGTGGGGCGCGGCGGCCGGGAGCCGGGAGATGGTCTACCTCCGGCTCTCCTACGGCGTCGGCGGCGGGCTGGTCTTCGGCGGCTCTCTGCACCGCGGACCGCAGGGCCTGTCCGGCGAGTTCGGCCACATCAAGGTCGTCGAGGACGGGAAGCCCTGCGAGTGCGGCGGCACCGGCTGCCTGGAGACCGTGGCCTCCGCCGGCGCGGTGCTGGACGCCTACCGCGCCGGCGGCGGCACGGCCGAGGACGTCCCGGCGCTGGCCTCGGCGCTGCGCGAGGGCGACGCGACCGCCCGTGACCTGCTCGCCGACGTGGGCGCCCGGGTCGGCGACGTGCTCGCCGGGCTGTGCAACGCGGTCGGCCCCGGCCTCGTCGTGATCGGGGGCGAACTGGCCGCGACCGGGCCGGCACTGCTGGAGCCCCTGGAGGAGGCGCTGCGGGCGCGCGTCATGCCGCTCTCGCGGCAGTGGGTGGACCTGCGCCCGGCGACGCTCGGCGAGACCGGCGGCGCCCTGGGGGCCATCGCCCTGGTGCTCCACGAATCGCCCGTGCTTTCCCGCTACCCCATGAACGCGAAGTCCGAGGAGGACTCATGAGCAACCCCCCGACCCGGCCGGAGCATCCATGGCCGTGATCACCCCACCGCAGAAGGAGGCGCCGGCGCGCCCCCGGCCGCGCAGCACCGGACGGCGTCCGAGGCGCTCGCTCGTCCTCAACCTCGCCTCGCTCGTGATCGGCCTGGCGGTCTGGGGCCTGGTGTCCCTGTTGGGGATCGCCGACCTGCCCGGACCGCTCACGGTCGCCTCGCGCGCGTTCGAGATGGCCGTCGACGGGACCCTCGCCGGCGACCTCGCCGCGAGCCTGCGGCGGGTGTTCATCGGCTTCGCGCTCGGCACCGCGCTCGCCGTGCCGATCGGGTTCCTCATGGGCTGGTACCCCACGGCGCGGGGGCTGCTGGAGCCCTACGTCCAGTTCTTCCGCATGGTCCCGCCGCTGGCCCTGATCCCGCTGGCGATCGTGCTCCTGGGGATCGGCGAGGTGCCCAAGATCTTCGTGATCTTCCTCGCTGCCTTCCTGTTCAGCGTGGTGTCGACCCTGCAGGGCGTGGTCAACGTCGACCGCACGCTGATCAATGCGGCACGCGTGCTGGGCGCGCCGGACCGGACCATCTTCGTGAAGGTCATCATCCCGGCGTCGGCCCCGTTCATCCTGGTCGGCATGCGGACCGGGCTGGGCGCCTCCTGGGCCACCCTGGTCGCCGCCGAGCTGATCGCCGCCCAGGCGGGGCTCGGCTACCGGATGCAGCAGGCCCAGCTCTACTACGACCTGCCCACCATCTTCGTGGGCCTCATCGCCATCGGCGTTCTCGGTATGGCCATGGACCGGCTGCTGCTGCTCGCCGAGAAGCGCCTCACCGGCTGGCAGGAGCGCCGATGACCGACAAGCCCGAGAACAAGATCGAATTCCGCGACACCGCGAAGTCCTACCCGATGAAGGACTCCGTCTTCACCGCGCTCGACGGCGTGTCCCTGGAGATCGCCGACCGGGAGTTCGTCACCGTCGTCGGCCCGTCCGGCTGCGGCAAGAGCACGCTGCTCAACCTGGCGGCGGGGCTGGACGAGCCGACTTCGGGCGAGGTGCTCGTCGACGGCCTGCGCGTGGAGGGCCCCGGACCGGACCGCGGCGTGATCTTCCAGCAGTACGCCCTGTTCCCCTGGCTCACCGTGCGCCGCAACGTCGAGTTCGGCCTGCGCATCGCCGGCATCTCCGCCGACGAGCGCGCCCGCCGGGCGCAGCGGGCGATCGACCTCGTGGGGCTCACGGAGTTCGCCGATGCCCTGCCCAAAACGCTGTCGGGCGGCATGAAGCAGCGCTGCGCCATCGCCCGCGCCTACGCCGTGAGTCCGCAGGTGCTGCTCATGGACGAGCCCTTCGGCGCCCTGGACGCGCTCACCCGGGTCCAGCTGCAGGACCAGCTCTTGGAGACCTGGACCAAGGAGCAGCGCACCGTCATGTTCATCACCCACGACGTGGACGAGGCCGTCTACCTCGCCCGGCGCGTGATCGTGATGGCGGCCCGGCCGGGCCGCATCCACCGGATCATCGACGTGGACCTCCCCTACCCGCGGACGGAGCAGGTGCGGCTCTCCGCCGACTTCAGCCGGATCCGCAACGAGGTGTGGCACTCCGTCTACCACCAGGAGACCCCCGCGCCCGCGCACTGACCCGCTGCGCCGGCGCGCGGTGCCGGTCCCCTCCGACCGGGCCGCACCCGCTGCGACCGGGGCCGCTCCCCCGGACCGCCCGGCCCGCCCACCCCGTACAGAACCCATCGCCATCCCACGGAAGGACCGACCCCCCATGCGCTTTTCCCGTCCTACCCTCGCCGCGATACTCGCCGTGACCGTCTCCTCACTGTCGATGACGGCGTGCGGCTCCGACGCCGGCCAAGGAGGCGCCACGGACGTCAAGTTCGGCTACATCAGCGACTACAACGGCGCCAGCCTCCTGGCCATCGCCGAGAACCAGGGCCTGTGGGAGGACGCCGACCTGAACGTCGACGTCAAGTCCTTCACCAACGGGCCCGTGCAGATCCAGGCCCTGGGCGCCGGCGACCTCGACTTCGGCTACATCGGCCCCGGCGCGATGTGGCTGCCCGCATCCGGCAAGTGCAAGGTCGTGGCCATCAACACCCTCGCCTACGCCGACCGCGTCATCGCGCAGCCGGGCATCTCCTCGATCGAGGGGCTGAAGGGCAAGAAGGTCGGCGTGCCCGAGGGGACCTCCGGCGAGATGGCGCTCAACCTCGCGCTCGAAGACGCCGGAATGTCCCCCGACGACGTCCAGAAGGTGCCCATGGAGCCCTCCACCGTGGTCTCCGCCTTCGCCTCCGGCCAGATCGACGGCGCGGGGATCTGGTACCCGCTCATCGACACGATCAAGGAGAAGGTGCCGGAGCTGAACGAGGTCGCCAGCACCCGCGACATGGGCGACAAGTCCTTCCCCACCGCCTTCGTCGGCGGCAACGGCGTCGACGAGGAGACCACCACCAAGGTGATCGGCGTGCTCCAGAAGGCCAACGACTGGCGGGCCGAGCACCCCGACGAGACCATCGCCCAGACCGCCGAGATGCTCGAGATCTCCGAGAAGGACGTCGAGCGGGACGCGGCCAACGTCGAGACCATGCCGACGGCCGACCTCGTCAAGGCGACCGAGGACGGCACCACCGACCAGTGGCTCAACGGACTGAGCGAGTTCTTCGTGGACACCGGCCAGCTCCAGTCCGTCCCGGCCCCGGAGGACTACTACACCGGCGATCTCTACATGAAGGCGTACCAGAAGTGAACCTGCTCTTCCTCATGACCGACCAGCACCGCGTCGACACCCTGGGATGCTACGGGAACCCGCACGTGGCCACGCCCAACATCGACAGGCTGGCGTCCACCGGCGCCCGGTTCGACCGGTGCTACACCCCCACCGCCATCTGCACGCCCGCGCGGGCCAGCCTGCTCACCGGACAAGCGCCGTTCCGGCACCGCCTGCTGGCCAACTACGAACGCAACGTGGGCTACCTGGAGGACTTGAACGAGGACGTCTTCACCTTCCCCGAGGCACTGCGCGAGCAGGACTACCAGCTCGGCCTGATCGGCAAGTTCCACGGCGGCACCCACCGCAACGCGGCCTCCTACGGGTTCGACGGTCCCGACATGCAGGGCTGGCACAACCCGGTCGACCACCCCGACTACCTGGCCTACCTGCAGGAGCGCGGTCTGCCGCCGTACCGGATCACAGACCCGGTACGCGGCACCACGCCCAACGGCAACCCCGGAAACCTGCTGGCCGCCCGCCTGCAGCAGCCGGTCGAGGCGACCTTCGAGCACTACCTCGCCACGCGCGCCATCGAGCAGCTCGACAAGTACGCCGCCGACGGCAGGCCGTTCTTCCTGGCCACCCACTTCTTCGGGCCGCACCTGCCCTATCTGCTGCCCGACGAGTACTACGACCTCTACGACCCCGGTCTGGTCGAGCTGCCGCCCTCGATCGCCGAGACCTTCGACGGCAAGCCCGGCGTCCAGCGCAACTACAGCGCCCACTGGACCTTCGACACCATGCCGATCGAGGTCACCCGCAAGCTGATCGCCGTCTACTGGGGCTACGTCACGCTCATCGACGGCCAGATCGGCCGCATCCTCGACCGGATGGACGAGCTCGGGCTGTCGGAGGACACGTCGGTGTTCTTCACCGCCGACCACGGCGAGTTCACCGGCGCCCACCGACTGCACGACAAGGGCCCCGCGATGTACGAGGACATCTACCGGATCCCCGGAATCGTGCGCGTGCCCGGAGCCCCGCCCCAGGTGCGCGACGAGTTCGTCACCCTCACCGACTGCACCGCCACGGTCCTGCAGCTCGCCGGGTGCGACACGTCGGCGGCGGTGGACAGCCGCAGCCTGCTGCCGCTCGTCCGCGGCGAGCACCCCGACTGGCCCGACGAGCTGCTCGCCGAGTTCCACGGCCACCACTTCCCCTACCCGCAGCGGATGATCCGCGACGACCGCTACAAGCTCATCGTCAACCCCGAGTCCGTCAACGAGCTCTACGACCTGCACGACGACCCCCACGAGCTGAGCAACAGGTACACGCACCCGGAGATGTCCCGGACGCGGCGCCGCCTCATGCGGCGGCTGTACGACCTGCTCCGCGACCGGGGCGACAACTTCTACCACTGGATGACGTCGATGTACGACATCGGCGAAGCCGACTACGACCCCAGCCTCAGCGCGTTCGAACCCGCCGGCACCACCCCCTAGCTCCCGGCCGGAGGGGCCCGACCGTCCGCTCGCCCGGGCGCGCACCCGTGGCCACGCGCACCGGCACCGCCGTGCCGCCGCGGGAAGGGTCCGGGGCCGCGCCGCTCCGTTCCGCTCCGCTGCAGGCACACCCCGTTGTTTCCCCCGCGTCGCCCGGGCACGGGCGGCGCACAGCAGATGGCCCCGCGCGCCGGAACCGCTGCCCCGGAAGGGCACCGGCGCTGCGCGGGCCGAAGGAGGACGTGACCGATGACCGACTCCGAGAACAGGTTGCACATCGACCGCCGTTCCGTGCTGGCGGCGGCCGCCGGCCTGGGCGCCGCGGCGGCGCTGCCCGCGACCGCCGCCCACGCGGCTCCGGGCTCCGCCGCGAAGGGCCGGTACCCGGCGAACTGGCCCGAGCTCGAGCCCTACGGCCTCGCCGACATCCGCAAGGACCTGTGGCCGCGCGAGGACAACTCCTTCCTCCTGCCGCTGGAGCTGCGCCCCCGCGACGAGGAGCTCGGCCGGGTCTGGATGCGCGACACCTACGTGAACTGCTTCGTGGTGGGCAACCGCCCGATGTACGTCGCCACCGGCACCTCGCGGGTGCCCGGGCTCGACAAGGCCGCTCCCTACAACGACGGCATCTTCGTGTGGGTGGCGCCGTCGCTGCACGGGCCGTGGAGGCTGGCCGACACCACAGGGATCAGGCCCGGCGCCGAGAAGGGCAAGGTGTGGTCGCCGGAGTTCGTCGACGAGAACCGGGCCGGGCGCACCGTCGTCGCGCCGTGGCAGGAGTACTGGTACGACGAGCGGTTCGGCAAGCGCGGCCAGGCCTGGGCCCCGGAGGTGCACCACTTCCGGGGCACCTGGTACATCGCGGCCTGCATGGGCGACCACTCCCGGAAGGTCGGCTCCTTCGTACTCGTCAGCGAAGGCGGGGTCGAAGGCCCCTACCGGCTCATCGAGGGGAGCCTGGAGAAGCCCTTGGGCGAGTCGTTCCTCGGCGGGCCGGGGTTCATCGAGCCCGGGGCCTACCACCACATCGACGGCGGCATCTACACCGAGGGCGACGACGCGTGGCTGGTGCTGCACAACGACCTCTACGCCAGGTTCCGGGACGACATGGAGGACATCGTCCCGGCGACCGGCCTCCCGGCGTTCCAGCAGCGGCCCTACTCCCCCGAGCCCTACATCGAGGGCGCCTACGTGCACAAGCACGGCGGCAGGTACTACCTCCTGCAGAGCGTCTGGAGCCGGAGGTCGACCGGGGCCGACGGCGGCACGCGCTACGCCTACGACCCGCGCGGTGACGGCCGCGAGCAGTTCCAGTACGACACGGTGATGGCGGTCTCCGACAACTTCGAGGGGCCCTACTCCCGGAGGTGGACCGCCGGGGTGGGGATCGGCCACAACAACATGTTCGAGGACCACCGCGGCAAGCTGTGGGCGACGTTCTTCCGCAACCCCGCCGCCGGCTACTGGTCCGATCCCGCGCGCATCGGCGACGCCGCCGTGCCCGGTGTCGTGCGCATGGAGTGGACCGGGCCCAAGGGTGACCGCATCTACGTCCGGCGCCGCCGCGGCCGCGCCGCCGACGGCGGCTGACGCCTCCGCCGTCCGGGCGCGCACGCGCCCGGGCGATGGGAGCCCAAGGCCCCCGGTCCGGTGCGGGCGCGGCCCGCACCGGAGCGGGGGCCGCCGCCGTGCGCCCGGTGACCGGCCCGCCGCCGGGCCCGCGTCAGCGCGCCACGCGGAACCCGGTGTTGCCGCTGGAGCTGTCCGGGGAGTTGCCCATCCGCGCCGACGTCCGGTAGCGGAAGCAGTAGGACTCGTGGCACATGTGCGAGCCGCCCTTGAGCACCCGGGACTGCCCGTAGCGGGGTCCCGTGGGGTCGGTCCACGGGCCCTTGCGGTGGTAGCGCGGGTTGAACCAGTCCGCGCACCACTCCCACACGTTGCCCGTCGTGTTGTACAGCCCGTAGCCGTTGGGCGGGAAGGCGTCCACCGGGCAGGTGCCGGTATAGCCGTCGGCGGCGGTGTTGCGCTCGGGGAACTCCCCCTGCCAGACGTTCATCCGGTGCTCGCCGCCCGGCTCGCGCTCGTCGCCCCACGGGTAGGGCCGGCCGGAGAGGCCGCCCCGCGCCGCGTATTCCCACTCCGCCTCGGTCGGCAGCCGGGTGCCGGCCCACCGGCAATAGGCGAGCGCGTCGTCGTGCGAGACGTGCACGACCGGGTGGTCCCGGCGTCCGCGCAGCCCGGAGCCGGGGCCCTCCGGGTGGCGCCAGTCGGCGCCGTGCACCTGGCGCCACCACGGCGCGCCGGCGGCGCCCCGGGTCGGCGGGAACCGGCGCGGCAGGAAGCCCGCGAAGACGAACGACCAGCCGTACCGTTCGGCGTCGGTCGCATAGCCCGTGCCCTCGACGAACGCCGCGAACTCGGCGTTGGTGACCGCTGTGGCGGCGATCTCGAACGGGCTGAGCGCCACCTCCCGGACCGGCCCTTCGCCGTCCTCGGGGTAAGGGCCGTCGGCGGTACCCATGAGGAACGTTCCGCCCGCCGGCTCCCGCCACCCGCCGTGCGGTGGAGCGGCGGCCGCCGCCTCGGCGACGGGCACCGGCCCCTCGGCGGCCCGCTCCTCGCCCCGAGCGGGGGCGCAGCAGGCATGCGTCTGTTCAGTGGGGACGTCTGCGCTCATCGGAACTCCTTGCACCGTCGCACGGGACCCGGACCGGCGGGGCGGCTGACCCGCGGCCGTCGTCGGTGCCCACCATTCTCCCGCGCTGGTCACGCCGCTGCACAGCGCCCCCGGGCCGGGCGGGGCGGCGCCGGCGCGGTGCAGGTCCTCCCGCGCCTCCTGGGAGGACGCGGTCGTGCTGCCGCCCCCCGGGGGCAGCGCGAACGCGGCGGTCGCCGCATCGTCGAGGTTCATCGCGCGGCGGAACGTTGTGCGACGTCGTCGTGCAGCCCTCGCGGACGGCCGCCGCGGCGATGTCGACGTGGAAGGACGGCGAGCACCCGGCGGCCGCCGCCGATCCCGCGGTACCTCGCATGCGCCGACGCGCACGGGCGGCGCGGGTGAGGGCCCGCGCCCGTTCGCGCCCGGGGCCCGGGGGCGGAGGACCTCTCGGCCGCAGAGCGCTGTCGACCGGCCGTACGGCCTGCGGCGCCGTGCGGCCGGGCAGTGCGGTGGAGCGGGTGGAGCGGTAGGCGGCTCTACTCGCGGACGCGGTCGCGCTCGCCGGCGGGCCGCCCTGTGCCGGCGGTCAGGCTGCCCAGCAGGGACAGCGCCTGCGCGGACGGACTCCCCGGCTCGGCGTGGTAGACCACGACCTGCTGGCCGGGGGCGCTGTTGACGCTCAGCGCCTCGTAGCCCAGCGTCAGCTCACCGACGAGGGGGTGCCGGAACCGCTTGGTGTCATGGCTCTTCTGCCGGATGTCGTGGCGGGCCCACAGCCGGCGGAACTCCGCGCTGTGCAGTGACAGCTCCCCCACGGTCTCGACCAGCTCCGGGTCGTCGCGGTCCGTCCCGACGGCCGCGCGCAGGCCGCCGACCGTGTTGGCGGCGACCCGTTCCCAGTCCGGGTAGAACTCACGGGCGTCCGGATCGAGGAACACCAGCCGGACCAGGTCCCTGCTGTAGGCGTGGCCGTCGAACAGGGCGCCGCCCAGCGCGTTGTGCGCCAGCACGGTGAGGCGGCGGCCGAGCACGAGGGCCGGGGTCTGCGGCCAGGCCGCCATCATCCGGGCCAGGTTCGCGCTCACCTGCTCCCGCCGTGCGGCGCGGCGGCGCCGGCCCGGCAGCGGGAGCGCCAGCCGGTGCAGGTGGGAGGTCTCGTCCTCGCCCAGGTCCAAGGTCCGGGCGAGGGCGTCGACGACCTGCGCGGAGGGGTGCCGCTCCCGGCCCTGTTCCAGGCGCACGTAGTAGTCGGTGCTCACACCCGCGAGCATCGCGACCTCCTCCCGGCGCAGGCCCGCCACCCGGCGCCGGGGCCCAGCCGGGATTCCGGCGTCCTCCGGCCGCACGAGTCCGCGGCGCGCTCGCAGGAACCCTCCCAGCGGGTTGTCCGTGTCCATGCAAGCCACGGTAGGCGCGCGGCGCCACGCTGGGGAGGGCCGAGGGTGGCCGCGCTGCACCCAGGCTCGCGCCGGACGCACCGCGCCGCCGCGCCGCCGCACGAGCGGCCCGGACCGCTCATGCGGACATCGCCCGGTTCGCGACGGCGCGCGGACTCGACGCCTCGGGGCTCTTCTCGTGGCGGCCGCCGGTGCTGACCGTGCCGCCGGCCTCGACGAGAAGGATCGAGGCGCCTGGTGCCAGGACGGGGCTTCCTCGTCGAGTGCGGGGAGGTGCGCGTGGAGGCGGTGGCGGCCGCGAGCGGCCCGGGAACGGCGGCCGACCTGCGGACCCTGATGCGGCGCAGGACCGGCCTCGGCCCGGCGGCCGACCGCGACCGCTTCGGCCGCCGGGCCGCTCCCGAATGACACGGCCGGCCTTCGGCCCCGCGGTGCGGCGGGGCCCGGCTGCCGCGTCCTGCGGTTCGGGGGCGCAGCGGGCGGTCAGGAGGTCCGGCCTATCGTGTCGAGCGCCGCGGCGACCGCGCGGCGGCCGGCTGCGTCGAGCGGGCGGACCGGGCGGGGCAGGTTCGGCTCGCAGGCAAGAGCGAGCTCCACGGCGATCGCTGATATCACCCGGTAGCTGCCGTAGCGGACGAACAGCTCCCACAGCGGATCCAGTTCCGCCGACAGGGCGCGGGCCCGCTCGGCCTCCCCCGCGGCGGCCGCCCGCGCGACGGCGAGGCAGGCCTCGGGCAGGACGCCGGCGACGGCGCTGTACCAGGCGTCGCAGCCGGCCAGCAGGCCGTCCGCGCCCGCCCCGTCCCCGCTGACACCGATCGTCACGTCGGCGGGTACGGCCGCCCGCAGCCCGGCGACGCGGGCGCGCGCCTCGCCCGGGTCGGCGGGAACCGGCGGGATCTTGACCGAGGCGACGCCCGGGAGGTGCGCGATCCGGCCGTGCAGCTCGTCGCTGAAGGAGACATGTGTGGTGACCGGGTTGTCGTAGACGACGAGGGGCACCGAGAGGTGTGCGGCGACGTCCTCGTACAGCCCGAACACCTCGTCATCGGTGAGGGGCTGATAGGTCATGGGCGCCAGCAGCACAGCAGAGGCCCCGGCCTGCTGCGCGTCCTCGGCGTTCTCCAGCACGTCGCGTGTGCGCAGGGCCCCGATACCGACCATCACCGGCACGGTGCCGGCGCTGCGCACCGCCAACCGGGCGGCGCGGGCACGCTCCCGCCGGCCGAGGTAGGCGTAGCCGCCGGTGGATCCGAGGGCGCCGACCGAGTCGGCGCCGGAGGCGGCGATCCGGCCGACCATGCGCTCGTAGGCCGCTTCGTCGATCCCGTCGTCGGTGGTCGGCGTGAGCGGGAACGCACTGAGTCCGGTGAACACGGGGACCCCTTCCTCTCGCGAGCTTCCTCCTGGCCGCGCCCGTACCGAGCCGGATGCGCACGGCGACGCCCACGCAGACTACGACGCCGACACCGCCGAGGACCGTCGGCCAGGTCAGCGCCTCGTCCAACGCCGAGTCGCACCCACCCCGCCCCACAGACCCCCTCCCGCACCCCGCCGGGCCGCCGGGCGGGCCCTCGCGCACCGAAATCCCTTCGCCGTGCGCGCCGCGGTTTGGCACCATGCGGCGCATGGCCGACGACTTCGTCCCCGGACTGCGGCTGGCGGGCGACCTCTACCGAGAGGTCGTCGGACCGGCGCTGAGCGACGCCGTGCCGCACCTGGTGCACACGGCCGCTTTGATCGGCCCGGGCTCGGAGGTAGTGGGGTTCGACACGGTCCGCTCCACCGACCACGACTGGGGGCCGCGCCTGCAGGTGTTCCTCAGCGGGCACGACGCCGAACGGCACGCGGACGCCGTCGCCGATCTGCTCACCGGCCGCCTGCCTGCGACCTTTCGGGGCTATCCCACGAATCTGGAACCCGTCGGCGCGGACGGCACCCGGCACATGCGGGCCTCCGCCGGGCGTCCGCACCACGCGGTCGCGATCACCGGTCTCGGCGATTGGCTCACCGGACACCTCGGCTTCGATCCGCGATCGGACACCACTCTGTTCGACTGGCTGGCCACTCCCGCCCAGGTGCTGGCCGACACCACGGGCGGGGCGGTCTTCCACGACGGCCTGGGCGACCTCGGCGCGGTGCGCCGACGCCTGTCCTGGTATCCGGACGACGTGTGGCGCTACGTCCTGGCGTGCCAGTGGCAGCGCATCAGCCAGGAGGAGGCGTTCGTCGGACGCTGTGGAGAGGTGGGAGACGAGTGCGGCTCGGCGGTGGCTGCGGCCCGGGTGGTGCGCGACCTGATGCGCCTGTGCCTGCTGATGGCGCGCCGGTATCCTCCCTACGGCAAGTGGCTCGGCAGCGCCTTCGCTCGACTCCCCTGCGCGCCGGCGCTGGCCCCGCTGCTGACCGCCGCCACGGCCGCCGCGTCCTGGCGCGACCGCGAGCACCACCTGGCCGCGGCCTACGAGCGCGTCGCTGCCGCGCATAACGCCCTCGGCCTCACCCCCGACCTGAACCCGCGCACCCGCCCCTACCACGCCCGACCGTTCCGGGTCCTGCACGCCGAGCGCTTCGCCCAGGCCCTCCTGGAGACGGTCGCCGACGGCGCTGTACGCGCGCTTCCGCCGACCGGCAGCATCGACCAGTACACCGACAGCGCCGACGTCCTCTGCCGTCCCGAGCGCCGCCGGGCTGTGGCCGCCGGGCTTTACCGGGGCGCGTGACCGGGGGGCGCGGGAGGCCCGCGGTTGACCTCAACTTTGGTTGAGGAACAAGACTGGTGCGCGTCGTTCAGTCACCAGCAGCGGGAAGGCGACCAGATCATGCGTGTTGCAGAGGCGGAGCGGTTCGGCGGCCCCGAGGTTCTGCGTCCGGCGCACCGGCCGGATCCGCAGGCCGGTCCGGGCGAGGTGCTCGTCGCGGTGGCGGCGTCGGACGTCATGTTCCTCGACGCCCAGCTCCGTTCGGGATGGGGGCGGGAGTACTTCCGGATGCGGCCGCCCTACGTCCCCGGCAGCGGGGTGGTGGGCCGGGTCGTCTCCGTCGGAGAGGGTGCGGACCCCGGGCTCGTGGGCGCCGAGGTGCTCGCCGAGACGGGGCAGCGCGATCCCGAGACCCACGTGCCGCTGACCCCGACCGACGGCTACGCGGAGCTGGTCGCCGCACCGGCCCGCTACCTCGTCCGCCTGCCCGGCGGACTGGACGGCCAGGCCGCGCTGGCGCTGCTGCACGACGGCCCCACGGCGCTGCAGCTCGCCGAGGCCGCCCGCTTCACCGCCGGCGACCGGGTCCTGGTGAACGCGGCGGCCGGGGGCGCCGGCAGCCTGCTGGTGCAGATGGCGGCCCGCGCGGGCGCCCGCGTCATCGGAGCCGCCCGGGGCCCGCGCAAGCTCGCGCTGGCCCGCGAGCTGGGTGCGGAGGCCGTGGTCGACTACTCCGAGCCCGACTGGACCCGGCGGGTCCGCGAGGCCACGTCGGGGAAGGGGCCCGATGTCGTCCTGGACGGAGCGGGCGGCCGCCTGGGACGGGAGGCCTTCGGCATCACGGCGCGCGGTGGCCACCTGCTCGCCTACGGCGCCTCCGGCGGCGACTTCGCCGAGACCGGTGCGGCGGAGGCGCGGGAGAAGGGGGTGCGCGTCACCGGCCTGTTCGACCTGCCCTCCCTCGACGGGGACGGCAGGAGGCGGCGGGCCGAGGAGGCGCTGGCGGAGGCCGCGGCCGGCCGGTTCAGGCCGACCGTCGGTCAGACCTTCCGCCTGGACGAGGCCCGCGAGGCCCATGCCGCGATCGCGTCCCGGACCAGCGTCGGCAAGACCCTGCTCGTGCCCTGAACCGGCGGGTGTGGCGCGGCGGCCGGTGCCGCCGCGCCACGGGTTGAGGCGTGCTGCCTGTCGTCAGGTCAGTTCGCGCTGCAGGAGACCGACGGCCAGGTCCAGTTGCCGTTGTGGTCGATCGTCATGCCCCAGTTGTTCCCGTTGCCGTTGGACGAGGCGACCAGGGTCTGGGCGTCGGGGTAGTCGGCGTTCACGTTCCAGGTCGCCAGTACCTTCGCCGGGGACGGCACGTTGACCCGCACTTCCCAGCTGCTGGCACCGCTGACCGAGACGTTGAGGTTGTAGCGGTCGTCCCACTGCTCGCCGGCGGAGAGCGAGGCGGTGCATCCGCCACCGCCGCCACCTCCTCCGCCGCCACCACCGCCACCGCCGCCGGAGGTGCCGAGCGTGATGTTGGAGTTGCCGCTGCTCTGGAAGCCCTCGGTCGCCATGATCATGTAGTCGTGGTTGCCGAGGTTCATGCCGTGGCTTGCCCACGCGTCGAAGTGGTTGCCCGCGGTGATGGTCCCGCCGGTCCGCCTCTGCTGGCGGACGCTCCAGTACTGCGGGAACGTGGCGGTGCCCTCGATGGAGGGCTTGTCGTAGCGCATCGTGCGGTAGATGTCGTAGGTGCCGCCGTCGCTGGTCACCGTGCCCTGGTACTCGCCTTCGGGCCGGTAGCTGCCCCAGTTGTCCACGACGTAGTACTCGACGAGCGGGTTCCTCGTCCAGCCGTAGAGCGTCAGGTAGGAGTTGCCGGACGGGTTGAAGCTGCCCGAGTACTGCACGGTCCTGCGGCCGCCGGTGCTCCAGCCCTTCCCTGCGACGAAGTTGCCGGTATTGCTCCACTGCGTGCTGTAGTTGCCGCCGGACCCCAGCTCCATGGAGACCGTGCCCTGGCTGTCGGTCCAGAACGAGTAGAAGTAGCCGTCGTGGGTGCCGGTCTGGTTGGTGGTGACGGCCGCGCTTGCCGGAGCGGGCAGCATCATCGTGGCCGTGACCACCGCTACCGCTGCCGCCGAGACGCGGCCGACGAGCGATCTTGTGCGGACGCGGCTGGGGGTGCGCCGCCTTGTGGGGGATGTGTTCATGTTCGGGTTTCCTCCTCGTGCGGTCTGGCGGAGGGGCCGGGCGCGCGGCCCGGCGGGTCTGCCAGTACGGCCAGTGTTCGTGTGGTCGCTCGAGCTGTCAATAATTTCCGGAATACTTTCGGAGTTTTCGGGGCGACATGCGTTGACCCGGTGCAGCACTGCGACCATGTTCTTCCTGGACACCCGCACTGGCCGGACAATCCGACCACTCAAAGAAGCCGATAGTTTCGATATACTTCCGGATGTTCCGCAGGCCATCTCGCACCGAGCGGCTTCGCGGGCCGCCCCGCGCCCGACACAGCAGTGCGCTCCCCTCCGCCCGCGGAGGGGAGCGCACCCGGGCTTGGGCTCCGGTCGGTATGAGGCGAAGAGGGTGCCGGTGCGCCGGTCGACCGCCGGCCCTTCGAGCTGCACCAGCTCGCCGGGCTCATCGCCGGGCGTCCAAGTGGCGCCGTCGGGCGGGTGGCGGGTCGAAGGCGTGCAGCAGCTCCGCCGTCGGCGGTGATCCGGCTGGTGGCGACGGTGGCTTCTCCGGCCTGCGTGACGACGGCCCGCGCCGGGCCGCACCGCGGCTGCCGGACGCGCCCTGCCGCCGCGCCCCGCTCAGGCGCCGCCGCGCGAGGTCCAGGGCACGGTCGGCTGCAGCACCGCCTCGGCCAAAGCTCCGGACCGCAGTCCGGTGATCTCCTGGTACTCCGGGTCGGCGACCATCCGGCCGAACGCCTCCCGGCTCGGGTAGCGCACCAGCAGCACCGCGTCCCAGTCCTGGCCTGCCTCGGCCACCAGGGGCGCCGCGCCGTCGCCGGCGTAGAGCAGTTCGGCTCCGTACCGCTCCAGGAAGGGCCGCGCCTTGCGCGTGTACTCCGCGTAGGAGGCCCGGCCGTGCGGGGTGAACCGCAGCAGGTTGAGCATCACCACCGCGCCCCGTCTCCGGGGCGGCCGTGCCGGCGGCACGCCCGACCACGACGAGGAGGCCACGATGGCAGTCGACCCCGCCGGCTCCGACCTCGCACGCTTTGTGCGGGAGGACCCCGACGGACCGCCGATGCGGCGCACCGCCATCGTACATACCATCCAGTCGGTATCCACGGTCGGTGTACCGTCCGTACCCGTCCTCCTCGTCGCGCAGCGAGCAGCGCCCGGCCCTCGGACCTCCGCGGTGTGCGGTGCGGCGGCGGGACGCGCCGCGGCCGGCGTGCAGCGGCGGCGCCTAGAGTGGCCGCCGTGACTGCGGATGCGACCGACTCCCAACGGCGGGACGCCGAGGCCGCCGCCACGCGCGAGCTGTGGCGCGGTCTCGGGCTGCCGGGCCTGATCGACGTCCACACCCACTTCATGCCCGACAACGTGCTGCGCAAGGTGTGGGCCTTCTTCGACGCCCTCGGCGAGGGCGTCTGGCCGATCACCTACCGCCTCGGCGACGAGGAGCGGGTCGCGCTGCTGCGCGCGTTCGGCGTCCTGCGCTACACGGCACTGGCCTACCCGCACCGGCCCCGCATGGCCGAATGGCTGAACGCCTGGAGCGCCGACTTCGCGGCGCAGCACCCCGACTGCCTGCACAGCGCCACGTTCTTCCCGGAGGAGGGGGCCGCCGGCTACGTCGTCGACGCGATCGGCGCGGGCGCCCGCGTGTTCAAGGCCCACGTGCAGGTGGGCGGCTACGACCCGCGCGACCCTCTGCTCTCCGGCGTCTGGGGCGCGCTGGCCGACTCCGGCACGCCGGTGGTGGTGCACTGCGGCACCGGACCGCAGAGCGGGCGCTTCACCGGCCCGGGCGTGTTCGCCGAGGTCCTGCGCGAGCACCCCCGCCTCACGGCCGTCGTCGCGCATTTCGGAACCCCGGAGTACACCGAGTTCATGGACCTGGCCCAGCGCTACGAGCACGTGTACCTGGACACGACGATGGTGTTCACCCGCTTCACCGAGCGCACCGCCCCGTTCCCCGCCGCCGAGCTGCCGCGCCTGGGGGACCTGCGGGAGAAGATCCTGCTCGGCACCGACTTCCCGAACATCCCCTATCCCTACAGCGAGCAGCTGCGGGCGCTGCGGGATTTGGGTCGGGGCGACGACTGGCTGCGCGCGGTCCTGTACGGCAACGCCGCCCGCCTGTTCGGCCTCTGAGGGACCGCGGGCCGGCGGCCGTCCGCTCGGACGCGGTGACCCGCTTCCCTGCGCCCGACCCCGACGGGGACGACCGCGCCGCGGCCCTCGTCAGGTCCGATGGCGGCGCGGTCGTCCGCGGGGTCAGCGCTGCGCGACCTCCGGTTCCGGCTCCGGCTCCGGCTCCGGCTGCCGGCGGCGGATGCCGAACCCGCCGGTCAGCGGCGCCAGGACGGCCAGGAGTACCGAGAAGGCGAAGCCGCTCCAGTTGAAGACGGCCCACGGCAGGAACTCGAAGTTGGCCACCCCGAGCGTGGTCGCGAAGAACACCCCGGAGACCGTCCACGGCATCAGCACCTCGGTGATGGTGACCGAGTCCTCCATGCTGCGCGACAGGTTGACCGGGTGCAGGTTCCGCTTCTTGTAGGCCTCGCCATAGAGGTCGTTGACCAGGAAGAACGTGACGAGGGCGTTGGAGGTGCCGTTGATGATGGCGAACCCGGACAGCAGGGTGGTGGACACCAGCCCGCCGGTCGAGCGCAGCCCCTCGATCATCCGGCGGAGCAGGACGCGCAGGACGTTGGAGTTCTCCAGCGCGGCGGCGAAGAAGAAGGCACAGAAGACGAAGAACGCCGACTGGTACATCGAGTACAGCCCGCCGCGCTGCAGCAGCTCGGTGAGCGTGTCCGACACGGCGCCGCCGTCGGGCAGCATGTCGGTGGTGAAGCCGGAGACGGTCGCGGCGAAGAGGTCGGCGACGCTGAAACCCTGCACCAGCACGGCCAGCACCAGCGCCGACATCGACGACACGAACAGCACCACCAGCGGGGGCTTTTTCATGATCGAGCCGATCAGCACCAGCGCCGGCGGGACCAGCAGCAGCGGGTTGAGGGTGAACAGCCCTTCCAGCTCGGTGAGGGTGCCTTCGACTTCACCGAGGTCGACCGACGAGGCGCCGATGGAGTTGCCCGCGACCAGGAACACCGCGATCGCCAGCAGCGACGAGGGCAGGGCGGTGTAGAGCATGTGCCGGATGTGCTCGTAGAGGTCGGCGCCGGCCGCCAGCGAGCTCATGTTGGTCGTGTCCGACAGTGGGGACAGCTTGTCGCCGAAGTAGGCGCCCGACACCACGGCGCCCGCCGTGATCGCCACCGAGACGTCCATCGTCTGCGCGACGCCGATCAGGGCCACGCCGATCGTCCCGCCGGCGCCCCACGAGGTCCCGGTGAAGGTGGCGACGATCCCGGTGACGATGAACGCGAGGACGTACAGGTAGGCCGGGTCGATCAGCTTCAGGCCGTAGTAGACCATCAGCGGGATGGTGCCGGAGATCATCCAGGTGCCGATCAGCATGCCGATGCTGAGCAGGATGAGGATCGCGGGCAGCGCCCGCTTGATCTTCTCGCCCATGTCGGTGAGGATCTGCGCCAGGCTCGTGCCGTACCAGGCGGCGAACAGGGAGAGCACCACGCCCGCGAAGATGAGCATCAGCTCGGCGGGGTACTTCAACACTCCGATCCCGCCGACGAGGATCGCCACGGTCGCGGCCACGGGGACCAAAGCCATGGCCACCCCCGGTAGGGGCGGTGTTCTGGTCTCCTCCTGGGGGGAAGTCATAAGCATCCTCTCGGTACTGGTGGGGGTGGGTCGGGGCGACGGCTACAGCTTGGCGAACGCCCCTTCGAGGTCCTCGATCTGGCGTTCGGCGCCTTCGAGGCCGACGGACAGGCGGACGGTCCCCGGCGCGATCCCCCGGGAACGCAGCTCCGCCTCCGTGCCGGGCCGCAGCGGTGCGGTGACGAGGCTTTCGTAGCCGCCCCAGCTCGTGCCGATGCGGAACAGCGACAGGCCGTCGACGAACGCGGCGACCCGTTCGAACGTCGCGTCGCCCAGCTCGAAGCTGAGCAGCCCGGAGAACCCGGTGAACTGGCTGCGGACGATCTCCTCGTCGGGGCGGTGGTCGGCGTGGGGGTGGTGCACCGCCTGGACCTCGGGGCGCTGCGCCAGGTGGTCGACCACCCGGCGGGCGTTGCGCTGGTGCTCCTCCATGCGCAGCGGCAGGGTGCGCAGGCCGCGCAGGACCAGCGACGCCTCCTGCGCCGACATGACCGAGCCGAAGAGCTGGTGCCCGTTGTAGAAGACCTCGCGGATCACCTCGCGCGAGCCGATCGCCGCGCCTCCGACGACGTCGCTGTGCCCGCCGATGTACTTGGTCAGGGAGTGGACGACGATGTCGACTCCTGACGCCAGCGGCTTCTGGAACAGCGGGGTCGACCAGGTGTTGTCCATGACCGTGCGGATTCCGCGGCGCCGCGCGACGCGGGTCAGCGCGGGCACGTCCAGCACCTTCATCCGAAGGGTGCCGGGACTCTCGACGTAGATGAGCGCCGTGTCGTCGCGGAGGTGGTCCTCGATGTCGGCGGTGGCCTCCGGCAGGACGGTGTGCTCGATTCCGAAGCGGCGCAGGTACTCCGCCAGCTCCAGGGTCGGACCGTAGACGTTGTTGACGAACAGCACGTGGTCGCCGCTCTTGAGCAGGCCCGCCAGGACGGCGCTGATCGCCCCCATCCCGGAGCCGAAGCACTTGGCGGCCTCGCCGCCCTCCAGCAGCGCCAGCCGCTCCTCCAGGAACGCGACGGTGGGGTTCGTGCCCCGGCTGTAGACGTAGTTCTCGTGCTCGGCCGCCTGCTGCCGGGTGAACTCCTCGAAGGACGGCTTGGTGAACAGGCTGGTCTGGAAGATGGGCGGGGCGACGGCACCCGTCTGGTGACCGGGCCCGTCCCATTCGCCCATGCAGATTTCCCTGTCCGTGCTGTCCACGCTGTTCACCCGTGCTCCCCCGTGAGTCTGCGGCTGACGATGTGCGGCGGCGGGTCCCCCGCTTGTGGCGGCGCTGCGCCGGCCGCCGCACCGGTTCCGCGCCCCCGGTCGGCGGCCGGTTGGGGCCGTGAGCAGGAACGATCGCGCGGAATCCATCGGCCATCTTGTAATACAAGCTGATAAGCAGTCAACGGGTCCGCAGAAATAATGCGGGCCGTCGCCGGGGCACTGCGGTGCGTGGCGCAGCTCACCGGGTGCTGTGGGCTGCTGCGCCCTCGACCGCCGCGCCGGGCGGCTCTGTAGGCTGAAGGCGCAGGTACACCGATCCAGCGAAGGGCGGGGCGAAACACGATGGGGGCAGCGTCTGCGGGACGGGCTGATCAGGAACCCGCGGGACGGAGCGGCCCCCAGCGCGCCCGGCCGCACTCGCTGACCGCACAGGTCGTCGACTTCATCGAGGAGCTGTGCGTGGGCCCCGACGCCAAGCCGGGGGGCCGGCTGCCCTCGGAGAAGGAGCTGGCCGAGCGCTTCGGTGTGAGCCGGGTCGTGCTCCGCGAGGCCATGAAGACCCTGGAGGCCAAGGGGCTCGTCCACCGCCGCCAGGGCAAGCCGGCGGTCATCGCCTCGCCCAACGCCCTGCCCGTGGAGGACTTCGTGGCGCTGTCGGTGCTGCGCGACCGCAGGGCGCTGATGGAGTTCACCGAGATCCGCAAGGCGCTGGAGGTGCACGGCGCCCGGTTGGCAGCCCAGCGCATCGCCGGCCCGGACGAGGAGCAGACCCGCGAGCACATCGCCCGCGCGCGCGAGGCCATCGCCGAGATGCGCGCCGACCCGCTCGACGTGCCCACGCGGCTGCGCACCGACGTCGCCTTCCACCAGGCGCTCGCGGCGGCCTCGGGCAACCGGAGCCTGACCCAGATCCTGGACGCGCTGGAGCAGTCGCTGGCCGAGAGCCGCGAGCGGAGCCACCTCCGCTTCCTGGCCACCGCCGAGGACCCCGCCGCCTCCGCGACCGAGCACGAGGTGGTGCTCGACGCCGTCCTCACCGGCGACCCCGCCCACGCCGTCGCGGCCATGGAGCACCACCTGCAGGTCACCCTGCACGAGATCCGCACCCGGCCCGACCCCGAGGAGTCGCCGGAGCCCTGACCGCCTCCGCGCTCCCACCTCCGCTCCACCGACCGCGCGAACACGACGGCGCCCACCCGCGGACGGTGTTCGCGGATGGGCGCCGTGGGGGCGGGTGAACGGTTCAGGGGCGCTTCACTCGGTGCGCAGGTCCTTGGGGACGATGTCGGTGTAGCCGGGCGGGTCCTCCACCAGGCCGGTGGACTCGTGGAACTCCAGCGCCGCCTCGACCGACTCCTTGGGGAAGCCGATCCCGTCGGGCACCTCCTCCTGCATGATGGGCAGCAGCTCGGCGCGAGCGTCGGCGTCGATGCCCTCCATGTACTCGGCCAGCAGCTTCTCGACCTCCGGGTCCTCGCGGATGTCCTTGTTCGCCCGTTCGATCGCGCGCTGGAAGCCCGCGACCTCCTCGGACTTCTGCTCGCGGACGTCGGCGGTCGTGAAGACGACACCGTGGGCGGTGTGCTCGAACCCGGGGATGTCGCCGCGCGAGGGCGAGATGTAGGCGCTGCCCACGCCGGTGGCGTCGGCCTGCTGTGCGACGGGCTGGAAGAACGACAGCGCGTCGACCTGGCCGGACTCCAGCGCGCCCAGGGCCGCGGGCGGGTCGGCGCCCAGGTTGACCAGCTTGGCGTCGGTGGCCGCCTCCATGCCGTTCTTCTGGAAGAGGTAGGCCACCAGCGCCTCGGTCCCGCTGCCGGGGCCGGTGATGCCGATGTTCTTGCCCTTCAGGGCGTCGATGCGCTCCTCCAGCGGCGCGTCCTGGCCGGGGCCCTCGAAGTCCTCGCCGACGATGATGTCGACGTAGTACTTGTCGACCAGGCTCGCCGTCAGCTCGGTGGAGTCGTCCCTGCCGTAGAGGTTGAGCGCGTCGGTCAGGACGCCGGCGCCCAGGTCGATGCTGCCCGACTGCAGGGCGGCGGCCAGCTTGGCGCCCGTCCCCAGCCGGGGCCGCTCGCCGAGCTCGACGCCCTCGTCCTCGAAGTAGCCGCGCTCCTCGGCGACGTAGAGGGGGAAGAACGCGACGGAGTCGCTGATCTGCCCGACGTTGAGCACGCCTTCGGGAGTGTCCGAGGCACCGCCGGCGCACGCGCTCGTGGCGAACACCAGGGCCGACAGCACTCCTGCCGCAGCGGCCGCGCGCCCTCGGCGCGGCCTGGTCGTGGTTGTCATGTCCGTGCCTCCGCTGGTTTCCACCGGCTCACGCGGTGATCGAGAAGTCCGACGAGGAAGTTGAGGATCGCGGCGATCACGCTGAGCACCACGAGTGTGGCGAACACGCCCGCGGTGTCGAACGTGGCCGCGGAGTTGCTGATCAGATAGCCCAGGCCGCGGTTGGACGCGACCAGCTCGCCGATCACGGCGCCGATCAGTGCGTAGGGGATCGCCACCTTGAGTCCGGTGAGCATCCCGGTCATCGACGCGGGAAGCACCACCTTGAGCGCGATGTCGCGGCGACCGCCGCCCATGAGCCGCACCGCGTCGATGAGACCGCGGTCGACCTCGCGCACGCCGGCGGCGGTGTTGAGGAAGACGAGGAAGAAGACGGTCACCGCCGCGAGCAGGATCTTCATGTCCATCTCGATCCCGAACCAGACGATGAACAGCGGGGCCAGCGCCACCTTCGGTATGGCGTACAGCGCCATGATGAAGGGGTCCAGGACCTTGTAGAAGGTCGGCACGGACGCCAGCACGAACCCGAGCAGCGCGCCGCCGGCGGAGCCGAGCGCGTAGCCGTAGACCACTTCCTGGAGGGTGATCCAGGAGTGCATCCACAGCGTGCCGTCGGCGTTCCAGTCGACCAGGCGGGCCCAGATGTCGGTGGGCCGGCTGGTGAAGCTGGCATCGAAGAGCCGTCCGGCGGCCAGCTGCCAGACCGCGACCAGGGCGACGATCAGCGCGATGCGCGCCGCCCAGATGGAGGTGGTGCGGCCGTTGCGCTCCCACCAGGTGCGCTGCAGCGCTACGACGTCGGCCCGGGACTCGGCCCCGGTCTTCGGTGATTGCGTCGATTCGGTCATGGTGCTCATCTCGCCCCCTCGCGCAGCGCTTCGGTCATCTGCCGGTGCAGCGCGACGAACGCCGGCTCCACGCGCAGCTCGTCGGGATCGCGCGGACGGGGCAGGTCGATCCCGCGGTCGAGCACGCGGCGCCCGCGCAGCCCCAGCACCACGACGCGGTCGCCGAGCAGCAGGGCCTCCTCGATGTCGTGGGTCACGAACACCACCGTCTGCCCGCTGTCCTGCCACAGCCGCAGCAGTTCGGTCTGCAGTTCGAGGCGCAGCTGGGCGTCCAGGGCGCCGAACGGCTCGTCCATCAGCAGGGTCTCGGGGTTGCCGACCAGCATCCGGGCCAGGCTGACCCGGCGCCGCATGCCGCCCGAGAGCTCGCGCGGGTAGTGGTGCTCGAACCCGCTCAGGCCGACGCGCTCGACCAGCTCCATGGCGCGGTCCCGCCGCTCGCGGGCGCCGACACCGCTGATCTCCATGGGCATCTCGACGTTGCGGCGCACGTCCCGCCAGGGCATCAGGGTGTCGCTCTGGGTCAGGTAGCTGATCTCCGTGCGGGGACCGTCGACCGCGCCGCCCTTGTAGGTCACGGTGCCCGATGTGGGCTGCAGCAGCCCGGAGAGCAGGTTGAGGGCGGTGGACTTGCCGCAGCCGCTGCGCCCCAAAATCGTGACGAAGCTGCCCTGCTCCACCTGCAGATCGAAGTCGCGCAGTGCCACGATTCCGGTGTCGTCCTTGACGAACTGCTTCGTCAGGCCCCGTACTTCCAGTAGCGTGCTCATTCTCGCACTCTGCCCGCCGTGTCGTCCTCGGCCCGCAGGCCGTAGGCGTCGTAACTGAGTTCTCCGGAGCGCCAGCGCTCCCGCAGGCCGTCCTCTTTGGCGATCCGCGCGCGGACCGCTTCCACGGTGGCCTCGACCCCGTCCGCCGGCACCGCCGCCGCGCCGTCGTCGTCGAGCAGCACCACGTCGCCGGGTGTGACGCCGGTGCCGCCCAGCCGAACCGGGACGTCGACGGAGCCGCGGACGTCCTTGGTGGCGCCGCGCACCCGCCGCCAGCGCGTCCACACCGGCAGGCCCATCGCGCGCAGGTCGGCGACGTCGCGTACGGAGGCGTCGACCAGCACGCCGGCCGCGCCCCGGACCTTGGCCTGCGTGGCCAGCAGGTCGCCGAACAGCGCCACCGGGCGGGGCTCGGGCATGGTCAGCACCAGGATCTCGCCCGGCTGCAGGCGCGACATCACCTCGTGAACGGCGCGGTTGTCGTCCTGCCCGCACAGCGCGATGCGCGCGGGGCCGGCCACCCGGCTTCCGGGCAGCAGCGGCTCCAGGCCGATGTCGATCAGGCCCGCGCGCCCGGCCGCCTCGTAGACGGTGGCCACACCCGCCTCGGCGAGCTCGGCCACCGCTGCTCGCGTCGCCCCGCTCACAGCGACGCCACCGCATTCGGCAGCAGCCGGTGGAACGCCTCGGCCTGGCGGATGCCGGTGTCGCCGGTGACCTTGCGCGCGTGGTTGCCGCGCTGGTCGGCGCGCTGTCGGTAGTAGTCCTGCAGGTACTGCTGGGCCGCCATGGCCGACATGGCCTCCACCTTCTGCTCGAAAACCGGGGTGATGTCGACGTAAACCGTGGGCACGAACCCGCACAGCTCGGGCTGGTGCGGCTCGAAGACCAGGAACTCCGACGGCGGCGCGGTGCGGAACCCGCTGGCCACCCCCGCGCCGGAGGTCAGCAGCCGGGCCTGGGCCACCGCGGCGTGGGCCGCGGGGTGGTCGGGATTGAAGGGGTCCTTCTCCGGGTGGGTGAGCACCACGTGCGGCGCGAAGTCGCGCATCATCTCGGCCAGGCGGTCGACGGCCTCGGGGCCCACGGTCAGCGGGTAGTCGCCCAGGTCCAGCGCCTCGAAGCGGGCGCCGACCGCGGCCGCGGCCTTCTCGGCCTCGGCGTGGCGGAGGCGCTTGACGTTCTCCTCGGTCTGTCCCGGCTGCTCCCAGAGCTTCCCGGACTCGCCGCGCTCCCCGTAGGACAGCGCGACGACGACGGCCTCACCGCCCGCGGCGGTGTGGCAGGCGACGGCTCCGGCGGCGCGCCAGACGAAGTCGGCGCTGTGGGCGCCCACGACCATCATGCGTCGATTGCTCATCGGGTCCCCTCCTGGGCGGCGGTGGCGGCGCCGGCCCGCTCGCTGTCGGCACCGGCCAGCCACCGGGAGTTGGCCACCGCCATGGTGCGGATCTCGGATTCGGTGAAGCCCTCGGCGAGGAGCCAGTCGGCCAGGATGGCCAGGCCGTCCTCGACCGGGGGGTTGAACGGCTGGCCGAGGTCGCTGGAGAGCACGGAGTTCTCCGGACCGGCCGCGCGGACGTTGTCGACCCAGGTGCGCCACGCGACCTTGCCGGTGTAGGGGGTGGTGAAGCAGCGCTCCAGCAGCACGCCCTGCTCGGCCAGGCGGCGCTGGCGCTCGGCGGCCACGCGCTGGGAGGTGAACTCCGGGTGGGTGACCACCACGCGGCGCACGCCCTCGTCGAGCGCCGCGCGGGTGACGACCTCGATCTCGCCGGTGCTGAGGTGGCCGGTCGCCAGGGTCATGTCGTGCTTGGCGACGACCCGCAGCACCTGCCGCGTGATCTCGCGGACCCCGCCGTCCGCGTCGAGGACCTCGACCGGGTCGGCGGCCATCCCCTCGGCACGCAGCTCGTCCTGGAGCTGCGCCCACATCGGCGGCGTGGCCCCGTCGGGCATGGCCGCGGTGCACTCCCGCTGGTTGGAGCTGTCGACGGTGGGCAGCCACACGACCTGGGCGCCGCCGCGGCCGGCGATGTCGACCGCGATGGGGTTGAGGCCGCCGACCGAGCCGTTGAGCGTGATCGCGCCGACCGCGCGGCACTCGGGCACCGCCGCGTTGACCACGGCGGCGCGCTCGGCGGTGGGGACGTAGTGCGACTTCAGTACGAAACCGGCCAGTCCCACCGCCGCGAAGCGCGGAGCCAGCGCGAGGTCGTCGATCCGCCGCCGCATCACGTCCGGTGCGACGTGGATGTGGGTGTCGTAGGCCCCCGCGACGAGTTCCCGCGCCCGGGGCGATGGCGTCGGATGCTCCGTCATACCGCCTCAAATCAGTGTCGACATAATGACTGAAGAAATTGTTAACAATTTTGATCACACGTGTCAAGGCTCACGTGGTGCGGATCTCCGCTGGTCGAGGCGCCTCGCAGGGCTCTTTGCACATGACAAAGCGCGGCCGCGCGCCCGCCGGAGCGGGCCGCGCGACCGCGCCGCCGCCGGTCCCGGGCCGCCGGAACCCGGGGTCTCGGGCAGGTGCCTACACCCGCAGGCCGCCGCCGGGAGTGACCTCCTTGAGCGCGCCGATGACGCTGCCCAGGTGCGTGCGCATGGCCCGCTCGGCGGCCTCGCAGTCGTGGGACCCGATGGCGTCGATAATCGCCAGGTGCTCGGGCAGCGAGACACCGGGCCGGCCGGGCTGCAGCGACAGCCGGAACTGGTGGCGCACGCTCTGCGCGCGCAGCCGCTCCAGAACCGCGCCCGCGGTGTGCTGGCCGCTCAGCTCGCGGATGCGGCGGTGCAGCAGCTGGTTGGCCTCGGAGTAACCGAGCACGTCGCCCTCGCCGACCAGGCGCTGCATCCGGTCGCCGATCTCGCGCAGCTCGGCCGACTGCGCGTCGTCCACCCGCTCGGCGGCCTTCGCGGCGCACAGGCCCTCCAGCATCATCCGCACCTCGCAGATCTCCACGGCCTCGTCCAGCGAGACCGCGCGGACCCGCGCGCCCCGGTTCTGCTCGCGCTCGACCAGGCCCTCCTCGGTGAGCTGGAGCAGCGCCGAGCGCACCGCGCTGCGGCTGGTACCGAACCGGGCCGAAAGGTCCGCCTCGACGAGGCGCTGCTCGGGCGCGAACTCGCCGCTGGTGATGCCCTCGCGGATCGCCGCGGCGACAGAGCCCCCCGCGCCCCTCTCCCGACTTCCGGCCGTATGCTGCGAGCGCGATCCCCCGCGGTTCGTAGCCACCATCCCTCGCTTCCCGGTGCTCCGCCGGCCCCGATAGCCCATCGGCAATATTGTCGCCAATTTCGTTGTCAGATTACTGTAGACCTGCTTCGACCGACGACTGTGGGGAGCCGACCGTGAGTGGCGAGCAAGCGAGGGACGTCCGGATCGCCGTACTGGGCCTGGGTGAGGCAGGCGGGCTGATCGCCGCCGACCTGCGCGACTCCGGGGTGCGCGTCCAGGGCTACGACCCGGCCAAGCGCGCGCCCGAGGGCGTCGCCGACGCGGCCGACGAGGCGGCGGCCGCCTCCGGGTGCGACCTCGTGCTCAGCGTCAACAGCTCCAAGGCCGCCTTCGACGCGCTGCACAACGGCCTGCCCGGAACCGGCCCCGACACCGTGTGGGCCGACCTGAACACCGCGGCGCCCCAGCTCAAGCGGCGGCTCGCCGAGACCGCGGCCGAGGCGGGCATCGGCTTCGCCGACATCGCCCTGATGACACCGGTCCCCGGGCGCGGCCTGCGCACCCCGATGCTCGCCTCCGGGCCGAGCGCCGCCCGCTGCGCCGAGCTGCTGGGGCCGCTGGGCGCCGGCGTCGAGGTGATGGAGGGGCCGGCCGGTCTGGCCGCCGAGCGCAAGCTGCTGCGCAGCGTCTTCTTCAAGGGGATGGCGGCCGCCGTGGTCGAGGCGCTGGAGGCCGGGCGCGCCGCCGGGTGCGAGGAGTGGCTGCGCGGCAACATCGCCGAGGAGCTGCAGCGCGCCGATGCCGGCACCGTGCAGCGGCTGGTCGAGGGCAGCCGCCTGCACGCCGTCCGCCGCGCCGACGAGATGCAGGCCGCCTCCGACATGCTCACCGACCTGGGCGTTGCGCCGCGGGTCAGCGCCGCGAGCCGGGACCTGCTGCAGGACCTGCAGAACCTCGACTAGGGCCTGCTCGGAACGGGCGCCGCACCCCGTTGCCGACGCGGACAGTCACACCGGGGCGATGCGGGCCTTGAGCAGGCAGAACTCGTTGCCCTCGGGATCGGCGAGGACGTGCCAGGACTCCTCGCCGGTCTGACCCACGTCGGCGGGCACGGCCCCCGCGGCCAGGAGGCGTTCAAGCTCGGCGTCCTGGTCGCGGTCGGTGGCGTTGAGGTCGATGTGCAGCCGGAGGTCCGCCTTCTTCGGCTCGTCGTCGCGGCTGAAAATGATCGTCGGCTGCGGGCCGCCGAACCCTTCCCGCGTCCCGATCTCGACGCAGTCCTCCTCGCGGTCGAGCACGACGAAGTCCAGCACCTCGCACCAGAACCGCGCCAGCGCCTCGGGGTCGCGGCAGGCGAGCACGAGTTCACCGATACGGCATGCCATTGACGGAACCTACTTTCGTCGAGGGGACTTTCGAGAGCCGCGCGGGCCCCAGGGGCTCCCGCGGCGGGAACACGTGGCGACCGTACCGGGCGAGGCGAGCCGGGGCGAGCGAATTTTCCGGCCCTCCCGACCGTGCCGCCGAGGCTGCGCCGCGGGCAAAACTTAGGGCACAGTCCGGAATCGGGCCGCGCGTCGGGTTTGACCGGCGTCACGAGGCGCGAAAAAGTGCGAGACACACCATCACCATCCCCTGAAACCGTGGAGCCACCCTTGAGCGAGCACACTCCCGCATCCGGCGGAGACGCGCCGCCGCCGTCCCTCGACCTCTCGGTGCCGCACTCGGCCCGCGTGTGGAACTACTGGCTGGGCGGCAAGGACAACTACGAGGCCGACCGGGTCGCGGGCGACGGAGTCCTGGCCACCATCCCCGACATCCCCGACGGCGCGCGCGCCGAGCGGGCGTTCCTCACCCGCGTGGTCCGCTACCTCGTCGAGGACGCGGGCATCCGCCAGTTCCTCGACATCGGCACCGGCCTGCCCACCGCTGACAACACCCACGAGGTCGCCCAGCGACTCGCGCCCGAGAGCGCCATCGTCTATGTGGACAACGACCCGCTGGTGATGGTGCACGCCCGCGCACTGCTGACCAGCACGCCCGAGGGCACGACCGACTACATCGAGGCCGACCTGCGCGAGCCCGAGACCATCCTCGCCAAGAGCGCGGAGACCCTCGACTTCGACCGGCCGATCGGGCTGATGCTGCTCGGCGTGGTCAACCACGTCGTCGACGACGCCGAGTCCTACGAGGTCGTGTCGCGGCTCGTCCGGGCGATGCCCCCGGGCAGCCACCTCGTGCTCACGCACTCCACCGCCGAGATCCACGGCGAGCCCATGCGCCAGGTCATGCGCGAGATGAACGAGCGGGGCGGCACCCCGATCTGCGCCCGCGACCAGGGGCAGATCGAGGGCTACTTCGACGGCACCGAACTCCTCGATCCGGGCGTGGTCACCTGCTCGCAGTGGCGACCGCAGGACACCGGGTCGGGCCCTTTCGCCGCCGTCCCCGATCCCGTCTACCTCTTCGGCGGCGTCGGCCGGATCGGCTGAGCGGTGCCCCGGCGGCGGCCGGCTCCTACCAGGTCACGGGCAGCTCCACCAGGCCGCCCGTGACCGCCCGGCCGTCGCAGGACAGCGTGCGGGTCTCCGCGGCCAGGCGCATGCCGGGAAAGCGCGAAACGAGGCCGGCGAAGACGGCGTGCAGCTCGATCCTGGCCAGCGGCGCGCCGATGCAGTACCGGGCGCCGTGGCCGAAGGCCAGGTGGGCGCCCGCGTTGCGGGCGGGGTCGAAGCACTCGGGATCGGGGAACACCGCCGGGTCGTGGTTGGCGGCACCGGTGTCCAGCAGTACCAGTTCACCGGCGTCCACGCGGACTCCGGCGACCTCGAAGGCGGTGCGGGCGTAGCGCGGTATCCCGCCGGAGGGCCTGGCCGGCGCGCGCAGGACCTCCTCGACCGCGCCGTCGATGCGGCCGGGGTCCTCATGCAGGCGCTTCCACAGGCCCGGCTCGGTCAGCAGGTGCAGCGCGCCCAGGCCGATGGCCACGACCGTTGTCTCGTGCCCGGCGAACAGCAGGGACATCCCGAGCATCGCGGCCTCCTCGTCGCCGACGCCCTCGGTGGCGCACAGCCGCGAGAGGACGTCGTCGCCGGGTTCGCGCCGCTTGCGCGCCACCAGCTCCAGCCCGTAGCCGAACAGGTCGGCCAGCCCCTGCTCGGAGCGGGCGCGGTCGCCGGTGTCCGCGGCGGCCCGCGTCCAGGTCCGGAAGCGCTCGCGGTCGGCGACGGGGACGCCGAGCAGCTCGCAGATGACCGCGACGGGCAGCGGGACGGCCAGCGCCCGGTGCAGGTCTGCGGGCGGGCCGCAGCGGTCGAGGTCGTCGAGCAGTTGCGCCGTCAGCTCCGCGACACGCGGGCGCAGGGCCCGCATGCGCTTGGGCGCGAAGTGCGGGCGAAGCAACGCGCGCATGCGAGCGTGGTCGGTCCGCTCGGTGGCGAAGTCGCCGTGAGGGCCGCCGAACAGCACGGAGTCGCCGGTGCGCGCGGCCTCGTCCGGCGCGGGGTGCGAGCGGCCGAGCCTGTCGTCGTCCAGCAGGCTGCGCACGAGCGCGTGGTCGGTGACCAGCCAGGCGTCGTCGCCGACCGCGGTGAGCACCCGGTGGATCGGGCCGCGCTCCTGGAGCTCGCGCCGGACGGGAGGGGCCTCCAGCGGATGGGACTGCTCGAACGGAAGACGTGCGGCGGGCATGCGCCCTCCTCGAAGTCGACGCCAATTTGTATACTGTGCTTTAAACAAAAGCACATGTATACTTAGGAGTCAACAACGAGTTCGCGAGGAGGCGGAGAACGTGACGGACACCCGCAGCGGCGGCGGTTCCGGGCAGGCGGACGACAAGGCGGCCGACCGTGTGCGCCGGATGAATCGCGCCGACCGGCGCGAGCAGATCCTGGACGCCGCCACGCGCGCGTTCGCCCGCAGCGGGTTCGCGGCGACCGGCCTGGACGACGTCGCCGCCGAGGCGGCCATCACCCGCGTGCTGCTCTACCGGCACTTCGACTCCAAGGCCGCCCTCTACCGGGCGGTGCTGGACCGCGCCTGCGAGCGCCTGGCCGAACAGGTGGGGACGGACGGCTTCGGCGACGAGGCGATCCCGGCCCTGCTGGAGGCGGCGGCCGCCGACCCCGACGGGTTCCGGCTGCTGTTCCGCCACGCCTCGCGCGAGCCGGAGTTCCGCGACCTCACCGACGCCCTCGCCGCCGCGTCCGTCGACACCACGCGCAGGAACCTGGCCGGGCGGCTGCCCGAGGGGCCCTGGGCGGAATGGGCGGCCCGACTCATCCCCGCCCTGGCGGTCGAGGCCGTCATCGCCTGGCTGGACACCGGCCGACCCGATCCCGCGGCCGCCGCCGGGCGCATCAGGGCCTCGATCCACGGCGTCATCGCCGCGGCCGCCGGCGCGCCCTAGCCGGCAAGCACGGGTCCGGGCGGCCGCCGCGGCCGGCGCCGGCTCTGCGGTGCCCCGGGGGCTCCGGGGCGCGGGGCTCAGATGACCCCGAGCTCCCGCATGGTGTCGGCGACCTTGACGAAGCCGGCGATGTTGGCGCCCAGCACGTAGTTGCCCGGCGCGCCGTAGGTCTCCGCCGTCTCGCGGCACATGGTGTGGATGTCGGCCATGATCTCCGACAGCCGCCGGTCGGTGTAGTCGAAGTGCCAGGAGTCGCGCGAGGCGTTCTGCTGCATCTCCAGCCCGGAGGTGGCCACACCGCCCGCGTTGGCGGCCTTGCCGGGGCCGAAGGCCACGCCCGCGTCGGAGAACACCTTGACGGCGGCGGGCGTGGTCGGCATGTTCGCGCCCTCGCCCACGGCGGTGACGCCGTTGCCCACCAGGGTCTCGGCCGAGCGGCGGTCCAGCTCGTTCTGCGTGGCGCACGGCAGCGCGATGTCGCAGGGCACGTCCCAGATCGAGCCGCCGTCCACGTGCTTGGCGCGCCCCAGCCGGTCGGCGTACTCGCTGATGCGGCCCGCGCGCGTCTCCTTGATGTCGCGCACGAGGTCGAGGTCGATGCCCGAGTCGTCGACGATGTAGCCGGCCGAGTCGGACATCGCCACGACGGTGCCGCCCAGCTCGGCGGCCTTCTGCGCGGCGTAGACCGCCACGTTGCCGGAGCCCGAGACCACCACCCGGCGGCCGTCGAACCCCTCGCCGCGCTCGCGCAGCATCTCGCCGACGAAGTACACGGTGCCGTAGCCGGTGGCCTCGGTCCGCACCTGCGAACCGCCCCAGTTCAGCCCCTTTCCGGTGAGCACGCCGGACTCGTAGCGGTTGGTGATCCGCTTGTACTGCCCGAACAGGTAGCCGATCTCGCGGCGGCCGACACCGATGTCACCCGCGGGCACGTCGGTGTACTCGCCGATGTGGCGGTGCAGCTCGGTCATGAAGGACTGGCAGAACCGCATGACCTCGGAGTCGGACCTGCCCTTGGGGTCGAAGTCGGACCCGCCCTTGCCGCCCCCGATGGGCAGGCCGGTCAGCGCGTTCTTGAAGATCTGCTCGAAGCCGAGGAACTTGACTATGCCCAGGTCGACCGAGGGGTGGAAGCGCAGGCCGCCCTTGTAGGGGCCGAGGGCCGAGTTGAACTCCACCCGGAAGCCGCGGTTGACGTGGACGTCGCCGCTGTCGTCGGTCCAGGGCACGCGGAAGATGATCTGGCGCTCGGGCTCGCACAGCCGCTCCAGGACCCGGCCGTCGACGTACTCGCCGTGCCGCTCCAGTGCCGGTTCCAGCGACTCCAGCACCTCGTGCACGGCCTGGCGGAACTCGGGCTGGTCGTAGTCGCGCCGCTCGATGTCGGAGAACACCTTCGCGGTCAACCGCAGGCCGTGGTCCTCGGGCGGTCGCGTCGTCATCTCTGCGTCTCCATGATCTTCTCGTCCGGCAGTCGCCGTCGTGCCCTGTGTGCCGGCCGTCCGCCGGCGGGCGTCGCGCCCGGGCGGCGGACGCCGCAGGCCTCGGCCCGCGATGCCCTGATCAACCGCGTCGGGAGGCCCCCGACACTGTACTTCGCCCTCTTCCGACGGTATCGGGCGGGCGCGCGCTGCGCAGGCACCGCGAGCCGCACGCGGCTCCACCCCGGCGGCGCAGCCGCCGGGGGTCGGCGGGACGCGGGCCGGCGGACCGTGCGGCCGAAGCGCGGACCGTTTCGCACAACAGCGCATTCCACGCAGGGCGTTCGGCTTTCCTGTGCGTTATGCCCGTCCTGAATGGCCGACGCCGGCCAGCGGGCGGCGAATGCGATTCCGCTTAGGCATCCGGGCCTGCCAATGGGATGTCCCGCGCGGCTCGCCGGAATCCGGCCGCAGCCGCGCAACGCCGCAGCGCAGCCCCGCGCGGGCCCGACCCCTCGATGCCCTCCCACCCCGGAGCCGCCCACGTGTCCACTGCGGGGGCGGAGTCCATTACCGCGCGCTCCGGTCCGCTGCCGGACTTGTTCACCGGCGGCCCATCGGCGGACCGGCGCATCACGGCGCCGTGCCCGGCCGCCCGGACCCGCGCGCGGCAGGACCGGGCGGCCGGACGCGCGGCGCCCGGCTCAGGCCCGCTTCCAGTTCTTGAGGCTGTCGATGGCCACGGCCAGCACGATGACGGCCCCCTTGATGATGAGCTGATAGAAGTAGGGCACGTTCATCAGCAGCAGCCCGTTGCTGAGCACACCCATGATCATCGCGCCGATCAAGGTCCGCTGGACGGTGCCGATCCCGCCCATCAGGCTCGTACCGCCGAGCACGACGGCGGCGATCGCGTCCAGCTCGTAGGTCTCGCCGGCGGTGGGTTGGCCCGACATCACGCGCGCGGAGAAGATCACGCCGGCCAGCCCGGCGCAGGCGCCCGCGATGACGTAGACCCGCACCAGGGTCCACTTCACCTTGATGCCGGCCAGCCGCGCGGCCTCGGGGTTGCCGCCGATGGCGTAGACCTCGGTGCCGAACCGGGTGTAGCGCAGCACGAACCACAGGACGGCGAAGACGGCGAGCATCAGCACGACGGGCACGGGCACGCCGGCGACGAAGCCGCTGCCCATGAGGCGGAACCCGAGGTCGTCGGCCAGCAGCGGCTGGCCGTCGGTGAGCAGGTAGGCGGTGCCGCGCAGGTAGGTCAGGCCGCCGAGGGTGACGATGAACGCCGGCAGCGCGAGATAGGCGATGAGTGCACCGCTGAGCAGGCCGAACGCGGCCCCCACGGCGATGCCGCCGGCGACGCAGACGACGGCGGGCAGGCCCGATGTCCACAGCAGCACCGAAACGATGCCGCACACCGCCAGGTTGGAGCCCACGGACAGGTCGATGCCGCGGGTGAGGATGACCAGCGTCATCCCCGCGGCCAGGATCGCGTTGATCGAGGCCGCCCGCGCGACGTTGAAGACGTTGGCGAACGTGAGGAAGTTGGGCGCGAGCACCGCCATCAGCACGATCATCAGCACCAGGACGCCGAGGATGCCGTAGCGGTCCCACAGTCTCGCGAACCGCGGCCTTCCCGCTCGCGGAGCGGGGATGTCCGCCGCCTTGGCGACCGGTGCCGTATCGCCGGCACGACTCGTCTCGGTCATAGGTTTCCTTGGTCCTCGAAAAGGTCGGGGGCAGAGGTGGGGATTGGGGAGGGGAAGGGGGCGGCCGCCGGGCCGGGCCGCCGGTCTCGCCGACCCGCGGCCCGGCCCGGCGGGTGCCTAACCGGTCCCGGCGGCGACGCCCGTGGCGTGCAGCATGACCGCCTCCTCGGTCGCCTCCGCGCGGGAGAGCTCGGCGGCGACGGTTCCGTTGCGCATGACCAGCACCCGGTCGCTGATGCCCAACAGCTCCGGCAGGTCGGAGGAGATGACCAGGACCGCGACGCCCTCGGCCGCCAGCCGGTCGACGATGCGGTAGATCTCCTGCTTGGCGCCGACGTCAACGCCGCGTGTGGGCTCGTCCAGCAGCAGCACACGGGGGGATACGGCCAGCCACCGGCCCAGCACGACCTTCTGCTGGTTGCCGCCCGACAGCTCGGCCACCCGCTGCAGCACCGACGAGCAGCGCACCCGCAGCGCGTCGATCTGCGACGCGACGCGCCGTGAGACGCGTCCGCGCCGCAGAACCCCCAGATCGCTGACCTGTCCCAGGCCCAGCCCGGTGGTGACGACGTTGTCGCGGATGGACATGTCCGGGAACAGCGCCTGCTCCTTGCGGCTCTCGGGTACGTAGGCGACGCCGTTCCTGGTCGCGTCGAGCGGACTGCGGTGGTGGACCGGGCGCCCGCCCACGCGCAGCCGCCCCCTGCGGGCGCGGGCCGCACCGAACAGCAGCTGGGCCAGCTCGGTGCGGCCCGCGCCGATGAGACCGCCGAGCCCCACGACCTCCCCGGCCCGCAGCGTCAGGTCGACCGGGCCGATGCCGGCGCCGTCGCCGATCCCCTCGGCCTCCAGTACCGGCTCGCCCGGCTCCTGCCGCCGACGCGCGTACAGGTCGGTGAGGGTGCGCCCGACCATGCGGGTGACGATGTCCTCGGGCTCCAGCTCGGTGCGCGGCGAGGTGCCCACCCAGTGGCCGTCGCGCAGGACGGTGACGGTGTCGGCCAGCCGGTAGACCTCCTCCATGCGGTGGCTGATGTAGAGCAGGCCCATCCCCCGCCCGCGCATCTCCTCCACCAGGGAGAACAGGCGCTGGGCCTCGGTCTCGGACAGGGCGGCGGTGGGCTCGTCGAGCACCAGCAGGCGGGCGTTCTGCGCGACCGCCCGCGCGATCTCGACGACCTGCTGCATGCCGACGCTGAGGGTGCCCAGGACGGTGTCGGGGTCGATGCCGCCGCCCACGCGCTCCAGCTTGGCGGCGGCCTCGCGCCGGATGCGCGCCCGGTCCAGCAGACCGAACCGGGTGCGGGGCTCGCGGCCCAGCGCGAGGTTCTGCGCGACGGTGAGGTTGGGTGCGAGGTTGAGCTCCTGGTGGATCACCGCGATCCCCAGGTCCACCGCGCGCTGCGGAGTGCTGATCGACACCGGGTTCTCGTCGATCTCGATCGTGCCCGAATCGGGGGTGTGCACCCCGGCCAGCATCTTGATCAACGTCGACTTGCCGGCGCCGTTCTCCCCCATCAGCGCGTGCACCTCGCCCGAGCGCAGTTCGAGATGGACGTCGGTGAGCGCCTGCACACCGGGGAACGCCTTGCTGACCCCGGTCATGCGCAGCAGCGGAGCCGCGGTCACTCCCAGCCCTCGTACTCGTCGAGGTTGTCAGCGGTGATCAGCTCGGTCTCGACGAGCTGCTCGGTGTTCTCCACCTGCTCGCCCTTGTACAGCTTCGTGGCCATCTCCAGGCCGGTGACGCCGAGCTGCTTGGGGTCCTGCGCGGCGGTCGCCTCGAACATGGACTCGGGGTCGGCCAGCTCCTTCTCGGCGGCGGGCGAACCGTCCACGCCGACGATCGCCAGGTCCTCGACACCGGTCTGCTCGGCGGCCAGGTTGGCGCCGAGCGCGGTGGGGTCGTTGATGGCGAAGATCCCGTCGACGTCGGAGTTGGCGGTGAGCATGTCGGTGGCGACGGTCAGCGCCTCCTCGCGGTTGTTGTCGCCGTGCTGGTGGCCCGCGACCTCGATGTCGGGGTAGTCCTCCATGACCTGCTCGCAGCCCTTGACGCGGTCCTGCACCGAGGAGATGGGGGTGCCGTCGATGATGAGGATGCGCCCCTCTCCGCCGATCGACTCGAACAGGTGCTCGCAGGCGAGGCGCCCGGCCTGAACGTTGTCGGAGGTGATGAAGGCTTCGGCGTTCTTGGCGGTGACGTCGACCGCGACGACCGTGATCCCGGCGTCGACCGCGCGCTGCACGGCCGGACCGATGCCCTCGGAGTCGACGGGATTGATCAGCAGCACGTCGATCTGCTGCTGGATGAAGGCGTCGATCTGCTCGTTCTGGGCGCCGAGGTCCTGGCGCCCGTCCTCGGTGACGACCTCGGCGCCCATCTCCTTGGCGGCGTCCTCGACACCGGACTGCATCGCGGTGAAGAAGGGGTTGCTCAGGTCCTGGACCATGAGGCCGATCGTCTCGATCTCGCCTCCCTCGTCCGAGTTGTCGACGGGACTCTGCGAGCTGCATCCGGAGAGCAGGAGGGTGCCGGCGGCCAGGGCGGCGAGGACGGTCTTGGTGTGCGGCAGGCGGTACATGATGCTCCTTCGGGAATCTGCTGCGCCGGAGGTCGGGGTTCCGGCGCCGGGGAGGGGTCGGGTTTCGCGGGGAGGGCCTGCAATGGGTGGGGAACGGCGGTCTCGGACGGGGTCTGCCGGCCGGCGGACGGTCCGGTGCCGCGCCGGTGCGGGGGCGGGGCGGGCGCGGCGGGTGCGGTCAGTGCGGCGCGCCGGTATCGGCGCCGGTCGCGGCGGCCGGTTCGGCGGCGGGTTCGGCGGCGGGTTCGGAGGCGGGTTCGGAGGTGCGCTCGAGCGCGGGGTCGGGCGGCCGGCACAGTACGGCGGTTGCCGCGCCGCTCATACGCAGCGGACCGGCGCCGTGCGGCAGCGCCAGCACGTCGCCGCGTGCCAGGCGGAGGTCGGTGTCGGCGGTGCGCAGCGTGCCGGAGCCGTCCAGCACGACGAGCACGCCGAACCCGGCGGGGACGCTTGTATCGGCCCCTTCCGGCGGCCGCAGCAGGTCGGCGCGGAAGAAGGGCGCGGCCGCGGGCGCCAGCAGCGGCCGGGGCCCCTCGGCGGGCGCGGCCGCGAGTGCGGCGGGCACGCGCAGCGCCTCCACTTCGGCGGCGCTGAGCGGGGTGCGGCGTACCGCGTCCAGCGCGACGTCGAACCCCAGCCCGAGATGGCCCTCGCTGGGACCGTCGATGGCGTAGCCGCGCCAGTCGAGCAGGATGGAGAAGTCGGTGGGCTCCTGGACCTCCAGCACGAACGCGCCGGCGCCGAGGGCGTGCGGCACGCCCGCGGGCACCACGACGGTGTCGCCGGTCCGCAGCGGTACCTCGTGCATCCGCTCCAGCAGGCCGGCGGTGTCCTGGCGTTCGACCAGGCCGGCGAGCTCACCGCGCTCGACCGGAACGCGAAAGCCCAGGTGGACGGTTGTGGCGTCCTCCGCGTCGAGGACGGCCCAGGCCTCGGTCTTGCCGTGGGCGCACCCGAGGTGGCGTCCGGCGAAGGCGCGGTCGGGGTGCAGGTGGACGGGCAGGCGCTCGCCGGCGTGCAGTAGCTTGGCCAGCAGCTCCGGCTGCGCGCCGAACCGCTCCACGTGCACGGGGCCGAGCCAGGCCGCCGGGTCGGCGGCGATGGCGTCGCGCAGCAGCGAACCGTCCTCCAGGCGGCTCAGCCCGGCGGGTTCGGCGCCGGACCGGGCGGTCGTCGACGCCAGCCACTCCTCGGGTGAGCGTTCACAACGCGGCGGGCCGCCGCGCAGGTCGGCTATGGCCGCACCTCCGCGATAGAAGTGCTCCATCGCCGCGACCGGCATCCGCAGGGGACGCATCCGCACCTCCTTCGACCTCCAGGACAGACAACGTTGTCCCCAGTACAGTGATCCGGCTCACTTGGACATGTCAAGAGGTATCCGGACATTCGACCTGCATAGCGGGGTGCAGCGGCGATGCCGGAGGGGGCCGGGCGCGTGGCCCGGAACGGCCGCAAGACAACGTTGCCTCGCCCCCGTGCATCCAGTACGTTGACGGCACCGGCGCCGCCCCGCGCCGAGTCGCCGAGCCCCGCCCCCAGGCCGAGGCAGGGCCGCGGTCGCCCTCCGCGCCGCCGACGAGACCGAGGAGCCCAGCCATGACCGACCAGGCCGCTGGGCCGGACCCCGGCCGCCGGCCCACGATGGTCGACGTCGCGCGGGCCGCCGGGGTGAGCCTCAAAACCGTCTCGCGCGTGGCCAACGGGGTGCCCACGGTGCGCGCCGACCTCGCCGAGCGCGTCCGCGACGCGATGGCCGAGCTGGGGTTCCAGCGCAACAACGTGGCCGCGAACCTGCGCAGCGGCCGCACCACGGCCACGATCGGGCTGATCATCCTCGATCTGGCCAACCCGTTCTACTCCACGATCGCCGCGGCGGCCGCGGCTGTGGCCGAGCGGTTCGACACCCAGCTGATCACCGCCAGTTCCGGCTGGGACGCGGTCCGCGAGCGCGAACTCGTGCTCGACCTGTGCGAGCGCCGGGTGGACGGGCTGATCGTCGCTCCCACCGGCGACGACCAGTCCTACCTGGGCGCCGAGATCGCGCGGGGCATGCCGGCGGTGTTCATCGACAGCCCGCCGAGCGGGTGCCTGGCCGACACGGTGCTGATCGACAACCGCACCGGCACCCGCGACCTCATCCGCCGGCTGCTCGCCGAGGGGCACCGCGAGATCGGGGTGATCACCGACTCGCTCAACGACTTCACGATGCGCGAGCGCCTGGCCGGGGCCGCCGAGGCCCTGGAGGAGGCGGGGATCGAGACCGGCCGACACTTCCGGAGGATCTACTCCGACCGCCCGCACGACGCCGGCGACGCGGTCGGCGCCATGCTGGACTCCTCCGAGCCGCCCACCGCGCTGTTCTGCGGCAACAACCGCATCCTGCTCGGCGCCGTCGAGGAACTCGCACGCAGGCGCGACCGGACGCGGCTGGCGGCGTTCGACGACTTCGAGTTCGCCAAACTGCTGCCCCGCCCGGTGACCGTCGTCGGCTATGACACGCGCACACTGGGACGCCTGGCGGCGGAGCTGGTGTTCCAGCGGCTGCGCAGGCCACGCTCGGCACCGGCGAACTACGTGGTCCCCACCTACCTGGTGGACCGCGGCATGGCGGCCGACCCGGCGTGATCGCCCCCGGCGGGCGCGTGCCCGCCTGGGCCCGGCGCCGCGCGGCGCGGCGCGCGTAATGTGGCGCCCATGACCGGACTCGAACCGGCGCCGCACCCGGCGGCCGGACCGGAGACGACCGCCCTACCCGCGGGGGAGATCGTGCTGCGGGACGAGGGCACGCGGCGGGAGTGGCGGGTGGCCCTCGACGCGTTCTCCATCGCGGCGTGTCCGGTCACGCTGGACCTCTACCGCGCCGTGCTGGGCGAGGGCGCCGCGGACGGCGCGGGCCCGTGCGCACCGGTCACCGAGGTCTCCTGGATCGACGCGGTGCGCTTCTGCGACCGGCTCTCGCTCGCGGCGGGGCTGCGCCCCTGCTACTCCGGCGAGCCGGGCCCCGACGGCCTGGGCATCGCCTGCGACTGGGCGGCCGACGGCTACCGGCTGCCCACGGAGGCGGAGTGGGAGTACGCCTGCCGGGCCGGCGGCGCCGCGGTCCGCTACGGCGAGCTGGACGACATCGCCTGGCACCGCGGCAACTCCGGCGGCGCTGCCCGCGAGGTCGCGACCCGGGCCCCCAACGCCTGGGGGCTGCACGACATGCTCGGCAACGTGTGGGAGTGGTGCTGGGACCGCTTCGACCCGCGGGTCTACGGCCCCTACCGCGTCTTCCGCGGCGGCGGCTGGAACGACCTGCCGCGCGGCTGCCGCGCCTCGTGCCGCCGCAAGAGCCACCCGACGCTGCGCACCGACGACCTGGGGTTCCGCCTGGCCCGGTCGCAGCCGGCGTAGCGGGAGGCCCCGGTCCGGAAGCGCGGAGCGCCCCCGGCCCCCGTCAGTCCCGCTCGGGCGGGCCGTCCCAGCGGGCGACACCGGCGAGCCCGGAGACCTGCTGGGAGGTGTAGTAGGGCTGGTTGTCGCGCGGGCGCCAGTCGGCCAGGTGCACCACGCCGGGCGGCACCGGGGTGACGTCCGCGAAGAAGGCCTTGATCTCCTCCTGCGTGCGCACGCGCAGGTTGGCGCTGGAGGAGCGGTACTCCTGGCTGGCGTAGTCGGCCCGGTCGGGGTGGCTGTCGGACTCGGCGTGGCTGATGACCAGGTAGGAGCCGGGCGCCAGGTGCTCCAGGTGGCGGCGCACCAGGTCGTAGGGGTGCTGGTCGTCGGTGACGAAGTGCAGCAGCGCCAGCATCAGCAGTCCGACCGGCCGCTCGGGGTCGATGCGCGCGGTGAGCTCGGGGTGGCGGTAGAGCCCCTCGGGTTCGCGCATGTCGTGCTGGACGACGCCGGTCAGCTCGGGGTCGTCGGCCAGCAGCGCCTCGGCGTGCACGCGCACGGCGGGGTCGTAGTCCACGTAGACCACGCGCGCGTCGGGGTGGCGGCGGCGGGCGACCTCGTGGACGGGGTCCTGGGTGGGCAGGCCCGAGCCGATGTCGATGAACTGGTCGATACCCTGCTCGCAGAGGAAGTCCACCGCCCGACCCAGGAACAGCCGGTTGGCCACGGCGCTCTGCCTGGTCTCGGGCAGGCTCTGCATGATCCGGTCGCCCAGCTCCCGGTCGACCGCGTAGTTGTTCTTGCCGCCCAGGTAGTAGTCGTAGAGCCGGGCGGGGCTGGGGACCGTGGTGTCGATGCCGGCGGGCGCGGCCGGATCGGGGGTGGAGGGCGCGTCGGTCATGGCGAAACCCGTTTCCATGCGTGCAGAAAAACGGCGATTCAGGAGGAATCGCCTCGACTCCAGCCACTCTAGAGCCACCCGGCCGATCCCGCGATCCCTTGCGCGCCGGGCCTTGCGGAAGCGGCGGCCGTGCCGCCGCCCGCCGCCGGTGCCGGTCCGACGGCGCGGCGCGCGCCCGCCGCTGCTCAGCGCGTGAGCTGCCGGCCGCCGGCGACGGAGAGCACCTCGCCGTTGACGTGCCCGTTGGCGCCGGAGCCGAGGAAGGCGACGGCGCCGGCGACGTCCTCGGGGGTGCAGATGCGGCCCGTGGGCGTCTCCTCCCCCTCCGCCTCGACCGCGGAGCGGCCCATCCGCGGGTGGTCGAGCGCCCGCTGGGTCAGCGTGAACCCGGGGCGCACGACGTTGGTGAGGACGCCGTGGCGGGCCTCGCGCACAGCGAAGACCCGCGCGGCCGCCTCAAGCGCGCCCTTGGCGGCCGGGTAGGCGGCCGCCGCGGGCATCGGCTGGGCGAGGACGTCGGAGGACACGAGCACCACGCGCCCCCACCCGGCGCTGCGCATCGCCGGCAGCGCCGCCTCCACCAGCGCCACCGGGCCGGCGGCGTTGGCGGTGAGCCCGGCGGTGAGCTCCTCCCAGCTGTACTCGAAGGAGGAGGGCCAGACGACGGCGTTGACCACCAGGACGTCGACGCCGCCCAGCCTCCGCTCCACCTCGGCCACGACCCGGGCGCAGGACGCCGGGTCGGCCTGGTCCAGCTGCACGCCCACCGCCCGGGCGCCCGCCGCTTCGGCGGCGCCCACGGACTCCTGCGCACCCGCGCCGTCGCTGTGCCAGCCGACCGCGACCGCGGCGCCTTCTGCGGCGAACGCGGTGGCGACGGCGCGGCCGATGCCACCCGAACCGCCGGTCACCAGGACCGTTCTTCCGTCGAGTTGCAGGTCCATGCCATCCTCCCAATTAGATAGCCGACTACTTATTAGCCGACTATACATCAGTAGCATGGGCGGGTGGAAAGCGAAGAGGCCAGGCGGGTCAACCGCGCGCTGAACAAGATGGGCAAGCTCTACCGCGAGGTGAAGTCCCGCAAGCTCGCCGAGCTGGGTCTGCACCCCGGTCAGGACGTGCTGCTGTGGCTGCTGGCCCAGGAGGAGGGCGGTATGACCGTCTCGCAGCTCGCGGCGCGCCTGGGCATCGAGCCTCCGACGGCCACGCGCACCCTGGCGCGGCTGGAGAAGCGGGAGCTGTTCCGCCGCGAGCCGGTGCCGGCCGACCGGCGCCAGGTGCGCGTCGTGCTGACGCAGGAGGCGCGCCGCCTGGTCCCGCGGATCGAGGCCGTCTGGGACGAGCTGGCCGAGGAGGCCCTGGGCGGACTGACGCGCGAGCGGCGGGAGGCCGTCGTCGAGGCGCTGGAGGACGCCGGAGACCGCCTCCGCGAGCAGGTCGCGGAGGCGGTTCTGGCGGAGGAGTAGGCCGGCCGGCAGCGGCGCCGCGGCCGGCCGGAGGGCCGCACCTCGCGCGGCCGGCCCTCGCGGCGCGCTCACGCGGCGGTGAGTCGGCTCCAGATCTCGTTTCCGCACAGGACGAGGAAGAGCCCGCCCGCCACCGCCAGGCCGACGTTGCTCACCACGCCGTTGCGCCACTCCTGCGGCGTGCGGCGGGTGTTCAGCAGCCACATCAGGGTGAAGGCCAGGAAGGGCATGAACGCCGAACCGAGGACGCCGTAGGCGATGACGAGCTGGATCGGCTTGTCGAACAGCAGCAGGAGCATGGACGGGAACGTCAGCCACAGCAGGAAGGCGCGGAACTCCCAGCTGGACTCCCGCTCCTCCACCGGCCGGTCGGCGCGCCCGCGGATGTTGCCCACGAAGTCGGCGAACATCAGGCTGACGCCGTGCCAGACGCCCAGCAGCGACGAATAGGCGGCCGCGAAGAAGCCGATGAGGAAGAGCACCGAGACGAACGTCCCGAAGCGCTCCTGCAGCACCTCGCCGAGCTGGATCAGTCCCTCGTCGCCTTCGGCGAGCGCGATCTGGGCGCTGTTCAGCAGCTCGGCGCCGACGATCAGCATCGCCACGACGAACACGCCGGTGGTGATGTAGGCGACCCTGTTGTCCAGCCGCATCATCCGGATCCAGCCGGCGTCGCGCCAGCCCTTGGCGTTGCACCAGAAGCCGTACGCGGCCATGGTGATCGTGCCCCCGACGCCGCCGATCAGGCCGAGGGAGTAGAAGAGCGAGTCGGGCGGGGTGGTCGGCACCAGGCCCGCCGCCATGGAGCCGATGTCCGGTACGAGGTAGACCGCCAGTCCGACCACGGTGACGAACAGGACCCCGATCAGCACGGTCATCACCCGCTCCAGCACGGGGTACCGGTTGAACCAGACGAACCCCAGCCCCGAGATCCCGGCCAGGACCGCGAACACCCACAGCGGCACCGAGGGGAACAGCGCCTGCAGGGGCAGCGCCGTCGCCGACATCGCGGTGGCGCCGTAGACGAAGCCCCACAGCACGATGTAGGGGCCGAAGAAGACGAACGTCCACAGGCCCATGCCGCGCCAGCCGTCGAAGATGGTCTGGCCCGAGGCGAGGTGCCAGCGCCCGGTGGCCTCGGCCAGCGCGATCTTCACGAGGCAGCCGACCACGACCGCCCACAGCAGGGTGTATCCGAACCGCTCACCCGCCACGAGGCTGGCGACCATGTCGCCCGATCCCACACCCGTGGCGGCCGCGACGATCCCCGGACCGATGAGCCGCCATCTGGGCTTGTGCTGCTCCTGCTGCTGTTGCGCCACAAGTGTCCCTTCGAGGTCGTCGCGCCGGGTGAGGGTGCCGCGGCGTAGTGCGATTCCACGACATTCCCCACATCCGAGGCAACCCGTGCAGCGGGACAGCTTCTCCGGATTCCGGGATCGACCGGACGCGCGGTGCGGTCGGCCGAGCGAGCGGCCGGCCGCACCGCGCTGCCCGGAACTAGCCGAACTGGTCGAACTGGCCGGGCCGGTAGTCGCCCGCGGGGTTCTGGACCATGACGTTGAGGCGGTTGAAGGTGTTGATGACGGCGATCGCGGACACCAGGGCGACGAGCTGGTCCTCGTCGTAGTGCTTGGCGGCGTTCTCCCAGGCCTCGTCGGTGACGCCGCCGGCCGCGTCCGCGATGCGGGTGCCCTGCTCCGCCAGTTCCAGGGCGGCGCGCTCGGCGTCGGTGAAGACCGAGGCCTCCCGCCAGGCGGCGACCAGGTTGAGGCGGGTCTGGGTCTCACCCGCGGCAGTGGCGTCCTTGGTGTGCATGTCGACGCAGAAGCCGCATCCGTTGATCTGGCTCGCGCGGATCTTCACCAGCTCCTGCGTCGCGGCCGGCAGGGACGAGTCCGCGAGCGCCTTGCCCGTGGCGACGAGGTGCTTGAGGATCCTGCCTGCGGTGGGGTTGCTCATGACGTCCAAACGGGGCTCCATGCCGGACTCCTTCTGCTGGGTTCGGTGTAGTCGGCGTACACATGACTGACGGAGTGGCCCGGACGGATGTGACACGCGCGGATGCGACGAGCGCGGATGTGACGAGCGTCTCCCCCTACCCGGCGCGGACCCGCGCGGCGGGCGGCAAGGGCGGCGGGCGGCAAGGGCGGCGGCCGCGGCCGGGCCCGCTCAGCCTCCGCGCAGGTGGTCGCGCAGACGGCGGGCGGTGCGCCCCATCAGCGCCTCGGCCGCGGGCTGGACGGTGGCGGGCACGCGCGAGGCGGTGAGCGCGGCGACGGCGAACGCCTGCCCGTCGGCGTGCTCGACCACGCCGAACTCGTGCCGCAGGTTCAGCAGGGTGCCGGTCTTGGACGACCACGCGGCCGCGTCGGAGGCGAAGTCGGGCGCCAGCCGCTGCCGCAGCACGTTGGCGCCCATCAGCTCGCGAACCCGCTCGGCCACCGCTGGCTGGACCGCAGAGGGCCGCCACAGCGCCTGCAGCAGCTCGACCAGCGCCCGCGCCGAACCGGAGTTGGCGCGGGTCGCGTCGAGCAGGGCCAGACCGTGCCCGCGCCCGGGCGTGCCCGCCTGGATGGCCAGGGTGTGGGCCAGGTGCGTCTCGCCGGGGTCGAGGCGCTCGGCCGGGGTCTCGTGCAGTTCGCTGAGCGTGTGGCGCACAGTGAGCCCCCGCAGGCCCGCCGACTCCAGCCACCGGGCCACCCCGGAGGGCGGGGTGAGTGCGAAGAGGGCGTCGGCGGCGGCGGTGTCGCTGATGCAGGTGCTCAGGTAGACGAGGTCCTCCAGCGCCGCCCACGCGGGATGGCGGAACCTGGTCAGCCCCATGGGCCCGGGCGTGGTGACGCGGCCCGGCTCCACCCGGACCGGCTCCGCGCCGTCCAGTTCGCCCCGGCGCACGCGCTCCAGGGTGGCCGCCGCCAGCGGCACCTTCACCAGCGAGGCGATCGGGTAGTCCAGGTCCGGGTCGATGCCGATCTCCTGCCCGGTGTCCAGGTCGCGCACCAGGAAGGAGCCGTGCAGACCGCCATCGTCGAGCTCGCGGCGGACGTCGCGGAGCAGGGCGGACTCGCCGCCGCCGAACGGGTCCGGGCTCACCGGAGCGCCTCCTCGCCGCGGTCGGCGCCGAGGCAGGCGGCCAGGCCCTCCGCGAGGTCGCGCTCGATGCGCTCGGCGTCCTCGCCCTCCCCGGCGGCGACGGCGTAGCCGCGCACCGGGTCGATCCCGCCCGCCGGGCGCCAGTGCAGGCCCAGTTCGGCGGCCTGTGCCGCCGAGCACAGCAGGAGATCGGCGGAGTCCAGCACGTGCGCCGCGGCGGTGGTGAAGGCCGAGGCCACCGCGATCTGGGCGGGCTGCAGGCCCACCGACTCGCCGAGCCGCCGGACCCGGTCGCGGATGTGGGGGACGTCGTCCTCGGGTTGGATCCACACGCGGCGCCGGACCTCGGAGTCGCCCCGGCCCACCCGCAGCGTCTCCAGGTGCACGGCCGCGGAGTGGTGTTCGGCCACGCTCGCAAACCCCAGCCGGACCCGCCATGCGGCCTCGTCGGCGGGCACGGCGGCGACGGACGCGCGCACCTGCCGGGTGCGCAGCAGGTCCTCGCGCGCCCGCGGCGGCGCAGGGTGCAGGTCCAGGCGGACGTCCTGGTGCAGCGCGGCGGCGCCCAGCAGCGCCAGCTCGCGCGTGCCGCACACGTCGGGCACGGCCAGCCGCAGCGGCGCGAGGCGGGCGCGTTCGGCGTCGTGCTCCATGGCCTCGGCCAGGGCGACCAGCCGCCGGGCCGAGGGCAGCATGTCGCGGCCGAAGGGGGTGAGGGTGGCGCGGCGGGTCGAGCGGTCGAACAGCCGCCCGCCCAGATGCCGCTCCAACGCGCCGATGCGGCGGCTGGCGACCGGCTGCGGGATGCGGGCGGCCGCCGCGCCGAGAGTGAAGCTGCCGCGTTCGCTCACGTAGACGAAGGCGACGCAGGCGCCGACGAGATCCATGGCCTGATCCTATGCCGGAATCGCATGGGAACCGCTGTTTCCGTCTTAGACAGCATCAGCGGGCACGGCCAGACTCTGCTGCGTGGCCGCCGAACGGCGGCCTCCCGCCCGCGCGCAGGGCGGTCGGGGGACTCCCGTGCCTGGTCACGGCTCCGAATCCGCATGCGCGCGGTCGGCAGAGTTCGCACCAGAGGAAGGCTTCGCCCATGAACCTCCGATTCCGCCGCAGTGCGGGGCTGACCGCGGCCGCCGCGCTCGTCCTCGCTCCGCTCGCCGGATGCGCCGCCGACGAGGGCGCCGCACCCACCGCCTCCCCCGTCGCGGCCTCGACCCCCGCGTCGGGGTCCGCGCCCTCGGTGCCGCGCGGCGAGTACGTACCCGACCTGAAGCGGCTGGAGAAGGAGCACGACGCGGACGTCGGGGTCTACGCCCTCGACACCGGATCCGGCGCGGCCGTCGCTTACAACGCCGGCGAGCGGTTCGCCTACGCCTCCACGCACAAGGCCTTCTCCGCGGGGGCCGTGCTGGAGCAGACCCCGATGGACGAACTGGACAGGCGCATCACCTACACCGAGGACGACCTGCTCGAGTGGGCCCCCATCACCTCGAAGCACGTCGACGAGGGCATGGAGCTGCGCGAGGTGATCGACGCGGCCGTGCGCTACAGCGACAACACGGCGGCCAACCTGCTCTTCGAGGAGCTCGGCGGGCCGGAGGGCCTGCAGGAGGCGCTGCACGGGATCGGTGACGAGACCACCCACGTCGACCGGATCGAGCCCGGACTCAACGACTACGAGCCCGGCGACATCCGCGACACCAGCACGCCGAAGGCCATGACGACCAGCCTGCGCGCCTACGCCCTCGGCGACGTGCTGCCCGAGGAGAAGCGGGAGCTCCTCGTGGACATGCTGCGCCGCAACACCACCGGCGACGCCCTGATCCGCGCGGGGGTGCCCGAGGGCTGGACGGTCGGCGACAAGACCGGGAGCGGCGGATACGGCACCCGCAACGACATCGCCGTGGTCTGGCCGCCGGATGACGACCCCATCGTCATGGCGGTCATGACCAAGCACGACGAGCCCGACGCCGAGACCGACGACGCCCTGGTGGCCGAGTCGGCGGAGGTCGCGGTCGACGCACTGGCCTGATCCCGGGCAACCCCGCACCGCCGCACCCCGAAGGCGGTGGAAGGACGCGCGAAACCTGGCCGCCTCACCGACTGAGGTGAAGCGGCCAGGTTCATCGGTCGATCGGCCAGGGAGACATTCGCTTCGATCCCGAGTACAGCAGAGGATCGACTCTCTAGGTTCCACGCACGATCAGGACATCAGTAGCCGTTCGCGTAACCGTTCCCGTTCCCGTCGCCGTTCCCGTTCCCGTTCCCGTTCCCGTCGCCGTTCCCGTCGCCGTTCCCGTTCCCGTTCCCGTTCCCGTTCCCGTTCCCGTTCCCGTCGCCGTTCCCGTTCCCGTC
>NZ_BAABIK010000014.1:0-2740 GCF_039542725.1 Streptomonospora halophila | reverse complement strand
GTCGCCGTTCCCGTCGCCGTTCCCGTTCCCGTTCCCGTCGCCGTTCCCGTTCCCGTTCCCGTTCCCGTTCCCGTTCCCGTCGCCGTTCCCGTTCCCGTCGCCGTTCCCGTCGCCGTTCCCGTTCCCGTTCCCGTCGCCGTTCCCGTTCCCGTCTTCGTCGCAGTCAGCCCGCTGGATCACGTTGTTGTCGAGCGTCACTTCACCGTTGCGAGCCAACAGACGGCCGTCGACCGTGGCACCCGTGTTCGCGCTGATCGACGTCAGCGCCAGGATGTTGCCGGTGAACGTAGAGTTGGTCCCCAGCGTCGCCGAACTCCCGACCTGCCAGAAGACGTTGCAGGCCTGGGCGCCGTTCACCAGGTTGACGTCACTGGCCGACCCGGTGATGAGTGTGGACCCGATCTGGAAGATGAACGCGGCGTCCGGGTCACCCTGAGCATCCAGCGTCACCGTTCCGGTCAGCCCGAGCGACGAACTGGCCTGGTAGACACCGGGTGTGAACGTCTGCCCCACGAGGTCACCGGAGACGCTGGCGGTGGCTGGACGCCCGGCCGCGTCGTTGTACGCGGTAGTCAGGTCGGACTGCGCCTGGAGGGCGACGGCATCCGCGGTGTGGGTCGCCCCGGTGACGGTTCCCGGAGGGAATCCGGTGACAGCGGTGCCTGGGTGGACCCCCAGATCCCCGCCGACGACACTGGGCCCGGTGTTGGTGACCGCCTGGCCGGCCAGGACTGCGAAACTGTCAGCGGTACCGAGGTCCACTGGTGCGGGCTGCGCTCGCGCGCTGGTTGCCGTGAGGCCCAACATTGCGAGAGCCAGCATGAGGGCGAATCCGGCCGCCGCCAGGACATAAGGAGGCGAAAACCGGAAAGCGCGCATCGAGCTAGATTTCATCTAATACACTCTCTCTGAATCAGGAACTCGACCGCAGACGAAATCCAGACGGAAACCTCGTTCCACGGTCGTCGAGGATGGTTCTTGCGACGTCGCCTGAGCAGCCCATGGACACCAAACGGCACCCAGAACCTCTACTCGGGAATGAACTGTACCCATCCACCCGAGTATTTCCGAAGCGAACCGCCGAGCCGGCCCGAAAAGACCGCGGGCCTTCGACGGCTTACCTATGACCCCTGATGCGTAGATTTAGAGTGTTTTGCATTATCCTATTTGGAAATCGTGGGTCAGCGCCGAAACGGCGACACTGGAGATCTTGCATCATGCGCCGCGCACTGATGCGGCCAGACCGCGCGGGTAATCCCGGCGGTCAGATACGGGCAGCGCCGGGCGCAGAATCGGCCCCGGGCCATTCGGCAGAGAACCCATTCTCCGGGCCCTACTCCCGATGCCGCGCTACCACTCGGCGGGTCCGCCCCCGGCGGGCTCGCCGCGCGCGGCGCTGTCGGCGTCCGCGCTCTCCGCCGGCTGCCCCCCGGCCGGTGCCAGGTGGGCGGTGCCCAGGCGCTCGCCCTCGATGTCGACGTCGGGCAGCAGCGCGTCCAGCCACCTCGGCAGCCACCAGGCCGCCCGGCCGAACAGGGCCATCACCGCCGGGACCAGGGTCATGCAGACCAGGAAGGCATCGAAGAGAACCCCGCCGTCAGCACGAAGGCGATGGGCTTGACCATCGCGTTGTCGCCGACGAACGACGCCAAGACGATGACCATGATCGCCGCCGCCGTGACCACCCGGGCGCCCTGGCAGAACCCGGTGGCCACGGCCCCCTGCGCGTCGCCGTGGTGCACGTAGTCCTGGCGCATCCTCGAGACCAGGAACACCTCGTAGTCCATGGCGAGCCCGGACAGGATCCCCACGAGCAAGGTCGGCATGAACGCCGGCAGCGTCGGCGCGGGGCTCGACGGCCAGCAGCCCGGCGCCGTAACCCCACTGGACACGGCCACCGTCAGCCCCAGCGCCGCCCCCGCGCTGAGGACGAAGCCCAGCGCGGCTTTGAGGGGCACGACGATCGAGCGGAACACGACCGCCATCAGGATCAGCGCGAGTCCCACGACCACCGTCACGAACACCGGCAGCGAGTCGGCCAGGCTCTCGGAGACGTCGATGGCCGTGGCGGTGGCGCCGGCGACCGCGATCCACGCCCCGACCTCCTCGTCGATGTCGTCGGACATCCCCCGCACCTCGTGCAGCAGGTCCTCGGTCGCGTAGGCCGAGGGGCCGGTCTCGGGGACCACGGCGATGATCGCGGTGCCCTCGACGTCGTTCAGCTGGGGCGGCATGACCTCCTGGACTCCGTCGAGCTGCTCCAGGCGCTCGGCGACGTCGTCGGCGGCGGCCGGGGTGTCGGACAGGCCCGTCAGGTGGGCGCAGCACAGCGGTGGCCGTGCCGCCCCGGCCGCCGAACCGGGTCTCCATCAGGTCGGTGGCCTGGTCCGACTCAATGCCGGGGATGCTGAAGGTGTCGTCCATGGGCGCGGAACTGCACTGCGGCGCCGAGCACGGCGATGAGCACCACCGCCCAGATGTCCGCAACCAGCCATCTCCGGCATAGCGCGAATCCGCCCAGGCGGTACAACAGTCGGGCCATGCTCGCACTTCCTCTCGTCCGCCCTGATCGTCCGCGACCACCCCGTCCGGCCCTGATGAGGAGGCGCCACGAAGAGGATGAGAATCCGATGTGAGTCCACCGCGGGAGGTGAGACCGTCGTCCCTAGTGCTCTGACCGGAAAGGTTCGCCGGGTCGGGTGATCGGTGCCAGGGTTGGCTGCAAAGCGCAGCCGACTGA
>NZ_BAABIK010000013.1:0-165283 GCF_039542725.1 Streptomonospora halophila | reverse complement strand
AGGCCCTGCACCTGCTCCATGCGCACCGGTGCGCGCCGGGAGACTGCCCGATCGTAACCCGCACCGAGACGGCCTGCCTGCGCGCGTGTGAGGTCAACGCCGTGATCCACCGCTACCTGGGCCGCTGATCACCGGAGCGTCACGGCGGGCGCGCCACGGGGCCGCGCCCGCCCCACCACCCCTGACCTTGCACGACCCGAAACGGAGTACTGCCATGAACACCACCGACAGCACCGACGCCTTCCTCGACCGGGCCGCTGAGGCCGAGATGGGCCTGGACCACCTCGTGCGCTGCCTTCAAGCCGGGCCGGGATCGGCGATCGCCTACGAGGAGGCCCTCGGGCGGCCCCGGTACCGGGTCCTGCCCGCAGACCGGTTCCAGCGTGTGCCCGAACCCAGCGCGGTCATCGTCTGGGGACATGCCGATCTCGCTGAAGAGATGGTCACCCACCGCGCCGACGGCGAAAGCATGGACGACCTTCTCGGGGCCCTGGATGAGACCGCCTTCGACTACCTCGGCGAATGGTACGAGCAGGGACCGGTGCCCTTCGGCCCCATCGAGCCGGTGCGCAACCTCATGTACGCGCGGGACTTCCAACTCAACCGCCGCAGCGACCGCTGGGTCCGCGGCGAGCGGCGCATCGTGCGCGACCACTTCGTCTACCGGCACCAACCCTTCATCACCGCAACCGCGAAGTACACCACCTATACCGACGGGCGGCTGCGCACCCTGCTGCGCGTCTACGACCTCGGACGCCAGATCAAGGGCCTGATCAGCCACGGCCCGGACGCCACGGCCGACGTGCGGGCGCTGCTCACCGCGGCCAAGGCCCACGTCGGGGCCTGACAACCGGGGCGGGGGGCGGCCCGGGGGCCGCCCCCCGCCCCACCTGCAACCGACACGTTCATTCCGAAGGGGATCTTTCATCATGGCCAGCGCCGCCGTCTGCTCCGACATCCTGACCCACCTGCGCGGGGCCACCGCGCCCGCCACCGCCGCCGAGATCGCCACCGCCACCGGGCGGGGCCGCTCGACCGTCACCACCGCCCTGCGCTGCTTGGAAGACGACGGGCTCACCTGCCGCACCCGCGGCGCCCGGGAAGGGGGCCAGCGCCTGCCCGACCTGTGGAGCATGGCGCGCGGCACCGAGCCCACAGATGCGCCCGCGCCCAGCGACACGCAGGCGGCCAACGTGACGGCCCCGGCACCTGACACCGCGCCCGTGGACTCCGGCACCGGGCAGGCGAGTGCGCCGGCATCACCTGCCGACGACGGCGCGGACACGGATACGGAGGCGGCCCCGGAGGTGACGGCGGCGCCGCACGACGCGCCTGCCAATGCCCCTGACCCCACAGATACCGCCGCGCCGCGCGCCCCGTCGAGGCCGCCGCCCCCGCGGACGCGGGCACGCCCGCGGGGACAACCCCGGTTCGGACGCCTGGTGCCGCACGGGGCGCCGAGGCCGAGAAGGCGGGCACCCGAGGTGGCTCTGTAGCCGACGGCGCGCAGCGCAACAAGGTCAGCGGCAGCCCGCGGCTGGAGCCGGGCGGGCTGCGGCTGATGGTCAAAGCCATCCTCGAATCCGATCCCGAGGATGAGTTCTCGCCCACTGAGATCAGCCACCTGCTGCGCGGGCGCAGCGTCGGCGCGATCCAGAACGCCATGGCACGGCTGGCCAATGACGGCGAGGCCGAGCTGACCTGCGAAGCGCCGCGCCGCTACAGGGCGGCCTGAGCGGCCACCGGGGCGGGCGCCCGAGGCGCCCGCCCTGTCCCCGGGAGCCGAACACCGACCCGAAACGGAGTCAAGATGTCGTGTGCTGACGCGTGTGTGCTCACCGCCGCGCTGACCGTTGCCCTGCTCCTGACCGCCGCCGCCCGGGGCGCCGCGCACCTGCGGGGCCGCGCGCCCGGGCGGTTGTGCGGCGCGGCCTGCACCAACCACTACCGCTACCTGCGCTCGATGACGATCACCGCCGACGGGCTGTGCTCGCCGGTGGCGCGCGGCGCTGCCCTGGCCGGGCTGGGCGCCGCGTGGGTGCTCACTCGCTGCCGCCACCGCAGGTAGATCCCAGCGGTTCCGCCCGCGCCCCGAGGCCTCCGGCCCCGGGGCGCTTCGGCTTTTGCGGTGGCTGTGTCCAATCCCGGGGCGGGCCTGGCTCTATTCGGGGTGTCAGGGCGAGGCGACGGAGGGGCGGGCACACGGCATATGACACAACACGCAAGCGAACCCACCACCGCAGCGGGAGGCTATGACCTGCGGCCCCCGTTGGCGGTCTGGCCCTGCGGACAGGACCCGCACACGCCCCCTGCCATCGATCTCACCCGGCGGCTGATCACCGGGTTGAGCGCGCGGGGCCAGGCGGCGGTGTTCCTCGGCCACGGCGACGGCGGCCCCCTGGCCCAAGCGGTGCAGAGTGGGCGACGCGCCTACGGGATCGAGATCGAGCCTGACCGCGTCACCGCCGCCGAACAGCGCGTCATCGACCACCTCGCCGACGAGGACCGGCGCCGGGCGGTCCACCGGTGCGGCGACGCCCGAAGCGCCGCAACGCTCCTGGAAGACATGTGCGGGCGGGCCGCGCTGGTCGTGGCCTGGCTGCCCGAGCCCGGGCGCATCCCGCGCACCGCCCGGGTGGCCAGCGGCCACCTCGGACGGCTGAACGGGGCGACCTACAGCGACGCCCTCGGCGACGTCGTGCGGGCCGCCGCCCGACTGCTGCGCCCGGGCGGACACGTTGCCCTGGTCTGCGGTGGTACCCGCCAAGACGGCGGCCACCCCGACCGGGTGACGGCGTGTGCCCACCACGCCCACGCCGCCGGGCTGGTCTACCTCCAGCACATCATCGCCCTGACCGATCCGGTCGAGACCTACGTCGACGGCGACGAGGCGGCGGGTGTGCCCGGGGCCGGCGGCCTCGGCCCGGCCCACGCCCGGGCGGCGGCCAGCGTCATCAACCCGACCCACGACGACGTGGTGCTGCTGCACAAACCCGCCGAGGTAGCGGATGCGGAGGTGGTCCGATGAACCGTCCCGCCAACCTCGCCTCCGTCTGGCCCACGGGCCAGTTGCAGGCCCGTGCCCAGCGCGGCCACCGCTACGCCCGGTTGTCGCTGGAGCACCCAGCAAAGATGCTGCCCGGCATCGCCCGCCACGCCGTCACCACCTTCACCCGTCCGGGCGATGTGGTGCTGGATCCGCTGTGCGGGATCGGCACCACTCTCGTAGAGGCCGCCCACCTCGGACGCGAGGGGCTCGGCTTCGAACTGGAGCCCAAATGGGCTTCCATCGCCCGCCACAACCTCCACCTCGCCCAGACCCAGGGCGCCGAGGGCGAGGCCCGGGTGCACACCGGCGAGGCCGCCCAGCTCGCCCAGACCGTCGCCGCCCAACCGGAGCAGGCGGGGCGCGTGTCGTTGCTGCTGACCTCGCCGCCCTATGGCGCCATGACCCATGGGCTGGTGCGCTCGGCGCGCGACGGCGCCAAGGCGGTCGACAAGTGGAGCTACCGCTACAGCCGCACCCGCGCCCGCGCCAACCTCGCCCACCAGCCCATGGGTGAGCTGCTGGCCTCGTTCACCGACATCCTGTCCGGCTGCCGAGCGCTGCTGGCCCCGGGCGCCCACGTCGTCATCACCACGCGGCCCTTCCGCTCCGGCGGCGGGCTGGTCGACTTCCCCGGCCAGACCATGGCTGCCGCCCAGGCGGCCGGGCTGGCACCGGTGGGCCGATGCGCGGCACTGATGTGCGCGCTGCGCGACGGCGGAACGGTCGCGCGCAGCTCCTTCTTCGCCTCGCTGGAGGCATCCCGACTGCGCCGCCGGGGCGCCGCGGCCCACGTGGTCCAGCACGAGGACGCGCTGATCCTGCGCAACCCCGCCGAGGAGGCCCACACGTGAGCGAACCCGGCAACCTCCTACTCCAACCGCCACCATCCCCCACGCCCGCCTTGGCCGACCCGGTCACCGTGGGGTCGCTGTGCACCGGCATCGCCGGCCTCGACCTCGGCACGGCCGAAGCCCTGGGCCGGACCCGTCTGGCCTGGGTAGCCGACAACGACCCCGACATCGCCCGGTTCCTGCACGCACGGTTCCCGCAGGTCCCCAACCTCGGCGACCTGGGCGCCGTCGAGTGGCGCCGGGTGGAACCCGTGGACGTGCTCACCGCAGGGTTCCCGTGCGAGGACGTGAGCATCTCCGGACGCGGCGCCGGCATCGAGAACGGAGAACGCAGTGGAGTCTGGGCCCGCGTCATGGACGCCGTTCGCCATCTTCGACCCCGCCTGCTCGTCGTGGAGAACGTGGCCGCCCTGCGGTGGCAGTGGAAGGGCGCCGGGCTCGGCCCCGTCCTGGGCGAGTTGGCCGCCGCGGGGTATGACGCGCAGTGGCACAGCCTACGGGCCCGCGACGTCGGCGCCCCGCACGCCCGCGAGCGGCTGTTCCTCACTGCCCACCCCCGCCGCCCGCGATGCGGGCCGGGGCCCCTGCCGGGTGGCCGAGCGCAAGCGCCGCGGCAAGCAGGTGGGCCTGCCCGATGCGGTGCGCCACCTGGCCGAGACCAATCCCGCGGCCACCTCCTGCACCCGCAGCTGCACACCCGAGCTGCCGACGACGGCGGCGCCGCGCTGCCCGGCAGCGCGAAGGCCCAGGCCGAGAGGGCGTGTGCCTTGAGCGCGCCGGGCGCCTGGGGCTCTGGCGAGCAGGCGATCCGCCGCTGGGAGCACATCACCGGCCGGAGGGCGCCGTGCCCGCTGGAGCCGGGCCAGCGCGGCGGTAGGCGCTTGTCCGCGCGTTTCACCGAGTGGCTCATGGGCTTCGACGAGGGCTGGATCAGCGACCCCGCCCTCGGCCTGTCGCGCAACGCCCACCTTCGTGCCCTGGGACGGGCCGTCGTGCCGCTACAAGCCGAAGCCGCCCTGCACCTGCTATTGCGCGGCGAGGAGGAGCCCTGGTGATCCCCTCCGAGCGCCCCGACCTGACCGAGGAGCAGCCCGTGGAAACTGCCGCTTTTGACAACCGCCGCGCGCTGGCGGACGACCTACGCGCCTTGGCCGCCTTCTTGGAAGAACGGCTGGAGTTGCCAGTCAGCCCGCACGCCCGCGTGGAGGTCGCCTACTTCCCGCGCGGCGACGACCAGGAACAAGCCGACGAGGTCGACCGCGTCGCCGGGCTCCTCGGTACACGGTCGCGATGGGAGGGCGAGCACCTGGTGTGCGGGCGCGGCTTCGGCCGGGCCGCCTACCGGGTGGTGGCCATACCCGAGGAGGTGCGGGCCCGCCACCGCGCGCTGATGAGCTACGCCGACGCCATACGCCCCGACTGATACCGGGCCGCGACTGACCGTCAGACGACAGAAGGGGAGAAGGCGGGTGCCCGCGGCCACCACCGACGAGGAGATCGCCCGGATCCAGCGCGCCGCCAAGCGCCTGGACGTCGCACTCATGGCGGTAGCCGCCGGAGCACTCGCCTTCTCCACCGTCACCGTCGCCGAACTGGCCATCGACCACGGCGTTCCCGCCTGGATCGCCTGGATGCTCGAACCGCTGGTCGGCATCGCCCTATGGGCCGCCTTGAGTTCGGACGCGGTCCTGGCACGCTACGGCCGCGCCTCGTGCTGGCGGGCCTGGCTGCTGCGCACCTTCACCGGTGCGGCCACCCTGACCACCAATATCTGGGGTTCGGTCTTCGCCGCACCCCGCCCCGGCCACCTCGCGTGGGACCCCGACCCGACCGGCATCGTGCTCCACGCGATCGCCCCGGTTTTGTTGATCCTGCTGGCCGAGGCGGCACCGCGCTACCGGGCGCACTTCGCCGCCATCACGACCACCCTGACCAGCCCGGATGCGGCCACCAACCGCCCCGACACGGCCCCGACCGGGGTTGCCGGGCCACCAGCCCACCCGGCCCCCGCAACCGCCCACCGGGGCGATCACGGCCCGGTGCCGGATCCCGCCACGGCGGACGGAACGCCGGGCACCACGGGTGGTGACCACGGTCAGGGCGGGGCCGCTGGGGGCGTCCGCGGGGCTGGCCCCACTGCGGAGCGGCCCGGCCGCGCTGACCGGGAGGCCGCCGCCCGCGCCCTGATCACCGACGAGCCCGGTATCACCGGCGCCGAACTCGCGCGCCGCCTCGGCTTGAAAACCCGGACCGCCCAGCGCATCCGCAGCCGCATCAGCCCGACCACGACCGCCGAGGGATCATGACTGCCAGGCGACAGCGACACGCACGAGGCACCCGGCGACCAGGGGAGGAGTGGCAGGAATCGGCCCTCTGCCGCCTCCACGACGCCCGGCACTTCTTTCCCAGCCAAGGCGGCAGCGTCCGTACCGCCAAGCAGGTATGCCGGCGCTGCCCCGTCTGGATCGAGTGCCTTGACCAGGCGATGCGCACCGGTGAGCGCTGGGGCGTGTGGGGCGGCGCCTCCGAAGAGGAGCGCCAACGTTTCCGCGTCGCCGCCGCGCACGATCGTCGCCCGACCTCGGAGACCACGGAGGAGCCGTGCAGGAGACCCCGCTGCTGACCATCCCGCAGGCCGCCCGCCGCCTCAACGTCCCCGAGTCTTGGTTGCGTGACAAGGTCACTACCCGCAAGGTCCCCCACCGCCGCCTGGGCAAACACGTCCGCTTCGGCGAAGACGACCTCGACCAGATTGCGGAACAGGCGCGGCAAGAACCTGCCGACACACAGCGCCGCGGAACCCTGCATCGTGGTTGGAACCGTCACTGACTTCGCGTGGATTATTGGGGTACAACCGTGTGGTTTCCTTGGCCGTGAGTAGTGGTATTACGCAGTGTAGCTAATAGCGGATCACGCGACTTTGATCCTGTATCAGGCTTCAGTGATAGCCGATCACGGATACAATGAGTCTTATTGAGTCCACGCGATGATGCGGGATCGTGTGTTGGTTCGCTGCATCAAGCGCGGACGAGAAGAGCCCTCGGGCAGCCGGCAAGCTGTCATCCCGAGGGCTCCGTGGGGAGGGGGTGGGGCCTCTACAGGCCGCCGCCCCCTCGCCATACGTCGAAGATCAGGCGCAGGAACAGGTCCAGCGTCCGCATCGCCTCAGGTGACTTCCACCAGCGGCCGCGCTCGCTCTTCGACATTGCCACCTCCTCACCCGTCAGCTATCTGGAAGGCAGGGACGACTGGCTGCCGTCTACTTCCAAACGTACTGCCAGAGAAAGACCAAAAAGGCTCTTCGAGAGATTTGGGCTGCCGAGCGCAGTGCGTCTGTCTGGGCGCGCTGCCATGATCCGCAGCACGCATCTGGCGCCGGTTGCGGATTCGTATCCCTGTAAAGGGAAAACAAAAGAAATCGGAGTTGCGCGCCCGGGGTTGCATTGAATTTGCGCTACTTTTGAGATTCGCGCGCCGCGGCCCTCCGAACGTCGTTGGAGGAGGCCACCGCGGCGTGGTGCCCAAGGGCCGGGCGTGATCGCCCGGCCCCAGTTGTTGTGGCAGGTGTCAGGACACGACGGTCAGGTGGTGGGTACCGCCGCTGGTGGGCAGGGCCGCCAGGGTGGGCGTTGCGGGTGTGCCGTCGATGGCCGTGAGCAGGTCGTCGTCGAGGTCGGTGACGAGGTGGCCGTAGCGGTCCATGGTGGTGGTGATGGACTTGTGGCCCAGGCGGCGCTGGATCTTGAAGGCGTGGACGTTCTCTTCGATGAGCCAGGAGACGTGGGTGTGGCGCAGGTCGTGGATGCGCGGCTTCTTGGCCAGGCCTGCGGCCTGTGCCCGTTTGACGGCATGGATCCATCGGCGGTTGTAGAAGCTGGAGTGGCGCCACCAGGCACCCTGCTCGGTGGTGAACACGTAGTCCTCGGGATCTTTGCCCTCCAACCAGGGCTTGAGTAGCGCGATGGTGCGCGGTGAGAGGGCGATGCGGCGCCGGGACTGCTTGGTCTTGGGGGCGCCGAGGGTGAAGGTGTTGTCGGGTTGGCGCTTCCAGGCGCGGCGCACCTCCAGGGTTCCCGTGACCGTGCCGCGGACGGTGCGCAGGTGGATGTCGCGCTTCTGCAGGGCGGTGAGTTCGCTGTAGCGCAACCCGGTCAGGGCGAACACCTCGAGCATGTCGCGCACGTCGGGGTGGGCGGCCTCCCGCAGGATTTGGAACTCTGCTCGGGTGAGGAAGCACATGTCGTCGTCGCCTTCGCCGTCGTCGAGGCGGGGCAGGCGGATGCGGGCGGCGGGGTTGGCGGCGCGGATGGGCGGGTCTTCCTGGGTGGCGGCCTGGCAGATGGAAAACAGCAGGGCGTGCAGGTTCTGGATGGTCTTGGCGCGCAGGGGTGGGCGCAGCCACCCGGTGCGGCAGCCGCGATCAGCGCCCTTCCTCTTGCCTGCCGGGGCGTCGGGGTTGATCGGGATTTTCGGGTCGGCAACGCCTGCTTGCAGGGCGTTGACCCATTCGCGGACGCGTTTGGGTGTGAGGTCGGCTGGGTCGCGAAGGTCGGTCTCGCCGAAGGCAGGGATGAGGTGCAGGCGCAGGTCGCGGTGGTATTCGTGGCGGGTGCGGCCTTCGATGCCGGACAGGGAGTCGATGAGGTCGGTGGCGTAGTCGGCGAAGCGCACCGGCTCTGCCTTCTCCTGCAGCCCGTCGTCCTGCTGGGGGTGGTTGGTCCAGCCGATGCCGGGCACCCAGCCGGGTGCCCATCCCTGCCTTGGGATCCAGTTCTGGGGCCAGTGGTGGTCGGCGGCTTCGACGTGGAGTTTGAAGGTGTGGGCGGCGGCCTCGGCGTCGAAGGGTTCGGACTGGGCTGTTCCTGCGCGGGTGCCGCCGAGGCGCCATTTGACCCAGTACCGGGTGTTTCCGTTGGTCAGGCGGCGCTTTTCGATGATTGCCATGTGGCGAGGATCGCTCGGGGCCGCGCGAGGGCGGAGGGAATCGGGCGAAGAACCTCCGAGGTCGGGCGAGGTTCTCGAGGCCGGCGGCCGGGTGCTGGCCCATGAGTAGTCTGGAGTCTCGCCGAAGCCCCTTCTGCGGCGTGCTTCGGAACCGGAAGCTCTCATGGATTTCCGGGGAGGTTCCGAATTAGGTTTCTGCCTGAGTGGGTGACGATGTCCGGTCTGGTTGTTCAGCGCAGCGCGAATCGCATGATCGTTGCCCCTGCTCAGGCGGTGTGGCGGTCGCCGTCAGCGGCGGCCGAGGATCGCAACCGGCTCCGTCGGCGCCCAGGGCGCGGGGGCGAAGCGTGGCGGTCGCCGTCAGCGGCGGCCGAGGATCGCAACAGGTGCAGCGCGTACTCGGTGTCGCTGTAGTAGAGCATGTGGCGGTCGCCGTCAGCGGCGGCCGAGGATCGCAACAGAGTCCGCAGCCGGATACCCGACCCGCACCCCACGTCGCGGTCGCCGTCAGCGGCGGCCGAGGATCGCAACGGTTCGGGGCGGGGGTGGCGCGGCGAGGGCGTCTGGTGGCGGTCGCCGTCAGCGGCGGCCGAGGATCGCAACTAGGGGCTCGCCAGAGGCCCGGTTAGAGCCGCTCCAGTGGCGGTCGCCGTCAGCGGCGGCCGAGGATCGCAACCGTCTGCCCGGGGGTGACTCCCTCGATGACGCGGAGGTGGCGGTCGCCGTCAGCGGCGGCCGAGGATCGCAACTTCGCCAGATACAGGTCCACCTCACCCGAGCGGGCCGTGGCGGTCGCCGTCAGCGGCGGCCGAGGATCGCAACGAGGCGATGGCGGTCGGCGCCCGCCAGGCCGGCGAGTGGCGGTCGCCGGCAGCGGCGGCCGAGGATCGCAACGCCTCGAAGGCGCGCGACCAGTTCGCGTGCGTGTCGTGGCGGTCGCCGTCAGCGGCGGCCGAGGATCGCAACCAACCGGCGCGCAGGATCGCGGCGACCCCCTCGGGTGGCGGTCGCCGTCAGCGGCGGCCGAGGATCGCAACCACTTCGGCCCGCTCGACGGTGAGGACCTGGAGGGGTGGCGGTCGCCGTCAGCGGCGGCCGAGGATCGCAACGGCTTCACCAATCGGCGGTGGGTGTGCGGGTCGCGCCGTGGCGGTCGCCGTCAGTGGCGGCCGAGGATCGCAACCCACCGAACCCCCCGAAGCCCGCATGACCATCCCCGAGTGGCGGTCGCCGTCAGCGGCGGCCGAGGATCGCAACTTCATCGCCTACCAGCCGGCCGCGGACCTGCTGTGGGTGGCGGTCGCCGTGAGCGGCGGCCGAGGATCGCAACGACTCTGCGCAGGCGCCACGCGCCCCCGGCGAGCAGTGGCGGTCGCCGTCAGCGGCGGCCGAGGATCGCAACAACCAGCACGACGACTATGCGCAGCGCAATATGGGGTGCAATCGCCAGTAGTCACCGGCAGCGACCCGAAGGTTCACCGGGGCCGGCGGGGTCTTCCCGTGCACCCTGGTGCACCCTCGACTCCGGCGCGGATGACGGGGTGGAGTCTGCACATTGGGCGGCCGCGGCGAGGTGGTGCACCCTCGCGTGCACCCTAAGCGCAAAAATAGCCCTGCCTGTTCGATGAATCACCGCAGGTCAGGGCTATTTTTCGTACAGAGCGGATGACGGGAATCGAACCCGCGTTATCAGCTTGGGAAGCTGAAGTTCTACCATTGAACTACATCCGCGTCGCTGCGGGGATTGCGGTCTCCCGCCGACTCAGGACAGCTTACCGGATGTCGGCGGGGAGCGGGTAACCGGAGCGCGGGGCGGCGGTGGGCCGGTGGGAGGCGGTAGGTTCTGGAGGGTGCTGCTCTCCGATCGCGACATCAGGTCTGAAATCGAGTCCGGGCGGGTCAAGATCGATCCGTACGACCCCGGCCTCGTCCAGCCGTCGAGCGTGGACGTGCGGCTTGACCGGTACTTCCGGGTCTTCGAGAACCACAAGTACCCGCACATCGACCCCGCTGTGGAGCAGCCCGATCTGACGCGCCTGGTGGAGCCGGACGGGGACGAGCCGTTCATCCTGCATCCGGGGGAGTTCGTGCTGGCGTCGACCTACGAGGTGGTCGCGCTGCCCGACGACATCGCGAGCCGCCTGGAGGGCAAGAGCTCGCTGGGTCGGCTGGGACTGCTCACCCACTCCACGGCCGGCTTCATCGACCCCGGCTTCTCCGGGCACGTGACGCTGGAGCTGTCGAACGTCGCGACGCTGCCGATGAAGCTCTACCCCGGGATGCGCATCGGGCAGCTGTGCATGTTCCGGCTGACCTCGCCGGCCGAGTTCCCCTACGGCTCGTCCCAGTACGGGTCGCGGTACCAGAACCAGCGGGGCCCGACCCCCTCGCGGTCGTACAAGAACTTCCGCTGGGGGACGGGGGAGGGAGCCGCGCAGGCGTAGTCGGGCGACGCCGACCGCCGACCGCCCCCGCGATCGCCTACCGTGGCGCCCCCCACTCTTGCTGCCCCTCGTCGTGCGGCTCCCTCTGCGCGCCCTTCGACACGCGTCGCCCGGCCCGGCCGCTTCGGACTGCCGCTCACCCGCCCCCCGCCTCCACCACGCGTCCTCCTGCTGACGACCGCCGCACTGCCGCCCCGCCCCCGCCGACCGCCCCCGCCGACCGCCCCCTCGGCGCGGTCCTACCGCGCGAACGCGTCCACCCCCGTCAGCTCGGCTGACAGCTGCCACAGCCGGGCGGCCTGCTCGGGGTCGACGGCGTACGACCGCACCGCCGACGGCGTGCTCGCGTCCCCGGTCTCGACCATCTCGGCGATGTCGCAGTCCTCGCAGTACACCCCGCCCATTCCCGCGAGCTGCGGTGAGGTCGCCGCCCACACCTGGGTGGCCGCCCCCTGCTCGGGGGTCTTGAAGGCCGGGTTGATCGGATTGCCCTGCTCGTCGATCCAGCCCGCGGCCACCATCTCCTCCTTGGGGAGGTGGCGCTGCAGCGGGGTGAGGATGCCGCCCGGGTGCAGCGAGAACGCGCGCACCCCCGACTCCCGGCCCAGCGCGTCGAGGTGGACGGCGAAGAGCACGTTGGCGGTCTTGGCCTGCCCGTAGGCCTCCCACTTGTCGTAGGACCGTTCGAAGTGCACATCGTCCCAGCGCATGGGGGAGCGGTGGTGGCCGCGGGAGGAGACCGAGACGACGCGGGCGCCCTCGCCGGAGGCGATGGCCGGCCACAGGCGGTTGACCAGGGCGAAGTGGCCGAGGTGGTTGGTGGCGAACTGCGCCTCCCAGCCCGGGCCGACGCGGGTCTCCGGGCACGCCATGATCCCGGCGTTGTCGATCATGATGTCGATGCCGCGCCCCGTGGCCAGGAACCGGTCGGCGAAGGCGCGGACGCTGTCCAGGTCGCCGAGGTCGAGCTCGTCCACCTCGACGCCCCCGCCGCCCCCGGCGGACCCGCCGGCCTGTCCGCCGATCCCCGCGAGAGCCTCCTCGGCCGCCGCGCGGCGGCGGGCCGGGACGACGACGTGGGCGCCCGCTTCGACGAGCGCGCGGGTGGTCTCCAGCCCGAGGCCGGAGTAGCCGCCGGTCACGACGGCGAGCTTGCCGCCGAGGTCGATCCCCTCCAGGACCTCCTTCGCGGTGGTCCGGTTCGAGAAGCCCGAGCCGATCGGGCGCTGCGGCGTCTGCTGTGTGGTCATGGCCGCGATGCTAGGACTTCGAGTGCCCTCTAACTCAAGTGTCGCCGGCGTGTTCCGCCGCCGACCCCGCTCCCGGAACGGTTCGGGCCCCGCGTCCGCTCCGCCCCTCCGCATCCGCGGCGGCTCGGCCCCGCGTGCGGCGAAGGCTCCTAGCGCAGCGGTGCTCCGTACCCGCCGTAACCGCCGGGCCCGGGCCGCCCGCCGTAGCCGCCGTTCAGCTCGCGCCGGCTCTGGCGCCGGGGGAGCACGTAGGCCGCGAACAGCCCGCCCAGGAAGCCGAACAGGTGGGCCTGCCAGGAGATGCCGGTCTGCTGGGGCAGCACGCCGAAGATGAGCGTCCCGTAGAACAGGATCACGCAGATCATGATCACGATGTCGACGGTGCGCCGTTCGACGATGCCGCGCAGCACGGTGTAGCCGAAGTAGCCGAACACCAGGCCGCTGGCGCCCACGGTCAGGGTGCCCTGCGGGCTGAGCAGCCAGACGCCGATCCCGCTGGCCGCCATCACGATCAGCGTGGTCCACGCGAAGCGCCCGAGGCCGCCGATCGCCACGAGCGCCCCGAGCACCAGGAACGGGACCGAGTTGCTGATCAGGTGGGTGAAGCCGGCGTGCATGAAGGGGGCGGTGACAACGCTCCAGACGTTGTCGAAGGTCCACGACCGCAGCCCGAAGACCATGTCGAGTGCGCCGCCCAGGAGGGTGTCGACGATCTCGAACACCCACATCGCGGCCAGCATCGCCGCGACGGTCAGGAAGCCGACTGTGCGTGAGTGCGTCACTCTCACGACTTTACGCGACGGCCTCCAGCCCGACCCGGGAGCGGTTCCGGGTCTGTGGACGGAGGGTGTACCGGCCTATAGCAGAGAATCACGGTACACACACGCGAACGATCTGAGCGTAGCCGTTTTGAGCTGCCAAGACGCCGGAACAGTGATCGTGGTCACCTCGGTATGAAGTGTGGTGTAGATCACATTGGGGCGGCACCGCGTGGTCCAAGTGCGGTGCGCACGTCCGCTTTCCGGGGGGTGCTCGACAGTAAACGTGTTATCTCTCCGTGACGATGCCGGCGGCAAGTCTTCGCACTTCGTCGGTAGGGTTCCTATCACCATAAATGGGACTTAAAGAGCGGTAAGGACGTGGCGCGCGTGCAGGGCCCCGATCCGGCAGGGGCACTCATGAAGGTGTGGACCGACAAGCCCGGTAACGGAAAGTAAGTCCGGCGCGCATCGCCGAGGCGCGCGCAGGGCCGCCTCCAGGGGCGTCCCTCGGGTGCGCCACTGGACAGAGCCAAAGAGGAGACCGTGCCAGCAGTACGCGCAGACAAGCTTTACAAGATATTCGGCAGGCGCCCGACCAGGGCGGTCGAGCTGCTGGCGGACGGTCGGCACCGCGACGACATCAAGTCGCTGAACGTCACCGCCGCGGTCATCGACGTCTCCTTCGAGGTGCAGCCGGGCGAGATCTTCGTGGTCATGGGTCTGTCGGGCTCCGGCAAGTCCACGCTGATCCGGATGCTCAACGGTCTGCTGCCGCACACGTCGGGGACCGTCGAGATCGACGGGACCGACATCACCAAGCTGGGCAAGTCGGAGCTGCGCAAACTGCGCAGCGACAAGGTCAGCATGGTGTTCCAGCACTTCGCGCTGTTCCCGCACCGCACGGTGCTGGAGAACGCGGCCTACGGCCTGGAGGTCCGCGGCGTGCCCCGCGCCGAACGCGAGACCAAGGCGCGCGAGGCGCTGGCGATGGTCGGCCTCGACGGCTGGGAGGTGAAGGTCCCCGGCCAGCTGTCCGGCGGGATGCAGCAGCGCGTCGGCCTGGCGCGGGCTCTGGCCGCCGACACCGAGATCATCCTGATGGACGAGGCCTTCAGCGCGCTCGACCCGTTGATCCGGCGCGACATGCAGACGCAGCTGCTGGAGCTGCAGGCGTCGCTGGGCAAGACCATCGTCTTCATCACCCACGACCTCAACGAGGCGATGCGCCTGGGCGACCGCATCTGCGTGCTGCGCGACGGGCGCGTCGCCCAGATCGGCAAGGCCGAGGAGATCCTCAACGACCCGGCCAACGACTACGTCGCCAACTTCATCGAGGACGTCGACCGCACGCGCGTGCTCACCGCCTCATCGGTCATGGAGAAGCCCATCCCGGTCATCGACCCGGGCCAGGGCCCCCGCACGGCGCTGCGGACCATGCGCGACAACCAGACCCCGTGGGCGTTCGTGGTCCAGCGCGACCGCAGGCTGATGGGCGTCGTCGGTGAGAGCGCGATCGCCGAAGCCGTGCGCGACAACGTCAAGGAGCTGGCCGGGCTGGTCGGCGCGGCCGAGCGCGTGTCGCCCGACACCGCGGTCGCCGACATGTTCGTCCAGGCCGCGGAGAGCTCCTACCCGCTGGCCGTGATCGACGACGACGAGCGGCTGGTCGGCGTCATTCCCCGGGGCACTCTGCTTGCCGCCCTGGCCACCCCCGGCGGCGGCGAGGAGAACGGTGCGGACCAGGCGGCCGAGACCGCGTCCGCAGCGGACGAGGCCTCCCGTGCCGACGAGTCGGCGTCCGGTTCCGGTGCCGACGACTCCGGGGCCGAACCCGGCGACGACGCCCCGGCCACCGAAGGGAGCCGGCGATGAGCCTGATGTCCTACGCCGTTCCCGTGCCGCGCGTTCCGGTCGGCACCACCTTCGACGCCGCCATCGAGTGGCTGCGGGTGACCTTCGGCTCGTTCTTCGACTTCGTCGACCTGATCATCCAGGCGTGTGTCAGCACGCTGTCGACGCTGTTCTTCATGCCTTCGGCCACCCAGTTCACGCTGCTGGCCGCGGCGTTCGTCGCCGGCGGGCTGCTGGCGCGCAAGCACCGCAAGCCGACGCTGATCGCCATCGCGGTATGGGCCGGGTTCTACGTCGCCGAGCTGGCGGCCGGACTGGCCTCAGCGGTGATCACCTCGCTGCCGGCCCCGCTGTTCCTGTGGGCCATGAACCTGTTCGGCGCCGAGTACGTCTACCCGCCGCTGATCCTGGCTCTGCTGCTGCTCACCGCGCTGGTGGCCATCAGCTTCACTGCCGCGCGCGAGCGGCGCCAGCAGGTCGTCGCCGTCGCGTGGACCGCCGCGCTGCTGCTGATCCTGGTCCTGCACTTCGTCCTGGGCGTGCAGCTGTCCCTGATCGTCGCGGTCCTGCTGTCCGCGCTGGCCTTCACCGTGGCGGGCTGGGGCATCGGCCTGTTCAGCATTCTCGGCTTCCTGCTGATCATCAGCATGGAGAGCTGGGAGAACGCGATGAGCAGCCTCGCGCTGATCCTGGTCGCGACCGTGGTCGCCGTGGCGGTCTCACTGCCCATCGGCGTGCTCGCGGCGCAGAGCCGCCACGTCAGCACCGTGGTCAAGCCGGTCCTGGACTTCATGCAGACCCTGCCCGCGTTCGTCTACCTGCTGCCGGCGATCGCCTTCTTCAGCATCGGCACCGTGCCCGGCGTCATCGCGACGGTCATCTTCGCGATGCCTCCCGGCGTCCGGCTGACCGAGCTGGGCATCCGCCAGGTCGACAAGGAGCTGGTCGAGGCCGGCGAGGCGTTCGGCGCGCCGGACTGGCAGATCCTGCGCCGCATCCAGCTGCCGCTGGCGCTGGCCACGATCATGGCCGGCATCAACCAGATCATCATGCTCAGTCTGTCGATGGTCGTCATCGCCGGCATGGTCGGCGCCGGCGGCCTGGGCAACGACGTCTACACGGGTATCGCGCAGGGCGACGTCCCGGTGGGCTTCGAGGGCGGTATCGCCGTGGTCATCCTGGCCATCTTCCTGGACCGGCTGACCGGTGCGGTGACCCGCTACTCACCCGCCGCCAGGGCGCAGCGCGCATCCGCCTGAACCCACCATCCCCCTCCCCGCCGTCGCCCGCATCGGCGGGGTTCCCGGAATCACCCGCACAAAAGAGGAGGAACCGTGAGCGAGGCAAAACGCTTCACGAAGCTGATCGGAGTAGGTGCCGCGGCCGCGACGCTGGCGCTCGTCGCCGGCGCCTGCGGCGGTGGCGGCGAGGGCGGCGTGTCCACGGGCCCGTCGGAGGGTGAAGGCGGCGGTGACAAGGAGATCACCATCGGCCTCATCCCCTGGGAGGAGGACATCGCCGTCACCCACCTGTGGAAGGCGGTCCTGGAGGAGAAGGGCTACACGGTCAACATCGAGAACGTCGACGTGGCCCCGGTGTTCCAGGGCACGGCCGACGGCGACATCGACCTGTACCTCGACACGTGGCTGCCCAACACCCATGGGGAGTACTGGGACAAGTACGGCGACAAGGTCGAGGACCTCGGCGCCTGGAACGAGGGCGCCAGCCTGGAGCTGACGGTGCCGTCCTACATGGAGGACGTCAACTCCATCGAGGACCTCAAGGGCAAGTCCGACGAGTTCGGCGGCGAGATCATCGGCATCGAGTCCGGCTCGGGCCTGGTGCAGACCACCGAAGAGGAGGCGATGCCCGCCTACGGCCTCGAGGGCGAGTACAAGCTGGTCAAGTCCTCCACGCCGGCGATGCTGGAGGAGCTGCGTACGGCGATCAAGGAGGAGAAGCCGATCGTCGTGACGCTGTGGCGTCCGCACATCGTCTACGCCCAGGAGGACCTCAAGGACCTCGAGGACCCCAAGGGCGCGATGGGCGAGCCCGAGTCGATCCACAGCATCGGCCGTCCCGGCTTCTCCGAGGACTACCCGGACCTCGCCGAGTGGATCGGCAACTTCAAGCTCTCCGACGAGCAGATCGGCAGCCTCGAGCAGACGGTCATCGGTGAGTACGAGGGCGAGGAGACCGAGGGTGCGAAGGCCTGGCTGGCCGACAACCCCGACTACCTCAAGGAGGTCATGGGCGACGACGCCAAGGGCCTGGACTTCAGCTCCTAGCCCGCGCAGGTCGCCCGGCACCTGCGGGTGCCGCACCTCGTGCAGCGAACGGGCCGCGTCCTTCGGGGCGCGGCCCGCCGTGCTGTGCGGGGGAGGTCCGTTTGCAGCCTACGGGGCCCTGCGGCGGCGGGCGCCCGTTCGGCGGTCGCCGCCTAAGCGCGGGCTCAGCGCCCCGACGTGAGCGAGCGGTCGCGCGGGGGGATGCCCGCTGTACTCATGAACGCGTCGACCTTGTCCGGCGAGGTCAGCCCGGTGAGCGGCAGGTAGGGGCGGCTGGCACGGCGCCCTTGGACCGAGGGGAACTGGCGCGGGCGGCCGGTGACGTCGCACAGGCCCAGCGACCGGGTGCGTCCGCGCAGCACGTAGTAGGAGCCGACGTCGGCGAACGGGATGCGCACGATGTAGCGCCCGCGCGTGTAGCGGAACTCCCCGTCCTCCACCTCGAGCACCGGCACCCGCAGCCGGAGGCCGTCGGCCAGCAGCGCCAGCCCGGCCACCAGCACCGCGGTGCCCAGCGCCACGGCACCCCAGCGCAGCGCCCCCTGAGCGGCCTGCTCGGGCACGCCCACAAGCCCGGCGAACGCCGCCGCGGCACCTCCCGCGCCGGCCAGCGCCAGGACCGCGCCGCTCCACAGCTCCGCCCGTTTGCGGCCCATCGGGCAGGTCAGCCGAACGATTTCGGACACGGGAGCGCCTCTCTCACTGAGCAGGGGGACTGGCAAAGGGGACGCGGCAATCGGAACCATATCGGTTATCCGGGCGGTGCAACGGCGGTTTGCGGCGATCGGCGGCGCCTTTTCGGCGTGTGTCCAGATGCCTCCGCTGCCGGTGCCCGAACACGCTGATGGCGGCCGCTGCGCGCGGCCGCCATCAGCCCTGCGGTGTCCCGCTTCCGTGCCCGCCCCGGCGCCCGCCCGGTTAGGAGGCGGCGCCGCTCCTGACAGGCGTCGGGCACGTCGGAAGGCGAAGCTCTAGCAGTTGGTCTCGCGGTAGTCGGAGATGTCGGAGAACAGGCCGCCGCTGTCCGGAGGCGGGCAGAGGAACTGCTCGTAGCGCTGGTCACCGTCCACGTACAGCTTCAGCCAGGAGATGCTGTACTTCGCGATGGTCGTGTTCGACAGGTTCGGCGCGAAGTGCGAGGCGCCGTCCAGCTCCAGGTAGGCCTTGCCGGGCGAGCTCGGCAGGCTCTCGTAGAACGGGATGGAATGGCTCTGCACCGAGGCGACGGAGTCGTTCTCCGCGCCCACGACCAGGGTCGGCACGCTGACACCGCCCCAGCTCTTGTCCAGGTTCCACGCGGTCAGCGGGATGGCGGCCTTCAGCTCGGGGCGGTCCTCGGCGATCTCCAGCGTTCCGCCGCCGCCCATGGAGTGGCCCATGGCCGCCATGCGGTCGCCGTCGACGATGTCGCTCACGTCGCTGCTGTCGGCCAGGTAGTCCAGTGCGGCGCCGATCTGGCGTCCCCGGCTGGCGGGCTGGTCGTAGCGGGAGTTGGTGTCGATGGTGAAGACCACGAAGCCCTGCGAGGCGAGCCGCGGGCCGAGCCAGGACATCGACGAGGAACTGGCCGTGTAGCCCGGGGCGACGACCACACCGCCGTAGGTGTGGCTGTCGTCGGTGGGGTAGTAGATCGTGCCGCCGCCGAAGCCGCTCACCAGCGAGGAGACGTCCTCGTCGTCGGTGTCGAACGGTCCGGTGGGCGCCTCGATGCTCTCCTCTGAGGGGTCGGGGCCGATCTCGTCGGCCTGGGCCGGCGCGCTCACGGCGGCGGTTCCGCCGAGTGCCAGCGCCAGGGTCACGGCGATCCGCCCGGCGGTGTGCAGAGGGCCGCGGGAGGGGGACGCGGCGGACGGGGTGGCCGCCTCGGGCTGCTCGGCGGTGGTGTTCGGTGCGAACATGGGGAATGCTTCCTTTGCCTCGCGACGGGGGGCCGCAGGCTCCGCGGGGGGTCCGCGGGCGCGGCTCGCCGTCGGTTCCAGGGGGATCGGCGGCGCGGAGCGGGGCGGGGTTCGGGATCAGGGGGTTGGGGGATCCGCCGGCTCGGCCGCTTTCAGTCCGGGGGTCTCCGGACGCGCCTGCATGCTGTATGCGGGCATGGGGTAACTATCCGCAATCGCGGCGTCACGGCCTATCCGTTGAACCACCAGTGTCGGCTTCGCCGCAGGTCGCGACGGTGGAATCAGTGCCGTCCGCGAGGGGCGGGACGCGCCGAAGTTCGGGCGGTTCGGGCGCGGCAGGCGGGCGGGCGAGGGGCGAACGAAGGGCCGGCTCCGGATGCAGTGCCGCACGCCCGCCGCACGGGCCGCCTACCAGAGCCCGGAGCGCTCCAGCGCGGTCCGGATTTCCGTGAGCGCCTCGACCGCGGCCTCGGCGCTCCCGGGGGTGTAGCGGGCGGCGGGGATCGAGCAGCTGACGGCGTCCTGAGCGGGCCGGTCGTAGCCCAGCGCGACCCCGATGCAGCGCAGCCCGACCACGTTCTCACCGTCGTCGGTGGAGTAGCCGCGCTCGCGGATGGCGGCGAGCTCCTCGAACAGGGCGGCGCGGTCGGTGATGGTCCTCGACGTGACGGCGTCCAGCTCGGCCGGGAGCAGTGCGTCGACCGCGGCGTCGGTGCGCTCGGCCAGCAGCGCCTTGCCCAGAGAGGTGCTGTGCGCAGGCAGTCTGCGCCCGACGCGGCTGAAAGGGCGCAGGTAGTGCCGCGACTCCCGGGTGGCGAGGTAGATGACGTCGGCGCCGTCCAGGCGGGCGAAGTGCACGGTCTCGCCCAGGCGCTCGGAGAGCGAGTCCAGGTACGGGCTCACCATCGCCGCACGGGGGTCGGCGTCGATGTAGCCGGTGCCGGCGAGCAGCGCGCGGATGCCGATCGAGTACAGCGACCCCGTGGGGTCGGTGCGCACCCAGCCGCGCCCGACTAGGGTCTGCAGCAGGGCGTACAGGCTGCTGCGCGGCACTCCCATGCGCTCGGCCAAGACGCGCAGCGTGGCCGGCCGGTCGAGCCCGCTGAGTGCCTCGAGCAGTTCCACGGTGCGCGCGGCGGACTTGACCTCGCGCACGCTGCGCTCGGCCGCATCGTCGGCCACCACGACCTCCCGGTGTCGCGCCTGGTTCGGATTTCCTGCACTCCCTGTCCGCGTATCTGGATTCTATCCATATGCGTGGGCGCCACGGACGTGGTGCGGCACGGCCGAGCCCCGCAGTGCAGCCTGTCCGGTCCGGTTGCGGCCCCGTTGACGTGGCGTGGTCCGCGGAATAACCTCCTTCTGCATAGAGAAATGTTGTCTACATATGGAGACTGCGTGAGTGCAGTGGCAGGGGCAGGCCACGGCGGGAGCCGTCCCGACTACGTCCGCGAGGTCGCCGAGCGCCTCGCGCACGGGATGGAGCGCGCCGTCCTGGCGTTCCCGCTGACCCCGTTCGACGCCGACGGCGGCTTCGCCGAGGGCGCCTCGGCCGCCTACCTGGACCACCAGCTCGCGAGCGAGCCCGGCGCCGTCTTCGCCGCCTGCGGCACCGGCGAGTTCTTCACACTGGGCCTGGACGACTACGAGGCCGCCGTGCGCACCGCCGTGCAACGCGCCGGAGGGCGGGTGCCGGTCGTCGCGGGCGCCGGCTACGGCCTGCGGCTGGCCGCCGACTTCGCCGCGGCGGCCGAGCGCGCCGGGGCCGACGCCCTCCTGCTGCTGCCGCCCTACCTGGTGAAGGGCCCGCAGTCGGGCCTGGTCGAGCACACCCGGGCCGTCGCGGCCGCCACCCGGCTGCCGCTCATCGCCTACCAGCGCAACCAGGTCGCCTTCACCCCCGAGAGCGTGGCCGAGCTGGCCGAGGTGCCCAACATCATCGGGCTCAAGGACGGCCACGGCGACCTGGACCGGATGCAGCGCCTGGTGCGCGCCGCGCCCGACGACTTCCTGTTCTTCAACGGCGTGCCCACCGCCGAACTGCAGGCGCGGGCCTACGCGGCGACCGGCGTCCGCGCGTACTCGTCGGCGGTGCACGCCTTCGCGCCCGAGATCGCCACCGCGTTCTTCCGAGCGCTGGCGGCGGGCGACACGGCCGCGGTCGACCGGCTGCTCGACGGCTTCTTCATCCCCTGGGTGAGCCTGCGCGACAGGGGCACCGGCTACGCCGTGTCCCTGGTCAAGGCCGCCTGCCGGCTGCGCGCCGCCGAGACCGGCGTCGACGTCGGCCCGGTGCGGGCGCCGCTGGCCGAGCCCGCGCCCGAGCACCTCGACGAAGCGAAGCGGCTGCTCGCCGCCGGGCTCGACCTCGTCGGACGACACCGCGAACAGTGAAGGACCACGATGCCTGAATCCACCGTCGGCCGTGTCCGCGAGGTCCGGGTCACCCCGATCCTCATCTCCGACCCGCCGCTGCTGAACCTGCAGGGCGTGCACCAGCCGGCCACCCCGCGCACGATCGTGGAGATCGAGACCGAGTCGGGCGCCGTCGGGCTCGGCGAGACCTACGGCGACACCGACTACCTCACCGCGATCCGCAGGGTCGCGCCGCACCTGGCCGGCGCCGACGTGTCCCGCCCCACCGCCCTGCGCGCGGTCGTGGACGAGGTTCTGGGCGCCGACGAGACCGCCTACGCCGAGGCCGGCACGCACGCCGCCGGCCTGCGCGGCAAGCGCGACCTGGCCAAGCTCAAGGCCAGCGTGTTCGCGGTGTTCGAGGTGGCCTGCCTCGACGCCTGGGGCCGCATCCTGGGCGTCCCCGTGCACGCCCTGCTCGGCGGCCGGGTGCGCGACCGCGTCGACTACAGCGCCTACCTCTTCTACAAGTGGGCGGCCCACCCCGGCGCCGGCCCCGACGAGTGGGGCAGCGCGCTCGACCCGCAGGGCGTCGTGGAGCAGGCCCGGCTGTTCGCGGACCGCTACGGGTTCGGCTCCATCAAGCTCAAGGGCGGCGTGTTCGACCCCGACCAGGAGATCGCAGCCGTGCGCGCGCTGCGCACGGCGTTCCCCGACACGCCGCTGCGCCTGGACCCCAACGGCGCCTGGTCCGCCGAGACCGGCGAGCGCGTGGCACGCGAGCTGACGGGGGTGCTGGAGTACCTGGAGGACCCCGCCGCCGGGGTCGGCGCCATGGCGCGCATCCACCAGCGCACGGGCATGCCGCTGGCCACCAACATGTGCGTCACCGGGTTCGACGAGGTGCCGGAGGCGTTCTCCCGCAACGCCGTGCAGGTCGTGCTCTCCGACCACCACTTCTGGGGCGGGCTGCGCGCCACGCTCGACCTGGCCGCGCTGTGCCGCACCTACGGCGTGGGGGTGTCCATGCACTCCAACACCCACCTGGGCATCAGCCTGGCCGCGATGACCCACGTGGCCGCCGCCGTACCCGACCTGCACCACGCCTGCGACACGCACCGCCCCTGGCAGCAGGAGGACGTTGTCACGCGGCCGCACGCCTTCAAAGGCGGCGCGGTGGAGGTCTCCGACGCTCCCGGGCTCGGGATCGAACTGGACACCGACGCGCTGGCCGACCTGCACCGCAGGTGGAGCGACAGCGACGTGCGGGACCGCGACGACGTCGGCGCCATGCGCGCCGTGCACCCCGACTGGACCGCGCCCCGCCTGCCGCGCTGGTAGCAGACCGCGCGGCCGAGGCCGGCGGTCGACGCGGGGCCGCCGCCCGGCGGTCGCCGCGGGGAGGGCGTCCACACACGCCGCCCGCGACTCTTGCAGGTCGGAGTGCGGCTTCCTCGCCGGTGAAGGGTCCGGCCGCGCGGCCTCGGTCGGCCCGGGCGCGCCGGATGCCGCGCGGCGGCGGAGCGGCGGGCGCGCCTGTTCGGCGCGCGTGGGGCGCAGGCGCGGCCGGGCCGCCGGGCAACATGCGGTCTGCCGGCTACCAGTGGTCCGGCCGCTCCAGCACCTCCGGCAGCCGGGTGCGGGCGTCGCCGCGGGCGGCGTTGGCCTGCGGCTGGGTGAGGAACAGCGCGCCCGTGAGGTCGGCGCCGCCGAGGCGGGCGTCCCGCAGGTCGGCGCCGATGAGGTCGGCCCGGCGCAGGTCGGCGCCGCGCAGATCGGCGGCGATGAGCAGGGCCCCGCGCAGCCCCGTACCGCGCAGGTCGGCCTTGCGCAGGTCGGCGCCGACCAGGTCGGCGCCCGACATATCGCGGCCGGGGCGGGTCTCCCGCGCCCGGGCCAGCTCGCTCGCGCGCCGCAGCAGGGGCCTGGCCCGCTCCCGCAGCGCAGCCGGGTCGGCCTCGCGCAGTTGTGCGGCATCGGCCCGGGTCAGGCGCGCGGCCTCCTTCTGGAGTGCCCGGAGCTCGGCGCCGAGCGGCTCCGAGGTCGGCAGCGAACGGGCCTCGTCCAGGTACCACAGCAGCTCGTGCAGCTGCCTCATGACGCCGAAGGCGTCGAAGACGGAGCGCGCGATACCGGGGTCGTCGCGCCAGGACCGGCCCTCGAAGGTGACCCGCGAGACCTGCTGGCCGGCGCCGAAGCAGTCGAAGACGGTGCAGCCGCGGTACCCCTCGTCGCGCAGCCGGGCGTGGATGGTGCAGCCGTAGTCGGCACCCAGGTTGGAGCAGGCCCGCCCGGCCGCCTTGTCCACCGGGAAGTCCGCCGAGGCGGAGAACGGCAGTGCGGCGCAGCACAACCCGAAGCACGACGAGCAGTCGGCGCGCAGCGCCGAGCGCTCCGGCACGCCTTCAGCTCCAGCGGCGCCCTGCGTACTGCCCGGCAACTCGCCCCCTTCCGTAGCCGACTCCCAACGCCCCTGCTCCGCCGGTTCGGCGGCGCGGTGCCCCCGACGAGTCTAGGTTCGCCGGCGGCCCCGCCGGTGCGGCGGCGGCGCCGCACTCCGCCGCCGGGCTGCGCCGGGCTTCGGACGCTCGGACGCGGCGGCGGCGGAGCCCGCCCCCGGCTCGGGGTGCGTTGTTAGGCTGGCCGCCGGTCGCCCGTATCTCGTGCGTACATGCGCACGGGCCCCCATACCGGCCGCCGCGACGATTGGATCCTCCAGTGAGCAAGCGTGTTCCGGATTCCGTGCCCAATCCACCCGCCTCCTTCGGCGCCGGATCCGGATCAGCCGGCTCCCGGCCCGTTCCCGCTGCGCCCGACGACGGTCCGGGCGCGGCGATGCCTGCCGGCGTCGTCGGCGCCGCCCGCGAACACGGCCTGGGCGAGCCCGTGAGCACGCACGCTTACGGCGAGGTGGACCACCGGCGCGCCGCGGTCTACGTGGCCGCCGCCGGAGCGACGGCGGTGGCCGTGCTCGTCGCGGCCGAGTCGTCGTTCGCGTCCGCGACCTCGGAAGTGCCGCGGCTGGCGCGGGTGGCGCTGCTGCTGCCGGTCCTTCCGTCCGCGCTGTGGACCGCCGCCGTGCTGCGCGGCCGCAAGGGCGTCTACCTCTTCGAGCGGGGATTGGTCCTGCGCGCCGGGCGGCGGCTGCGGGCGGTGGCTCTGGCCGACATCACCGCGCTGCGGCACTCCCCGCGCAACGGCGAGCCCGGGGACCTCAAGCTGTGGGTGCGCGACGGCCGCCCCGTCGTGCTGCCGGGACTCGACACCCCCGAGCCGGCGCGACTGTTCGCCGCGCTCCGCCGCCATGCGGCCCGGCGCGGCCTGCCCGCCAAGCGACCCAAGCGCTAGGTCATCGCCGTCGCGCGGGCTGCGAGGTGGCCGCCGGAGAAGCGGCGGGGACGGTCGCCCCGAACGATGCCGCCGCGAACGCGTTCACTACAGTGTCGCGGACTACAGTGTCGGGAAACGCCGCTGGTCGCGGTCGGGGTGGACGGGCCCGGGGCGGTCGGCCGCAGCCGCGGTCCGCTCTCCGGACGTGTGATCCGCCGTGATCCGGGACCGCGGGAGCGGCCGCCGACGACCCGCAGTCCGCGGAGGCCTCCGGCGGCTTCGTCGGCGCCACCGGCCGGGCCCTTCGCCGCAGCCGCCGCCCGCCGCGAACCCGACGGCCGCCACCGTCGCGGTCGGCGCATCCTCAGCCGGGCCGCCGGCGAGGGAAGGGGGCCGCGGACGGGGTGCGACCGTGCACACGGCAGAACGGAGTACCGCAGTGGCCGAGCCCATCCTGCAGATCATCGTCGCGAGCACCCGGTCCACGCGCGCAGGAGCCGCGGTCGGCGGCCGGGCGGCCGTCGCCGGGAGGAACCATGTCTGACAGCGCGTCCAGCGGTGTGACCGTGCACGAGACCCTTCCCCTCCGGGTGCTCGCGGGCCTGGGCGCTCGCCACGAGATCCCAAGAGAGACCGAGCGGCTCGGCGCCGAGCGCGTGCTGCTTGTCTCGACCCGCTCCGCGCGGGGCCCGGCCGACGAGCTCGCGGCGGCACTGGGCCCCGGCCTGGCCGCGCGTTTCGACGGCCCGGTCGTCCACACGCCTGTGGAGGTGACCCGCGAGGCGTTGGCCGTGGCCGAGCGAGCAGGGGCCGACTGCGTCGTCGCGATCGGCGGCGGTTCGGCGATCGGTCTGGCCAAGGCGCTCTCGGGCAGGACCGGTCTGCCGCAGGTCGCCGTGCCGACCACCTACGCCGGCTCCGAGGTGACCCCGAATCTCGGCGAGACCGAGAACGGCGTGAAGACCACGCGCCGCGATCCGGCGCTGGCCCCCGGCACCGTCGTCTACGACCCGCAACTCACCCTCACCATGCCCAAGGGCCTCACCCTGACCAGCGCCCTGAACGCCTTAGCGCACTCGGTCGAGGCGCTGTGGGCGCGCGACGCCACGGCGGCAAGCGACGGGCTGGCCTCGGAGTCCGTCGACGGCATCCTCACCACGCTGCCGGCGGTGCTGGCCGACCCCGCCGAGATCACGGCTCGCGAGCGCCTCCAGTCGGCGGCCTGGCTCGCGGGCCTGTGCCTCGCGCAGACCCGGATGGGGCTGCACCACCAGCTGGCGCACGTTCTGGGCGGGGCCTTCGACCTGCCGCACGCCGAGCTCCACGCGCTGCTGCTGCCGCACGTCATGGGTTTCAACCTGCCCGCTGTGCCGCGCACCGCGGAGCGGCTCGCGCGGATCGCCGGGGGCGACCCGGTCGCCGCCGTGTCGCGGCTGGCGCGCGGCCACGAGGGGCCGACCACGCTCGCGGAGCTGGGCGTGCCCCGCGACGGGCTGCGCGAGGCCGCCGAACGTGTCGCCGCCAACCCTTACCCCAACCCGCGGGCGGCCGACGCCGATGCGATCACCGACCTGCTGCGGCAGGCCTGGTAGCGGCTTCCGCGGGACGGGCACGACCGGTACGGGAGCCCGGCGGCGGACGAGATGCGGAGAACACGAGGCCGACGGTGGCGGTCTGTCGGACGTGCACGGCCCGTAGGCCGGCTGCGGGCTCCGCGTGCGGAGGTCACTCCCGCGGGCGCAGCCGGGCGTTGGGGAGGTCGGGCGCCGAGAGGGTCGTCTCCCACTGCTGGGGGAAGGGGCCGAACCGGGAGGACCGGGACGGCCGGTCGGACGGGGCGCCGCCGTCGGCGCGCTCGGTCTGCCACTGCTCCCGGAAGCCCGCGATCTCCTCGTGGGTGCGGCCCACGAAGTTCCACCACATCACGATCCGCTCGTTCAGCGGCCGCCCGCCGAGCAGCAGCACGCGCGTGGCTCCGCGGTCCACGGCGTGCAGCGACAGAGTGCGGGTTCCGGGCGGGCGGTAGACGAGCTGCCCGGAGGCCGCGGCGGTACCGGCGACGGTCAGCGCCCCGGTGTCGACCAGCACGCCGTGCTCGAAGGCGGGGTCGACATCCAGCCGCAGCCGCTGCCCGGCCCGCAGGGTGATCTCGGCGCCCATCAAGGGGGAGAAGGTCGGCACCGGCGACGTGTGCCCGAGCAGGGAGCCCAGAAACACGAGCGCCCGGGCTCCGTCCTCCTCGACCAGCGGCGGCGCGTAGTGCTCGAACCCGGGGGCGGTGAACCGGTGTGCGTCGGGAAGCGCCACCCACAGCTGCGCACCGTGCAGGGCCGCGGTTTCGGGCGTGGAGTACTCGGAGTGGGCGATGCCGCTCCCGGCCGTCATCAGGTTGACCTCGCCGGGGCGCACCAAGGCGTGCGCGCCGGTCGTGTCGCGGTGCTCGACCTCGCCGCTGAACAGCCACGACACGGTCTGCAGCCCGGTATGGGGGTGGCCCGGTACCCGCATCCCCCCGGACGCGGAGACGTCGTCGGGCCCGTAGTGGTCCACGAAGCACCAGGCCCCGATCAGGGATTGGGCGCGCTGGGGCAGCGTGCGCCGCACCCGCATGGCCCTGGGGCCGCCCAGCGGAACCTCCCGCGGCTCCAGCACCCGCCCGAGCGGCAGTTCGTCGGCGTCCGGCGCGGCCGGCGAGGAACAGGCCACCTCCCGCGGCGCCGCCTCCAGGTTGCTCATCGCCCCTCCTCCCCGGAAGCAGCCCACCCCGCCCCCACCACCAAGGTACCTGCGGGCCCTCCCCTGCGCTGTTGCCCGCGGCATCCTCGAGCATGCGGGGATGGCCCCGGCGGCGCGTACCCGGTCGCGTCCGGCCGGACGGTGTTGACGGCATGAGCCCCCTCCCCGGAGCTCGAGCGCGCTACCGAGGTGTGAACTCGACCAGCGTTGCGGCTGCGACGTCCTGCAAGGATCGGTTCCTGCGGTCGGGTATCGCCAGCAGGCAGCCGAGCAGGACGAACAGCTGCCCCAGTGCCGGAATCGATTGCGGGAGCCCGAACACGGCACCGCGTGCAAGAGCTTGGCGCCATCGAGGTCGGCCACCGTCGTACACGTTGACGACACGCACTCCTGCAACGGCCATGCCGACCGTGTTGCCCCGAGTCCCGAGCAGGAGAGTGTCGTAAAGGAAGATCAGCACTCCCCAGCCGAAGATGGACAGCGCGGTCACGGTGGTGATGAGTGTGCCGTCGCTGCTGACGTCCATTCCGGCGAGGCTGCCCAACGCCAGAATGAGAATCAGGAGGGCCCATCCGCCCAAACCCACGAATGCGAGGTCGATCAGGCGAGCGAGCACGCGGCGCCCTATGCCCGGATACAGCTGCTGGTGTACGCCGTGGGCGGTCGGGGCGGCAGGAGACGACCCCTGAGGTACGGGGGCAGGCGGCCGTTCCGAGGCCGTTCGCGGCGGCATCGTGGACCGATCCGAGCCGGACGGCTCCGCAGGGAGAACCTCGGCGGTAACGGGAACGTGCACGTCGCCGACGGGACTGGACAGCACGACCGAGGACTCGACCGGTCCGGACCGGGAGGTGCTGAGGGTGACCACCAGGTTGTTTCCGGCGTTCGGTTCCCGCTGAACGCTCAGAGCGGAGGTGCGCGGGCGGGCCCTGCAGTCGAGCGCTAAGGGAGGCCCGGTAAGGAGCACGTGCCGGGAAGGACTGGGCGAGGCGTGGGCGATGCGGCCGAAGTCCAGGGTGGCCGGGACAGGCGTGAGGCGAGCGGCCTCCAGTACGCGGTGCGCCGCAGCGCCCGCGGCGTTCGAGGATTGGCGGGTCAGCCAGAGCAAGGCGTCGTGGGCGGTGGCGGCCGCGGCGAGGTCAGGACCGGATACCGCTGCTTCCAGCTGGGCCAGTCCCCATTCCTGAGCGGACGAATCCCAACTGACCAGGGCTTGGCGCAGGGGCTCGGACAGCTTGTTTAGAGCGTGGTGGCGCCGAGCGCTGCGGGCGAGGTAGACGTCGCCTTGCACATGCACGCTGCAGCTGGGGGTCTGGTGGGGGTTCTCGCTGCGGACGCGATCATAGAGGTAGTCGTAAAGCTCATCGAGGGAGATGCGCCCGTCCTCGTCGAGATCGGCCTCACCGGTGGCAAGCCCGGCGACCAGAGCGGTGGTGAACACGGAAGGGGTGTGCGGGGCGTCCCGAGTCAGATGCTCCCCCTCGAAGGCGTACTCGATCGCGTTGGAGGCGGTCACAACAGCCCAACCGCGCCCGCTTCCCATTTCCTGAGCGGAGAAGGTGTCGAGCACGTGGGCGTCATCGGTGCCGCGAAGCCCCATTCCTTCGAGGAACGCGCCGCCGAAACAGCAATCGAGCAGGAGAACGGTGTTGCGGGCCCGACAGGCACCCATGCACTTGCGTACGAAGTGGGCCGAGACGGCCGTTGAACGCAGCAGCTTCGGTACCGTGTCGCGGGTGGCGAAGAACAGTTCTCCGGACAGGTTCTTCAGGCCGTGGCAGGAGAAGTGCAGTAGCAGGGCATCCTCGCGCCGCCCTTCGGCGAAGAACTCCTCAACCCGGTTGGCGACCACCGGAGAGGCTTCGTTGTGCACGACGGCGACGTCGAACGCGCCGACTTCGGGATTGCCCAGAACCTCGGCCAGGGCGGTGGCGTCCTTCGCGGGGGAGCGCAGCTTGGTGAGCCCGGGATCCTCGTAGGCGTCCTCGGCGACGATCAGCGCTCGTCGCGCGCCGCTCACGTCTGCTCCCGTAAAGCCGCATGGCGCTGCAGGAAGTACTTCAGCGTCTGGTCGGCCTGCTCGGCCGAGACGTCGGAGATCTCGACGACATCGCCGTCGATCTCCAGCCGAATGGCGGGGCGGGGATCGGCGCGTTCGCGCCATGCCCGCAGGCTTCCAACGATCCTGCTCAGGATGTCGATCGACCTGTCGGCGACCACCACGAGCCCGGCGGGGTCGATCCCCCACTCCGCGCGAGAACCGGCGGGAGGCGGTGCCGTTCGAAGCGGGCGGACCTCGTCGACGTCGAGCTGCAGGAGTTCGTTGCGCAGCATGGTGATCAGTTCGGCCAGGTCCTCGCCGTTGCCGTCAGCGCCGACGTGGATCTGCAACGCGGTGTCCATCGGGCAGCCCTCCCGCTTCGGGGCGGAGGCGGACCATAGGCCCGTGCCAGCTCACCTGCTTCCAGTCTGCTCCGCGCTCACCCACCACGGCAACCCTGTCACCTGCGGTTTCAATTGCCCTGCGCTGCGACCGCCGAAGGCGGCGGGCACGGGGTCAGGCCGCCTCGTCCAGGGATCGGCGCTGGGCTCGGGTGAGGCGCAGGTCGGCCGCCTCCATCGCCTCGTCCACGTGGGCGACCTTGCTGACCCCGACCAGCGGGATGATCGGCGGGTCGTGGTCGATCATCCAGGACAGCACCACCTGGTTGCGCGTTGCCCCCACCTGGGCGGCCACGTCGTCCAGGGCCGCCAGCCGCGCCGCCGTTCCGGGGTGCTCGTAGGCGCGGCTGAGCTCCCTGTCGCTGCGGGAGTAGGCGCCCATGAGGAGCGGGGTGTAGGCGACCACGGCGGTGTCGCGGCCGGCCGCGTTCTCCTGGCGCACGAAGTCCAGGTGCTCGCTGTTGGCGTGCACGTGTGCCGTCTCCGGCAGCCCGAGGTCGGCGCGGGGCTGAATGTAGCTGTAGCGCAGCTGCAGCACCTGGTAGCGGTGCCGCCCTGCGGCCTCGGCCAGCCCGCGTGCCCGCTCCAGGCGCCAGGCCGTGTGGTTGCTCGCACCCAGCATGCCCACCGTGCCGGCGTCGACCAGTTCCGACAGGGCGTCGACGGTCTCCTCCAGGGGCACGCTGCGGTCCTCCACGTGGGGGTAGTACAGGTCGAGGCGCTCCACCCCGAGCCGCTTGAGGCTGCCTTCCGCGGCGGCCCGCACCGCGGGGCGCGACAGCCCTTCCCAGGTGTCCTGCTGTCCCCCCGGGACGGTGGGCCGGGCACCGAGTTTGGTGGCGATGACCAGCTCATCTGGAAGGTCACCATCCCGCGCCGCGCGCCAGCGCCCCAGCAGCGCCTCGGAGTCGTCGGGGGTGCAGCCCGGTTCCCAGAATTGGTAGTTGTTCGCGGTGTCGACAAACGTTCCGCCCGCCTCGACGAAGCGGTCGAGGATGGCGAAGGAGGTGGCGTCGTCGATGTCTCCGCCGAGCTTCATCGCGCCCAGGCACACGGCGCTGACGCGGCGCCGGGCCGCTCCCGTCCCGATGGTCCGATACCTCATCTGGCGATCTCCTCGTCGTCGGCCGCGGCAAGCACGCCGCGGTAGTAGTCGATTTTGTGCCGGATGGCCTGCTGGCGTTCCTGGAGCTTGGCGATGCGCTCGGTGAGGCGGGCGTCATGGTCGGCCAGTATGTCCACTCGGCGGGGGATGGTGTGGTCGCCGTCGCGCACCAGCTCGGCGAAGTCGCGCAGCCGCGCGATGGGCATGTCGGTGTCGCGCAGGCAGCGGACCAGGTACAGCAGCTCGACGTCGGAGGCCCGGTAGCGGCGGTGCCCGGAAGGAGCGCGCTCGACCTGGGTGAGCAGGCCCTCCTTCTCGTAGTAGCGCAAGGTGTCGAGGCTGATCCCGAAGCGCTCGGCGATCTCCCCCGGCGTGTAGTGGGCGGTGCTCATGAAGAGGAGTCTTGTACCTGGACTGCACTCCAGGTCAATCCCCCGGCTCTGCACAGGTAGCGGGGGCGGGGGAGGGCCTCATGGGGCGTGCGGCCCTCGCCCCGCTGCGTCAGGCCTCGTGGAGTCCCAGGCCCAAGCGGGCGCCGCCGGCAGCCCGCCGCTCGCGCAGGCCTGTGGGCCCGTGGGCCCGATCGACGGCGGGATATTCTACGACTAGAATAGACCCGTGGAGTTGACCCCGTCCGAGCTGACCGTCCTGGGGTTGATCGTCGAGCGGCCCCGGCACGGCTACGACCTGGAGCAGGTCATCGCCGAGCGCGGCATCCGGCAGTGGACGGACATCGGCTTCTCCTCGATCTACTACCTGCTCACCAAGCTGGAGAAGCGGGGCCTGGTCCGCGTCTCGCAGGCTCCCGCCGGCGCGAAGTCGCGCCGCGTCTTCCAGGCCACGAGCGCAGGGCGGGATGCGGCGACGCGCAACGCACTCGCGCTCATCGCAGAACCCAGGGCGGTGCCGCACCCGCTACTGGTCGGCGTCGCCAACCTGCCGCTGCTGTCCGAGCGGGAGTACACCGAAGCGCTCCGCACCAGGCTCGCGCGGATCGAGGACCGTATCACGGCCGTCGAGGAAGCCGAGCGGGCGCAGAGCCCCCTCGCGCCGGCGGCGCGCGAGGTGTTCTCGTACTCGCTGAGCCTCCTAGAGGCGGAAAGGTCGTGGCTCGCAGCACGAGTCGAGGTGCCCGATGACGACTAAGACCGACTTCAAGCAGAGCCTCGACGCCTACCAGGCGAAACGCGGCCGGTTCCGGATCGTGGACGTACCCGACACGCAGTACCTCATGATCAACGGCCACGGAGACCCCAACACCTCTCCGGCCTTCGCCGAGGCGGTCGGAGCGCTCTACCCGGTGGCCTACAAGCTGAAGTTCGCCAGCAAGCGGGACCTCGGACGCGACTACGTCGTCATGCCTCTGGAGGGTTTGTGGTGGGCCGGGGACATGGACTCCTTCACGACTTCGCGTGACAAGTCCCGGTGGGACTGGACGCTGATGATCATGGTTCCGGACTGGATCGATCGGCGCATGTTCGCCGCGGCCGTCGAGCAGGCGGGGGCCGGAAACCACCCGGCGCGCCTCGGCGACGTCCGCCTGGAGTCGCTGTCGGAGGGGCGTTGCGTGCAGACGCTGCACGTCGGCTCCTTCGACGACGAGGCCGATGTGCTGGCGCGGATGCACCACGAGTTCATCCCGGACAACGGCCTGCGCATGGCCGGCACGCATCACGAGATCTACCTCAGCGACTTCCGCAAGGCCGCCCCCGAGAAGCTGCGCACCATCCTCAGACAACCGGTCGACACCGCGCTCGGAACGGAGCGCCGAACGGGGCAGAACCGGCGCCGATAAGACCATGACCAGCGTGGATATGGTAGCCCGCTAGGGCTTCGACCCCGGAACCTACTGGACGTCGGCCGCCCAGCGCCGCGCCAACCCGCCCAGCAGTTCGGGCTCGGGGAGTCGACCCGCACCGGCCCCGGGTCATGGGTGGGGGTGGGCGTGCTTCGGCCGGGGCGGGCGGGCCCCGCTATCCGGGCTTGAACGGGGTGCGCTCGAGGCCCTCCTACTCCGGGACGCGCTTGTGGTCGCGCTCGGCCAGGATCACCTGGTCCAGCGGATACTTGTGGCTATCGGCGTAGAGGGCGCGCACCAGCCCGTAGCACATCATCACCATGACCAGGCTGAACGGAAGGGCCGTGGAGATCGCCGCCGTCTGCAAGGCGGCCAGGCCGCAGGCCACCAGAAGCACCGCGGCGATACCCCCCTCCAACGCCGGCCAGGCCCGTTCCATGGCGGATGTGGCGACCAGCCCGGCGAACCAGGAACCCCAGGATCGCCACGACCGATACTCCGAACACCACGGGGTGGGTCTGCACGCGGAACCGCATCGTCCATCCCTCATCCCATCCAGGCACTGACCACGTCCGCGACGCGGGGGCGCTTCGGGCGTGTGGGGCCCGCGAGGGCTCCGGGGCTCATTCGGCCGCGGCGCGGGAGACGGCCGCATCCTCCCGGTGGCCGCCGCCGCTGCGCCTCCCAAGCCAGGCCCCGGCTGGTGGGGGTGACAGATCGCAGAGAGAACGCGCCGGTCGGGGCCCGGAGCCGGTCGGCGGGGTCCGGGATCGTGTGTGCGGCAACCGGAGCCGCGGCCTGGAAAATGTGCTGTCTGCGCAGCTCAGCGGGCTACGAACCGTGCCTGCTGTGGTGCAGCATCCACTGGCTCGGGCCGGTATACTCGTCGCGGGCCGTTAGCTCAATTGGCAGAGCTGCTGACTTTTAATCAGTAGGTTCCGGGTTCGAGCCCCGGGCGGCCTACTCGTTTTCCCAGTTCAGAAGCCTAATGATCCCCCGACTTCGCCAATGTCGACGGCTATGTTGCTCCGTCGGTGCTCTTATCGCGCGACCGTGTCGAATGCGCAGGTCAGCGGCCAATCGGACGCCTGCCGACTGCCCCAGAATCCATGGCTCCTCCGGTCCCGCTGGAGCAATGCGGAGCACACGGCACGCTCCGGCACCACCGTCCCGCACTCGACAGCCAGGGCGCCCCGCCCGGTCGGATCCCCCGCGACTCAGTCACGCGCTGACCTCCCCTCCCGCACCAGCGGAGTCGTTCCGCGGCGACGGCGCGGTCGCGGGCGGACGGGTTCCGCCTTCGACCGTGGACGCCCCGTACGGCGGAGACTCCTGTGGAACGAGCCACGGGCCGGGGCGTGACACCGATCGGTGCTAACCCTCCCGCCACGCACATCTACCTGTGAGACGAGCTCGTTCCCTCCTGTAGCCAGGTTCTGATACCCGTCAGCGCGGACATGACGAGATCATCGGGGACGCCGGAGGCGTCAATTGACGTGGAGGCAAGTGTCGCGAGCTGGGAATCAGGCGACGATAGTTGCGAGCGGGCGATCTGGTACTCCGTAAGCAGGCTGGTTCCGAAGAGCAGCGGGTCGTCGGAGCCCAAGGAGCATGGCACCCCAGCTTTCAGGAGTCGCGGGAGAGGATGGTCGTCCAGGTCATCGACGACGCCTAACAGTTGGTTGGACGTCAGACACACGTCCAAAGTGATGCCCTCGTCAGCGAGACGTTCAAGCAACGGGGGATGTTCGACGGCACGCACGCCGTGAGCGATGCGGTCGGCGGAGAGGACGTCGACCGCATTTCGGACACTGAGCGCGCCGACGCGTTCGCCTGCGTGGGGCGCGAGGATCAGATCTGCTTCCCGGGCGATGGTGAAGGGCCTTTCGAAGTCTTCCGCGGGCGCTGCGGACTCATCACCGACAAGTCCGAAGGCGACAACTCCGCGGTCGGCGTACTCGGCGGCGAGTCGTGCCAGGACCATGGCCTGGTGCGGATCGCGGTTGCGGCTGGCGCCGAGCACGAGCCCGAATCCGACGCCCAAGCGCGCTCCGGTAGCGTTCCCCGTTTCCAGGACCAGGTCGAGCACCTCTTCGGCGGGACCGAGCGCGGGCGCATAGGTGGATAGCATGAAGTGCGGCTCGATCCAGACCGCTCCTGAGGCTGCCGCGTCTTCCACGACTTCATGCACGAGGCGTTGGAGATCGCACCTCGTGCGAATCAGTTCGACGACCTCTTGGTAGCAGTTCTGGAACCGGTCGAACGAGTCGTAGCAAGGAGCGATCTGTGGTGCCGGGTGCCCGTAGGTGCGTGCGAGGTCCGCAAGCGTGACGGGTCGCATGGCGCCTTCGAGGTGGAGGTGAAGGTCGGCTTTGGGTAGTTGCTTGAGGCAGGGTTGCCCCTGGACATCTTCCGGTAGGGGGAGTTGGGGTGCCATGGGCCGTTTCCGCGTAGCGCGCATTGGGGCAGTTCACGACGCTCAGCCGCTCGCCCGGCGGGGGCTGCGGTGTTCAGTGGGGCGCGGTGTCGAGGTGGCCCGGGGGATGGCGAACTCGACCTCTTCACCTATGCGACGAAAGGGGACGACAAGGACTTGAAACGGCGCTCGGGGCATAAGAATCTCCTTGCTCGGTCTCAGGCGATACGCCGCATTGATCACGGTGCCGCCGGCTAATGGAGCTGGCTGTGATTGTTGTATATCTTCTTGGCCGCGCGGGTGACATCGGCGAGTTCTCTCGGCTCGTCGAGCAGCATGCCAGATCCGGCTGCTTGTCCCAGGAGGATCAGGCGCGCGCAGGCGATGCGGGCGTGGCTGTCGGCGACCACTCGTGCAGGGGCGTAATCGAGGTTGGCGACGTCGGCATAGATCGGCTCGTCGCTACACGGGATAAGGGTGCCTCCCCCGACGGGGATGCCTCTTCGCGTTGGTCGTCCCAGATCTCCAGGGGACGTGATCGCCGATGCACCAGTCGCACCGCAGGTTGCATCCTGAGGACGGGTGGATCAGAACCTCGAACGGGGGAACAATCTGGCCCTCCTCCGTCGCCGCGAAGCTGTCCCATTGGCGGCGCAGCACGTCCAGTTCGTTGAACCTGCCGGGCAGGTCCGGACGCACGTGGGAGGACAGGGGATTGCCGGTGTGAGGGGCAGACACGAGGCGTCCTTTCGCTCGTTCCCAGCCGATCGCTGGACGAAATTCCTCGAGGTCGCGTGTGCTGTTCAGGCATGGCTGTTCAGCGCATGAAGAAAAACGGGGGCGTTCCTTCCTTGAGCGCGCCGTGCAGCACGCGACCACCCCTTCCTTTTTACCTTCTCTTGACCCACGGAAAACTTGCGCACGCACGGGCTTCCCCATGGTCTGGGCCGAGTGTCCCTCCTCCTGGGGACGTTAGCCCGAGAGGTCCCACGCAGGCGGCAGCGTCACCACATCAGTCAGTCCCGCCTTGTGCGCCTCTAGCAACCCGCGGGGGCACACGCCACGCGCATCCCGCTTTCCGCCCGCCGGGATCGCAAAAGAAACCGCTCCGTCGGAAAAAACGGTGCGAGTGAAGTCGATCTCTTCGCTCGAAAATTCTGCCCCGGAAAAATCGGCTTCTCCGCCGGTAAAGCGTGTCCGGGAAAAATCTATCTTGTGGGCGAACCGCGCCGATGAAAAGTCCACCTGTCCTCCGGAGAACTCGGCCCCACGAAAACTTACATTTCCACCGGCGAACAAGGCCTTAGAAAACGATATCCTTCCGCTAGTGAAATCCGCGAGGGAGAAATCCACTTTTCCGGCAGCGAACCTCGTGCTGACGAAACCCAGGTCTCCGCCGACGAACATCGCTCCTCGGAAGTCGACCTCTCCACCGACGAACTGGGCCCCGGAGAACTCCACGTCTCCATCAGCGAAACGCGCAGCCCGAAAGGATACCTCGCCACTGAGAAATTTCGCTTCGCTGAAGTCCACCTCTGCGCCAGTGAACTCCGCCCTGGAGAAGCGCACGTACCCACCGGCGAACCACGCGTTGCAGAAGGACGTTCGGCCGCCTGTGAAGTGGGCTCGATCGAGATCGCCGCCGTCGAAGACGACGCCCGTGAAGTCGTAGTCCTTGCCGCGCCAGCGGGTGGGCTGACGCAGACGGTCGCCGATGATGCGGATGATGGTGTGACGGACCTCGCGCAGTGACTTGAACTCCAGCAGTTGGAGGTGATGTTCTTCGGCCTGCTGGGCATCGGCGCCCTCGGGAGGTATCTCCGGGGCGGTTCGATACGGCATGCGCAGATAAGCACACAGCACGTCGATAACCATCTGCACAAGCTCTTCGCGCCCCTCGGGCGCGTCGTCAGCGAGGTGGGCGAGTGCATGCACGCCAGCCAAACGCACGGCCGGGTGTTCGCTGCCGAGTTGTTCGCTGGCAGAGGTAAAGCGTTCGGTGAACAGGCGAGTGTCTTCGCGGGCCACGGCCAGGTCGGCGCGGGCGCCGTCGGCTTCGGTGGTGCGCTGGCGCCGGTAGGAGATGACCAGCAGTGCTGCGCCTCCAAGGCCGGCTACGATCGCGAACGCTCGGGTGGCGATCGCATCTAGTGAAGCGGGGGGCAGTTCGCTGGGAAAACGGGCCGTCGGGGCGCCCATGATCCACCATGCCCCGCCCGTCAGCACCGCCACCATCGCGGCAACTGCGCACCAGGCCAGCGCGATCAAGGCGCCCAGATGTGGCTGGGCAGGCCGCTTGTCCCGCAGTCGCCGGGTGAACGCGATGGCGGCGGTGAGCACGACGCCCGCGAGGATCAGGACGCGGGCAGCGTTGGGGCGCGACCACAGCCACAACGCGGCGTCGACCGCCAGCGGTGTTGCCGCCCAGATCGCCGCAGCGCTGAGGAGCAGAATGACGGTGCCCCGACGAGCATCGATCCGAGGTGCGCGCAATGAACCTGCGCGATGCTTGGCCCAGCGCCGGATCCCGGTCGAGGTTTCGGTGACCCGCACGAATAGGCGTCGGGTCAACGCCATAGGCGCGGCAGCTTCCTCGGGAGTGTCCCGCTCGGTCATGCGCCGACGTTAGCGGTTTCAGACTGCCTTCCGGAGGGATGTACATCCTCTCGTGAGGAAGTTGAATGACGGGTGTGAAGAGAAAGGCAGGCGAGGCGATGGAGGCCTCCACCCGTTCCGCCGCGGCGGCCGTGACCGCGTTGCGTACCGCTGTTGCGGCACGGCCTGAGCAGATCGTGCTCCTGCCCGGTGTGGGCGACGCGAGGATGGAGTCCTGGACGACCGCGCCGCCCGGGCGCCAACGGTTCGTATTCCGCCAAACCTCCGAACCTGGCTGCGGGACTGGAGCAACGACGAACTCGACCCGTTCGGCCCTGTGCATGACATACACCGGGACGAACCGGACGCCACGGGCGCCGACCCATGCGGCGACGCGGGGACCTCTGGGAACACAGACTCACCCACGCGACAGCGGGGGCACAAAGCAACGTTCAAGGTCCCTTCTCTCCCCCTCGCATAGGCGAAGTGCATTGCCTCACCCACCGCCCCCGACTTCGAAGTGGTTCTGATAGCTGACCGAAAAGGAAGACTCACGTCGGTGCATCTGGGAAGGGTGGCGTTCGGAGCGGATGCTCCATCGGTGCTCGGATGGTGGGGACCGGCCCGGCACACGGTGGTGTCAACCGGTGCCATCTCCCTATCCCGAGGCGAGAAAACGCCAGGTCACAACACCACTCGGCATTCCATGAACCCAGCGCAGTGTACCGTGTCGATTGTGCAGGTCAACGGTCAATCGGACGCCCGAGAATCCACGACCCCTCCGGTCCCGCTGGAGCGATGCGGAGAACCCGGCACGGTCCGGCACGGCCGTCCCATATCGTGCCACCGAGGCGCCCCACCTGCCTGCGTCACCCCACCGCAACGACGAGCTGACCGGCCCTCTCCCGCCAGCGGCGTCGATCCGCGCCGATCCAGCCTCGCGGTGGATGTACCGGGTTGCCGATCGAGTCGCCTTTCGGGTCTGCCATGCGGACCGGAGTCGTCAGTGATGCCGCGGTCGCGCCCGGGGATGGGCGGGTGTCCGAAGGTCAAACCCTGCCCTCAGGCACCCGCGGCCGATGTCGTCGACGGCGGTCCGCACAGGTGTCAGCGCGACTCCCCGCGTGCGTCGACGAGGCCCACTCGCCGGCCCCACGTCGTATGCGTTGACGCGCAGGCTCCTCCCGCGCGTCAACGCCACCCAGGTTGACCGTCTCGGCTGTCTGTATCGGGTGGAACAATGCCGCGCGAGCGACGACCCGGCACCAAGGCAGCGAGAAGGCAGGCGACACACCATGGAAGACGCTCGCCATCTCGTCGAAGACGTCGTGAGCTTGTGTGGACGCCTTCAGTGAGGTCGGCCGGGGTGCCTGAGGGCAGATCGAGCCCTTCGAACGTGGTAGGACTGCGCATTCCGATACTGGAGTGACGCCTATGGGGATTTACCAGCATTCTATCCATTCGAAGATTGCTGCGGACAATTCCTTGCGGGTTTTCCACGGGTCGGCTGTCGAGCAACTACAACCGCATCGTCGCCCACAGCGACTCCATCATGGAATTGGCCCGGCGGCATCGCTGACCGATTCTTCCTCGACGGCGGAACTCGGCGACCCGGTTCTGCAGGCAGAAACGGCTGATACCGAGGGCTTTGGCGAGCCCGACGGTTGACGTGCTGCCCTGGCGCGCCGGCTCGACAGCGCGGCGGCAGAACTCGGGCGAGTGTGGAGAGGGCACGGACGACATTCTTTCTGATGATCACGTCTGCCCTCACCTCAGGTGTCCGCGCTACGGGGGAAGCTCATTCTGGTTGCGCACAAGTACTCCCGTGGGAGTACGCGTCACCTCCTGTGGGACGACGCAGCGACCGGCGCCCGCCGACATCGTGGTGGACACCAACCACTCATCGGAGATCTCGTGTCCCAACGTCCAGATTCCACAGTTGTCGAGCGGCACTCTGCGGGGAGCGATGTCATCCAAACGCTGACGACGCTGCAGCCATGCTCGCCGGTGCCGTCGAGCACTACGGCTCCGGCGAATCAGCCGTCGTCGTGCTCGACGACGTCACCATCGCGTTCCCAGCGGGAGAGTTCACGGCCGTGATGGGCCGTGTCAGACACCCATCACTCGACCGCACGACGCTCCGCTCGACCGCCACGCCGGCCCAGCGCGAGTTGAAGCGGATCGCGAACCCGGGCGGGTACCTGCGGACCACGGTTGTCAATCTTTACGTTCACTGCACAACGCGACGCCGGAGCGCATACAGACATGAAATCGAATGAAACAGGACCCACGAAAATGTCGATGGGACGCCGCAATTTCCTCACTCGCGGGGCTGCACTTGGCGCCGGCGTTGGATTGGCCGCGCCGATCCTCGCGTCATGCACCAACGAGCAAGATGCTTCGGACATCTCGCTCCGTGACCAAGACCTGTCATTCATCGGTACGGAAGAGACCTTCTCGACTCCCGAGTTGATGAAGCTCAACTCCATCAACGAGGAGCACATAGCGTTCCTTGAGGGAACAGGTCTTGCCAATCTGGGCCAGCGCCGCATCGATGATATGGACAAGGGAGGGCTCAACGTTCAGATCCTCTCTGCGCATACGCCGGCTGTGCAGAATCTCCCGGGGCAAGAGGGCATCGACTTTGCCTATCGTCTCAACCGGAAGCTTGTAGAAGGGCCGATGGCGAGTCATCCTGGCCGATTCCAGGCTTTCGCGACCTTGCCCTTGCAGAGCCCGGATGCGGCGGCCGACGAACTGGAGCGCTCGGTTCGGGAAGACGGCTTCTTGGGCGCCCTGACCAACGGGCACATCACGAAGAAATTCCTCGATCATCCGGAATTCGAGCCCGTGCTAGCGCGTGCCGAATCCCTCGATGTGCCGATCTACCTGCATCCCGGGTATCCGGCCGAAGAGATCTACCAAATCTACTACAGCACGACACGGTCGGAATACACGAAGGAGTACCAAGACTACATTTTCAGTGGGTCTGGATATGGCTGGCACCAGGAGGTGCTTACCCAATGCATCCGGATGATTACATACGGGGTTTTCGATAGATTCCCCAATCTGAAGATCATCATCGGCCACATGGGCGAAGGTCTTCCCTTCTACTACAAGCGGATCGCCGAAGACATGGGCGAGCCGACCGAAGACTCGCTCAAGAAGCCCATCGCGCAGTACTTCCAGGACAACTTCTGGATCACTACCAGCGCGTTCTTCCAGGATGAACTGCTCCACCTCCTGCTGAAGTACATCAGTGTGGATCGAGTGATGTTCGCAACCGACTACCCCTTCGCTAGCATCAAAGAAGGGACCGACTGGTTCCGAGCAGTCGATCTTCCGCGTGAAGATAAGGAAAAGATCGCGTTCCGCAATGCCGAGAAACTGTTCGGCATGAAGGTCTGACGCATCGGCGCCGCACCGAGGTATTCCTCAGGAAACGCCCGCTTCCGGACGCCCGGATCGGCGCCCCCGGAGGGTTTGCAGTGCCGTGCGGCGGCTAGGCATGGGTTGGACAGTGGTGCAGTAGGCCAGTGGAGGGCAGCCATGCGCGCAGTCACCGTCAGCCCCGGTCGCGATGAGCCGCTGGAGGTGCGCGAGCTGCCCGATCCCGAGCCGGGGCCGGGGGAGATGCTGGTGCAGGGCCTGGCGCTGGGAGTCTGCGGGACCGACCGGGAGATCATCGCGGGCGGCCACGGTGCCTTGCCGCAGGGGCGCGAGTGGCTCGTGCTGGGCCACGAGTCGCTCGGCCGGGTCCGCCGGGCGCCCGAGAACAGCGGGTTCGCCGAAGGCGATCTCGCTGTGGGCGTGGTGCGCCGGCCCGACCCGGTTCCGTGCGGGGCGTGCGCGCGCGGCGAGTTCGACATGTGCCGCAACGGCCGCTACACCGAGCGGGGCATCAAGGGGGTCGACGGCTACGGCGCGCAGGCGTGGTCGGTGGAGCCCGAGTACGCGGTCAAGCTCGACCCCCGCCTGGAGCGGGTGGGCGTGCTGATGGAACCCGCCACCGTGGTCGCCAAGGCCTGGGAGCAGATCGAGCGGGTGGGCGAACGCTCCTGGTTCGAGCCCCGCCGCGTCCTGGTCACCGGGGCCGGGCCCATCGGCTTGCTGGCCGCACTGCTCGGCAAGCAGCGGGGCTTGGACGTGCACGTGCTCGACCGCGTCACCGAGGGCCCCAAGCCGCTCCTGGTGCGCGACCTCGGCGCGGAGTACCACTCCGAGGACATCGAGCAGGTGATGGACAAGCTCGAACCCGACATCGTCGTCGAGGCGACCGGCGCCGCCCGGCTGGTCTTCGAGGCGATGGCGGGCACCGCCGCCTACGGAATCGTCTGCCTCACCGGCGTCTCGCCGGCCGGCCGCCGCATCACCGTCGACGCGGGCAGCCTCAACCGCGACATCGTGCTGGAGAACGACGCGGTGATCGGCTCGGTCAACGCCAACCTGCGCCACTACCGCCAGGCCGCCGACGCCTTGGCGGCCGCCGGCGAGTCGTGGCTGGAGCGCATCATCACCCGCCGCGTTCCCGTGGCGCGTGCGACGGAGGCGTTCACGCCGCAGCCGGGCGACATCAAGACCGTCGTCGCCCTCGACCCCTCTGCGGAGTGAGCGACCGGCGGGCGGGCGCCGCGCCCCGCGCGGTCGTCTACCCGCGTCGAGCGACCGCGCCTGAGCGTGCGGGCAGCCGGCGCTGCGCGAAGGGCGGCCCGGGGCTCAGCCCTCCGGGCGTGCCCGCAGCCCGTCGAGGCAGGTCGCGGTGATGGGGTCGGCCAGCCGCGCCAGATCGACCGAGGGATCGACGAGCCATTGCAGCAGGCACCCCTCGATGGCGGCGACCACGACGGCGGCCTCCGGCTCGCCCAGCCCCGGCCGCAGGTCGCCCTCGCTGCCGCCGCGCCGCAGCAGTTCCGCCACCAGAGCGCGGTACTCCCGGTAGACGGCGGCGATGTCGAACGCCGGCGGGGGCGGGTCGGCGTCCTCGGCGCGGCGCGCGGCGCCTCCCGCGCTCCACAGGTCCAGCATCACGGCGGTGAGGTCGGGCTCGGCCGCGAGCATGGCGACGGCGCCCTCGACCAGTTCGGCCAGCGCGTCGTTGGCGGGCCGGTCGCTGCGCCGGGCGTCGGCGAGGACCTGCGCCGAGCGCCGCGCGATCCGCTCGAAGCCGGCCGCCAGCAGCGCCTCGCGCCCCTCGAAGTAGAGGTAGACGCTGCCCTTGGCGATGCCGGCCTCGGCGGCGACGTCCTCGATCCGCGTTGCTGGGTAGCCCCGGCGAGCGAAGACGCGCACGGCGGCGTCCAGGATGTCCTCGCGGCGGGCGTCGCGGTCGACCCGTTTGGGTGCCATCGGGCCCCTTCCTTTCAGCGGCGGTATCGCCCTCGATGATCGCGCCGCAGATCCGGGCGCCCGTCGGCGGGTGCCGGTCAGCGGGTGCCGGTCAGCGGGTGCCGCCGGCGACACCCGCATCGGCCGGCGCGGGCGGTACGGCGTGCACCTCGCCGGGCAGCAGGTGGCCGAGCAGCAGCTTGATCAAGCCCACCGGCGCCAGCCAGGCGATCTGCGGTGGGACGCCCAGCAGCGCGAGCGCCGCGGCGATGCCCAGCGTCGCCGCGGCGAAGGCGGCCGGGCGGCGCAGATCCGGGCGGGTCAGCTCCACGACGACGGCTGCGGCAAGGGTGAGCGTGTAGACCGCCGCCGCGTCGGCCCAACCGAAGCCCGGCACGGCCCAGGCGACCACCGCAGGCTGGACGTGCAGCGCGACGAAACCGAGCCGGTGGAGCCCGCCCCGGCCCGGAGCGTGGAATCGGCGCTTGGCCGACGCGGTGGCGTTGGCGACCGCGCCGCCGAAGTAGTCGAAGGCCACGAGGGCGGCGACGGCCGTCGCCGCCACCGGCCAGCCGGCCGCCGCGCCCGCTGCGAGCGCCGCCGCGGAGCCGGCGCCGGCGGCTCCGAAGGTCAGGGCGATCTCGCCCGCTCCGGCCTGCGGAGCCACCATCGCGTCAGCGACCCGGCGCATCGCACGCCTGACGACGCCCCCGTCCGAGCGGCGCTCCGGAGTCGCGCGCCCGCCGGCCGGGCCGGGCGGTTCGTCCCGCGCAGCCGTGCCTGTGCAGTCGGGATCGGTGTCCATCACAACAGGCCTCCTTATTATGACTGACTGGTCAGTCATAATAAATCGCAATGAGCTCCCGGTCAACAACGGCCCGGCGGCGGCGTGACCGGAGCCGCGACCCTGCGGCCCCTCCCGCAGCGCACCCGCGCCGGAGCCGTGCACCGGGATCGGTTCAGGGCTCGCCCAGGTGTCGACACCGCATGCGGGGCCAAACGAGGCGGGAGAGGGGGAGCGCGCATCGGACGGCCGCGAAGCGGCCGACCCCTGTCGGCGGAACGACCGGTTTCGGCTCCGGTTCAGGGTCGCGGTCAGGGGAGCGCCAGGGGGGTTCCCGATGGGAAATCGCGCCGTGAAAGGGCACGCTGGAAGCATGAACGACAACACCGGCAGCAAGAAACTGCGACGCAGCCGCCGCCAGCGGATCCTCACGGGCGTGAGCGGCGGTATCGGCGAGTTCGTCGGCGTCGACCCCAACATCGTCCGCGTGGTCTTCGTGGCCCTCACGATCTTCGGCGCCGGGACCGCGGTCCTGCTCTACATCGCCGCCTGGCTGGTGATGCCCGAGGAGGACGGCGAGGACTCGATGCTCGAGCACATCATCCGCAACTTCCAGGGCAAGAAGTCCGACTACTGATGTGGTCGCTGCGCGCACGACCGGACTTCGTCGCGAGGCTCCCCCGTGCCCTCGACGAGGGCGACGGGGAGCCGAGCGGGACGCGGCCGGAGCCGTCCGGCCGGTGCGGGCCGGAGCGGAACGCGTCGGCGGGGGCGCCCGAGAGCTCCGCGGACAGCGCTCCCGCCTGACGGCGGCTCGGCGCCGAAGCAGGTGGCGCTCGGCGCCGCGCGGGACCGTCCCGCAGCCGCCGGCCGCCGGCCCCGCACAGGTGCACGTGCCGCCCCCACGGGCCGCCGTGCAGCGCGTCGCCGCTCGCGCCGCGCCGCCGCGCTCCCGTCAGCCGGCCGCAGGAGCCGGCGCGTTCATCAGCTCGATCGCGCTGTGGGAGATCCGGGACCAGTGGAGGGCCAGCCACAGCGCGGTCAGCACCCCGACGGCACCGGCGGCGATGATGACCACCTGCGTGCCGGTGATCTCCACCAGCAGGCTCGCGAGCGCGATCCCGACGCCCTGGGCGGCCTGCAGACCCGCAGCCACCAGGCCGAACGCCAGTCCGCGCCCCTCACCGGGCACGCACAGCACGAACGCCGCGTTGGCGACGATCTGGTAGGACGCCGCTGCGCCCGAGAACACCATCAGCCCGATCATCGCCCACAGCGGAGGGTCGGCGAGCCAGAGCAGCAGCGGCGCCGAGGCCGTCACGGACAGCGGGCCGAGCAGGTGCATGCGGGTCGTCGGGTTGATCAGCCGCGTCAGCACGAAGCCGCCGATCACGGCCCCCAACGACGGCGCCGCCATGATGAACCCGGCTGCCGTGGCGCCGCCGCCCGCCTCGTCGGCCAAGGGGTTGGCCAGCCCGTAGGGCATCATGTAGAGCCCGGCGAGCCAGGCGAACAGGCCCAGCGTGCGCAGGCGGGAGTCGCCGAAGACCAGCCGCGTGCCGTCGCGGGTGACCTGCCAGAGCGAGGGCCGGGCGTCGCGGTCCTGGTGCGGGGCGGGCCGGCGGCGCACCCCGGCGTAGACGATGGCGGCCGACACCAGGAACGTCAGCCCGTTGTACATCACGGTGGAGTTGGCGCCGATGACGGCGACGACCCAGCCGCCGGCGGCCAGTCCCACCAGCGTTCCGGCCTGGGAGGTCAGCTGGAAGATGGCCGAGCCGGCGACGTAGCGCTCGCCCTGCACGATCTCGGCCATCAGCGCCGCGCGGGCCGCCCCGAAGGGCACCAGCGGCAGGATGGACAGGAACAGCAGCGTCCAGATCGCCCAGATCGGCAGCCCGGGGATGCCCATCGCGGCCACCATCACCGCGCGGATCACGTCGCAGACCACGAGGACGCGGCGGCGCGGGAAGAGGTCGGCGAGGCCCGACAGCAGCGGGCCGCCGATGACCTGCGGGATGTAGGTGAGCGCGAGGGTGATCCCGGCGGCCAGGGCCGAGGACGTCTGCTGGTAGACGAGCACGGTTATGGCGACATTGAGCAGGAAGTTTCCGGTGGTCGCCAGCGCGTGGGCCGACCACAGGGCCCTGTACTCGGGCACCTTGAGGACCTCGCGGTACCCGTCCCGCCAGTCGGAGAGCGGCTCGGGGGAGTCATCGCCGCCGGACTCGGCGGCGCTTCCGGGGGAGTCGGGCGTCCCGGGGCCGGAGGGACCTGCGGGCGCGGGAGCACCGGAGCCGGAGTCGGCGACGGCAGCGGGGGCGGGACCTCCGGAAGGCGGGGGCGCGGCCGTGTCGGCGACGGCGTCGGCTTCAGGGTGCGGTGGGTTCGCCTGTCCGCGGACCTGAGAGGGGACGCGTGCTTCGCGGCTGTCCATGTGCGGATCGCCCACTCGGCGACTCCCTTACTGGTAACAAAGGTGTCACTCTAAGTCGTTGGTTGATGACCTACCGTTCCTGATGTGTGCGCTTTTCCGCAAGTCGTTCGACCCTATTCGTTTCTGTTTCGTTGTAGCCCTTAGGTTCACGCAGCGGATTCATGTACCGGAAGTGCCGTTTTAGTCGGGTATTGCCCGGGTAAAGTCGGCGGCCGGGAGGGAGCGCAGCGTAGTCGGGCGTGCGGCGCACGGCCGATCACCCCCAGCCGAGCTCGTGCAGGCGGTCGTCGTCGATGCCGAAGTGGTGGGCGATCTCGTGCACGACCGTGATCCGGACCTCCTCGACCACCTCCTCGGGCGTCGAGCACACGGTGCAGATCTCCCGCCAGTAGATCGATATCCGGTCGGGCAGGACCCCGAAGTAGGCGTCGCCGCGCTCGGTCAGCGGCACCCCCTCGTACAGGCCGAGCAGGCCGGGCTCGGGCGGGTCCTCGGCCACCGTGATCACCACGTTGTCGATGTAGCCGGTCAGGTTCTCGGGGATGGTGTCGAGGGCGTCTGCGACAAGCTCCTCGAACCGTGCGCGCGTCAGTTCCACCACGCATCGCATTGTGCGGCATAGGGCAGCGGGCGACGAGGCCGATACCGGCCGCCGCGCCGGGCGGACGAGAGGCCGGGCCCGCCGGCGCCCGCCGCGCGTGCGGGCACGACGTTGGCGGTAGGCGCGCACGGGCATGATGGGGAGGTGTTGTCGAGCGTGAGATCCCGTCTGGCAGAGGCCGTGCGAGCCGCCCCCGCCTGGTTCTCCCGCATGCGCCGGGGCCGCACCTGGCGCTACGGCGCCGTGGTGGCGGCCGCGCTGCTCGGAGGCTGGCTCGGGCTGACCCTCGGCGGCCAGATCGTGGCGCCCATCGGCCCGGCCGACGTCGAGTTCAGCATCAGCCCCGACTTCGACGGCAAGACGGTGGTCGACGTCTCACCGCTGGGCAAGCTGGAGTTCGACACGCACACCGGCCCCCTGAGCTTCCGCGCCTCCATCTCGGAGATCCGGCTGTCGGCGACCCGGGAGATGTTCCAGAACCCCGAGGCCATCAACCGCATGGCCGACAGCATCGGCGACGAGCTGCGCAGCGGTGTCATCCGGCTGTTCGTGCAAGCCGTGGCGGCCGCGGTCGTCGGCGCGGGCGTCACGGCGCTGATCCTGTTCCGCGACTGGCGGCGGGCCGGGATGAGCGCGGCGACGGCGCTTCTGGTGATCGCCGGCGCGGGCGGGCTCAGCGCCGCCACGTTCAACCCCGCCGCCATCGCCGAGCCCCGCTACACCGGGCTGCTGGCGGGCGCGCCGCAGGTGGTGGGAAGCGCCGAAAGCGTCGTCAGCCGGTTCTCGCGCTACCGCGAGCAGCTGGCGAGCCTTGTGGGCAACGTCTCCCAGCTCTACGAGGCGACCTCGGCGCTGCCGGTCTACGAGGACGATGCCGACACCATCCGGGTGCTGCACGTCAGCGACCTGCACCTGAACCCGGCGGGATGGAACGTGGTCCGGTCCCTGAGCGAGCAGTTCCAGGTGGACATGGTCGCCGACACCGGCGACATCACCGACCGCGGCAGCGCGGCCGAGGATGTCTTCGTCGACGACATCGGGTCCCTGGACGTCCCCTACGTGTGGGTGCGCGGCAACCACGACTCGATGGGCACTCAGCGCGCGGTACAGGAGCAGGACAACGCCGTCGTACTGGACGACGAGGTCCAGCGGGTCGGCGGGATCGTCTTCTACGGCGCGGGCGACCCCCGCTTCACCCCGGACAGGGCGCTGGACAACCCGACCGGCGGCGAGCTCGCCGCGATCGGCGCCGAGCAGGTGCCGGCGGTCGAGGGGCACGAGCCGCCGGTCGACGTCGCGATGTTCCACGACCCGCGCCAGGGCCAGGCCTTCAGCGGCCGGGTCCCGCTGGTGCTGGCCGGAGACGCCCAGAGCCGCTGGACGGAACAGCAGGGCACGGGCACGCGCTTCATCGTGCAGGGCTCGACGGGCGGCGCGGGGCTGCGCGCGCTGGACGGCGACTCCGACGAGCCCACGCCCTACCAGGCCTCCGTGCTGTACTTCGACCGCGAGTCCAAGCGCCTCCAGGCCTGGGACGACGTCACGCTCGGCGGCCTCGGTCTGTCCTCGGCGCAGATCGAGCGGCACATCACCGAGAACCCGGACCGCGAGATCACCCCGCCCACCAGCACGCCTCAGGCGCCCACGCCCCCCACCCCGTCGCCGACCGGCACGCCCGCCTCGGGGGAGGCCGGTGCCACGCAGACGCCGCCCGCGCGTCCGCAGGAGTCCGAGTCCGGGCCGGAGCCGACGGGCGGCCCCGGATGAGCCCGCGAGCCCGCCGAGCCCGCCGAGCCCGCCGACCGGGAGCCCGGCAAACCGCTTTGGCACCGCGGTGGAATCTCCCCTATGCTTGACCCGTCCCCGACGACCGGCGAAGTGGGAGTGACGACCGCGTTCGTCGTCGAGGCCCCCATCGTCTAGTGGCCTAGGACGCCGCCCTTTCAAGGCGGTAACGCCGGTTCGAATCCGGTTGGGGGTACGGTTCCGGTCAAACCACTGCCGAAGGTCTGGCAGAATGAGACGCGGAGCGCGGAACACGAAGATCCCGAAGAATCGGACATCCTCGACCGCGCGACAACTGAACATGACACCAGGTCCTGTGGAGCAGCTAGGAGTGCTCGCCACCCTGTCAAGGTGGAGGCCGCGGGTTCAAATCCCGTCAGGACCGCGTCGCACACCGCTTGGTGTGCCTGGCCAGGTAGCTCAGTTGGTACGAGCGTCCGCCTGAAAAGCGGAAGGTCGGCGGTTCGACCCCGTCCCTGGCCACACAGTCTGAGCAGTGCGAAAGCCCGGAGCCGAAGAGGCGCCGGGCTTTTTTGACAGCAACCGTGACAGCAACGCGGGCAGTTGGCGGCGGACGAGGGCTCACCCGAGCGCATCGCCGAGGCGCCCGAGGGCGCGGCGCTTGTCATCGAGGGAGGCGTGCGCGTAGATGGTCATCGTCACGCCGATGTCGCTGTGTCCCACGATCTCGCGGACGACCTGCGGCGGTACGTCGAGGTTGAGGAGCAGCGTCACGCAGGTGTGCCGGAGGTCGTGGAAGCGCACGCCGTCCAGGTCCGCTTTCCGGCGCAGCGGTTCCCAGCTCCGGCGCAGGTTGTCCGGCTCCAGCGGCGTACCCCGCTTGGAGGGGAAGACGAGCCCCTGTTCCTCCCAGTCCGGCCAGGCGTCGGAGCGCTCGGCGAACTGGCGTTTACGGTGGTCGCGCAGCGCATCGAGGCACAGGCCGGGCAGCGGGACCGTGCGCGAAGAGTCGTCCGTCTTGGGCGGGACCAGGCGCAGGGAGCCGTTCACGCGCTGGAGGGTGTTCACGATCTCCAGTTGGCCGGCGTCGAGGTCAACGTCCACCCAGCGGAGTCCGAGCAGTTCGCCGCGCCGCAGGCCGAGGCAGAGCGCGAGCACGTAGAGCGTGTGGAACCGGTCCTCTGCCGAGACCTTGAGCAGTCGTTTCGCCTGCGGGACGTCGAGCCCGCGGTTCACCGCGTAGCGGGGAGGCGAGACCTTGACCAGCTTCGCGACGTTGCGCGGGATGATCTCCTCACGGGTTGCCGATTCCAAGGCGTTGCGGAGTACCGCGTGGACCGACTGAACCATGCGGGGCGAGAGCGTCGAGCCGCAGCACGCCTTGGGGGACGCTGCGCAGCATTCGGGCTTCTCGCGGGCGGCGTCGGTGCCGTTCTTGCAGCACTGGCACTCCTGCCGAATGCGGGTGATGAAGGTGCGCACGTCGCGAGCGGTCAGCTTGCCGAGCCGCTTCTTCCCCAGGTTGGGGACGAGGTGGCGGCGAATCACGCCCTCGTAGCCCTGGACGGTCTTGGGGCGGCGCTCGGCCTTGACGACGTGTTCGAGCCAGTAGTTCAGGTACTCGTCTACGCGCCAGTTCTCGGAGGCGACCGGGATTCCTTGGTCGGAGTCGGCGAGAAGCTTGTTCAGCTTCGACCGGGCCTCGTCGCGGTCCTTGGCGTAGCCCTGTACGCGCTTGTACGTGCCCTCAGTTGTCAGAACGTAGGCGGCGAAGGCATACCGGCCGTCCTTGCGCTGCCAGATGCTCCCGTCGCCGTTGGCGCGCTTTGAGCGATCGTTCCTGCGGCGGTTGTCGCCGCTGTCCTTAGCAGCCATCAGGCCACCTCTCCCAAAGCGTCGATGCACTCGGCGAGCGCGTTCACCGGGACCAGGCGTCGGCGCCCGATCTTGACCGTGCGGAGCCGACCCGAGCGGATGAGGTTGTACAGCGTCCAGCGGCTCACGCGGAGACGGGCCGCCGCCTCGTCGACGGTCAGGACCAGATCACTCATGGTTAGGCCACCTGTTCCATGTCTGGAGTTGCCGAAAGGTCGTCGGATCGCTGTTGCCGAACGGCGTCGAGCTGGGAGCGGCGCTTGAGCGCTTCGCCGACCGCGCGCAGGAGGCGGTGTTCGCGCGGGGGGACGTCGGGATCGGTCGGTCGCGCCAGCTCCCAGGCGTGATTGCCGGAGGAGACCGAGGCGAGTGCGGGAGCGGCGTCGTCGTCCTGGCTCTCGTCGGGGTCGGCGTCGGGATCCACGCCCAAGGCGTCGAGGACCCAGCGCAGCCGGTCCGCCTTGTGGTCGGCGACGGTCTTCCCGGACCACTTGCGCGAGACCAGGACGCGGCGCCCGGCGTAGCCGAGGTGTTCGCGCCGGTGTGCCTTGGAGCGGCAGAAGCCCGGCGTCATGCCCGCCTTGGCACCGTCCGGTTGGACTCCATAGCGGAGCCAGTTCGCGCAGCGCGGCGAGCAGGGTTCGAACCGCAGCGCCTCCACGAGCCGGTCAACGTGGCGCTGTTGCGCCTCGTTCTCCACGTCGTGGCATTCGGCGATGTCCTTGGTCAGGTACTTCGCCAGGTAGCGCACGCACCGATCGGCGTCATCGGTGCCGGCCACCACGCCCTTTGCGTCGACTTGCGGCCCGAAGCGGACCACGTGCAGCGGTTCCGCGTGAGGGTCAGCGTCGAGGTCATCTAGGGCTTCGCCCCAGGTGGGCAGGACTTCCCCCGTCTCGGGATCCACGTAGTTGCCCGTTTCCTCGTCGAAGACCGGCAGATGGTCCGCCGCATAGACCGCCTCGTCGGCGGAAGGCCACCACACTTGGTGATACGTGGCCGCCGCGATCTGGCGCAGCTCCGCGCGCGGGATGGTGCCGCGCGTGGCCATGTGCAGGTGCGGCGCCAGGCGGCGTTGCGGTTCCACGGTGGCGAAGTACTGCACGTCGAAGCCCGCCACGCGGCGCAGGTTCTGCACGAACCGGTCGATGAGCTTGGAGAAGTGCAGCGCGTCCCGCGCGGCCCGCCGGTAGTCATAGGTCGACGGATCCACCGGCGTGCCGTCCGCTTTCACCCGCCCGTAGGTGTCGCACGTCAGCGTCACGAACAGCGAGGGCCGGAAGACGCGGCCCGTGGCCGAATCCTCATAGCTCCGCCCCACAGTGGTTTTCGCCATCTGCCGTTTGGGCAGGTCCGGCGCATCCTGGCGCCGCTTGGTGGAGCGCACCCGACGAGCACACCCCGACGAGGAGGAGCCAGGCGAGACCGACCCGCGCAGCCCGGACGCGGTGATCTCGGCGTCGAGGTCGGCGATGGCCTGATCGAGCGCGGCCACCTCGTCGGGAGCAGCTTCGCCCGCGTTCACAAGGCGATCCCGCTCGGCGGTCACCACGGCGCGCCGCTCGATCCACGCCCGCTGAACGTCGGACGGTTCGTCGGGCGTGACGGTCGGATCCTCGGCGAGGTGCCAGCCCTCTTCGCACTGGGACCGCCGGATGGACCGCTTGCGCTTGGCGCAGGATGGACAGCGAGACTCCAGCGTGGACCCGCACGGCACGTCCACAATCTCTGTTTGGCCCGTGGCGATGTCGGTCCGGCGCAGCGACACCGGGCGAATGCAGACGCCCTTGTCTGCGGCGAGCTGCTCGGCCACCTCACGCGCCAGCGGTTGCGCCTGCCGCTCGGCGCGGGTGCTCTTACCGGTCGGAGTGGGCATCAGCCGACCACCCCCGCAGCGTCAGTGGCCATGGTGTCGATGTCGGCATCGGTGACGAACGCTGCCCGCACCCGCACCGGGGCCAGGGAGCCCTCCAGCTTCACGAACGCCACACCGGGAAGGTCCGGGTCGATCAGGTGGGCGTTGGCCCCGCGATCCCGCGCGCCTTCGCCAAGGACCATGTCCACCTGCGACGCCTCGTCCAGCCGGAGCGCGATCTTGTCCGGGAACAGGTTGCGGAGGTTCAGCACCTCCTTGCGCGGATCCTGGAGCGCGGCCAGCACGCAGAACCCGACCGAGCGGCCCTGTGAGGTCAGCGTCGCGATGGCGTTCTCCGCGCGCCGGCGGATGTCGCGGTCGGGGTGGTAGGCGGTCAGGAACGCCACCTCGTCCAGGACCACGACGACGAACGGATCCCGCGTGCTCGGCACGTGAGTCCGCTGCTTGCCCGCGTAGCGTTCGGCGCGTTCCTGCATCGCCGTAACCGCCGCCTCCAGGAGGGACACGGCGTCTTCCGCCGCATCCGCATACCGGGCGAACAGGGCGCGCCCGTAGGAGAGTTCCATCCGCTTGGGATCGATCGCCCACACCTCGGCGGTGCCCGCATGGAGGGCCGGGGTCATCGCCCGGATGGCCGACCACAGCACCGAGCCTTTACCGGCACCGGTGACGCCCACGGTAAGCACGTGGGTTCCGTGAAGCCGCAGCCGCCACGGTTCGCCGTCTTCACCGATGCCCACCGGCAGGCCGGACAGGTCAGGCTCATCGGGAACGGGTAGCGCGTCGATGGGGTCGGCGAGGGTGTCGCGGCGGGGGAACTCCAGGACGAGGTCACGCGGACCGCGCACCTCCACACGGCAGGAGGGGGCGCCGAAGCCGTGCGCCAGCTCGGCCACCCGGTTCTCGAACTCCGCCGGGGCGGTGCCGGCCACCAGCTTCACCCGCACCCGGTCGGCCCACGCCGAGCACGTCACGCCGCGAATCTGCGGGAGGTACTGGCGTTCGAGGTAGCTTTCCGCCAGCCCGGAGACGACGAGCACGGGCTGCCAGTGGCGCCGGTAGACCCAGAACCGGCGCCAAGTGGCCAGCACCCGACGCGCCACGTGCGTCTTGAAGGACTGCGGCCAGCGGCGCCACCACACCAACGCGGCGAGGTCGAGGACCGACCACAACACGGCCAGCCCGAGCCAACCGCCAAGGCCGTAGGCGGCGACCGAGACGACCACCGCGCCGACCGAGACCGGGAACTGGACGGGCAGCAGCACCAGCGCCCGCAGGAAGCGCCACAGCCACCCCGTGAGGATGAAGATCCCCGGCGTCTCGACCACCGGAGTCGTGAAGCGGATGCTCTGGGCAGGGACCGGAGCCGTCGGCCGCTGGACCTGTGCGGCTCCGGCGTTCATCGCGCGCAACATAAGCTGGTCACACCTCTTTCGTGATCACTGAAGGACTGCGGGAGGGGTTCAAGGGGCGGCCGAGGTGTTGCAGCACCAGGCCGCCCCGCCGATTGCCGATCAGGCAGCGCCGGGTTCCTCGTCGGCCCGGCAGGGTCGCGCGTGCAGCTCTTCCAGCGCGGCCAGGTAGCACTGCGCAGCCGAGACCACTTCACGGGCGAACGCGAGATCGGCCGAGGTCACCGCGCCCCGATGGTCGCGGCACGTCATCGACAGCTCAGGCCCGGACGAGGACACCGAGAGGATCGGCTTCGCGTCGGGATAGGTGTAGCAGCGCACCCGCACGTCCGATCCGACGTGAAGACTCATCGAGCCCCAGGTGGGCACCGGATCCGATGCCGGAGCGCCGGAGGAGTCCCAGCGGCCACCCATCAGGCACCGTCCTTGGCCGCACCGGAGGCCGCAGCGGCGGGAGCCTTGCGCGAGGCCGCACCGTTGCCGCCCGGCGCCTTCACCCCACGAGCGCGCAGCGAGTAGGCCACACGCGGACGGCGCCCGGAGTCGTCCACGTAGGGCATGACCGACATCGATTCGAACTCCACGGGCCGGAACGGCAGGCCGGGCACCTCGTCGGGAAGCGTCGGGCAGTGCTCCGCAGCGACCTTCACCTTCACCGACTTGGCCTTGCCGCGCGCTTCCGGGTCGGCGTCGATCACGTCGACCGCCCACAGCGGAAGACCAGTGTTCTTGTCCAACTGCGGACGCTTGGTCTCGAAGTCGGTGATCTGCTCCACCGACAGTGCGTAGGCGCCGTGCGGGAACACCGTCCCGAACTCGATCGGCAGCGCACCTTGAATCGCCATGGCGTTTCTCCTGTTCATAGATCCGGCTGCATCGCAGCACCGTTCGGCGTTCACGCGAGCGGTTGCGCTCTGCGAACAATCGAGACATGTATAGCATGTATCGAAGTTGGTTCGCCAGAGCTCAGCCATCGCCCCTGTCTCCCGCCGGATCGCCTCGTCTCTCGGCCGCTGGAGGCCGATACCTTCAGACACGTACGAGCATCGGGCACAGGCCCGGGACGGGATCACTACATGGCTGGACGTGTTCGGGACGTCTCGATACTGTGAGCGCGTCCTTAGACGTCCTGCGAACACGGGGCTCATGCCAAACGAGAGGTTGCGCGCAGCGCTGCTTGAGCAGGGACTCACGCCCGCTGATCTGGCCGCGGACGTCGGCGTTGACACGAAGAGCGTCGAGCGGTGGATCGGCCGTGACCGGACCCCCTACCGCAAGCACCGCTACGCGGTCGCGGCGCGATTGGGCACGGACGAGGCGTTCCTCTGGCCAAAGGCGCTCAGTCCCGAGCAGTCCGCCGAGGCGTCCGAGAGCGAGATCCTGAACATCTACCCGCACCGGTGGACCGTTCCCCGCGATACGTGGAAACGCCTGTTCGAGACCGCGCAGGAAGAGCTGGGCATCCTCGTCTACAGCGGGTACTTCCTCGCCGAGGACGGCAACCTTCACCAGTTGCTCAGGGAGAAGGCCGAGGCCGGTGTGCGTGTGCGCGTTTTGCTCGGCGACCCCGACTGTGCGGCGGTTGCCCAGCGCGGCGCCGACGAGGGCATTGACGACGCGATGGGCGCCAAGATCCGCAACGTGATCGTGCTGTACAAGTCGCTGCGCAGCGTGGACGGTGTCGAGTTCCGGTTGCACAGCACGACGCTGTACAACTCGATCTATCGCGCGGACGGGCAAGTACTGGTCAACACCCACATCTACGGCAGGCCCGCAGCCGATGCGCCGGTCTTCCATCTCCGCCGGATCGCCGGCGGTGGCATGGTGAGCACCTACCTGGACAGCTTCGAACGCGTGTGGAGCGAAGCGGTCCCGCTGGATGAGGAGTAGGACCATGCCGAAGCGGATCGACTACTACGACGACCCGCAGGCCCCGCCCGCGAACAGCCTCGTTCCCTCGGTCAACGTGATCGTCGCCAACGAGCGTGACGAAGTGCTGATGATCTGCCGCACCGACAACGGCAACTGGGCGCTACCGGGCGGCGCGATCGATCTCGGCGAGTCCCTGCCCGAGGCCGCCGTGCGCGAGACGCGCGAGGAGACCGGCATCACCTGCGAGATCACCGGGATATCAGGCACCTACACGGACCCGAAGCACGTCATCCACTACACAAGCGACGACGAGGTGCGACAGGAGTTCTCCATCGTGCTCACGGCGCGGCCGGTATCAGGGGAGCCGACGCCGAGCAGCGAGTCCCGAGAAGTCCACTGGGTTCCCAGGGCCGAGCTGGACGGGTACCAGATGGACCGGTCGATGAAGCTCCGCATCAAGCACCACGCGGAGGGCCGGACCGCACCGCACATCGGGTGAAGGCCGACCCTCGTTGAGGGCTACCGGTGCGCGTCTTGGAGGGCTTCCACCGAGCGAACCGCCTTGACCAGGTCGGGACGCGATCGGGTGATTGCGCGGTGCACGAGGTCACCGGGCGCGTAGCGCTCAAGGATCTCGTCGAGCCGACGCTCGGCCGGCAGGTGCGTCCCATCCGGGCCGGTCGTCATGTCGGAGTAGGTCAGCGCGTTCAACAGCTCGATCGGCGGAAACTCGAACTCGTTGCTGAGTTCCTCACGCATCCCCCGCTCGTCGGCCTCGACCAGGGCGCCGGAGTGGTGCGCGACCAGCGAGCACAGCACACCGTCGGCATGCTCGACGTCGCGCAGATAGCGGGCACCGTCGAGCGGGTGAAAGCCGGTCTTGGCGAGGTCGGGTGAGTATCCGATGTCGTGCAGCCACGCCGAGGCTGTCACCAGGTCAGCGTTATCGCCGAGGACCTCGGTCAGGGTGGCGGCTTGCTTGGCTACGCCTTGAGTGTGCGCCCACCGCCGGGGCAATGACTCTTCGAGAAGGTTCCGCGCGAGATCCCGCGCCCACAGAACATGTCCCACATGTTCCAGGCTAGCTTGCAGGGTTCCCGGCGTCCCCAGCGCGGACGAAGCGACCTTTACCGTGCACGGATACGACCAGGCCGGAACCCTCCAGCTCGGACAGGGCTTGGCGCGCGGTGCCCCGAGAGACGTCGTACGTCCGGACGATCGCCGCTTCACTGGGCAGCGCGTCACCGGGCGCCAGGTCCCCGCGGCTGATCTTCCCGCGCAGTTCGGCGGCGATGCGCCGGTACTGTGGTTGATGCCCGGAGGGGTCGCCGGCCTTGCTGCCCTCGTCGGGGTCGCAGACGACCCGCCCGGTACCGGGGAGCGTCCGGATCAGGTGGTCAGCTTCCAGCGCGGCGAGCGCGCGCCGGACGGTGCTGCGAGCAACGTTGAACTCGTCGCCGAGCGCGGACTCTGAGGGCAGCGCGGCGCCGGGAGCGAGCGCACCGCTGGTGATGCGCTGTCTCAGCGTCTCCGCTATCTGCGTATACGTGCCCCACGGGGTCGCGCGAGGACTCACTTAGTCATTCCCCTCGTTGCTTATGCAGCGCTGCACAATACTCCCAGACTTCCGTGAATATTCACGGAGGTCCGCAGCATCCTCACTAGTCCTGCTGCGTCAACGCCGCGCGGCCGGTGTGGGAAGTCAGCGACGGACCACCGACCGCGCGGCAGCCTGATCACGTCATCGGGGGACCGTCAACGCGGTAGCAGCCATCGCCGAGCTTCCGCGTCTGCGCGCGGAACCAGCCAGCGGACAGCAGTGAACGTCCAGCTCCAGTAGGAGGGTTCTCAAGCTGACGCACGAACTCTTCAACGTCGGGCTCGACAAGCGTTGGCGCGTGATCGACGTCGGACGTGCGCACGGTCGCAAGCCACAGATGTTCCGTGCGCCGGATGCTCCAACGCTCCCCATACCGCTCCTGGAGCAACCGCAAAAGCGGGTTTGCGTGCGCCGTCATGCCAGCACCGCCTCACGCTGGGCGATGTCCAGCAGGACAGCCACCCCAAGCCGAGTGCGGTCGCCGCGCGCCCGGTCCCGCTGCCGCTCGACATACAGCACGTAGGGCCGCACCATCGCCGCCCGCGCAGGAACGGCGTAGGCCAGTGGATCGGGCGTGAAGGGTATGGGTACGTATGGCCGCTGGCGCGACACGATTCGCCGGGGCCGCTGTCGGGGGTAATACCGCGCGATAAAGTTCCGCATGTTCCGCCTGCTTCCGTCAGGTTGGGACCACGCCCCCGGAGTGTTCGCAGCACTCGCGGGGGTCTTTTCACCTGCGGAAACCTTCGCGTGGACGCGCGGACATGTGTACCACGTATCGGACTTCTCAAGGGACGTCTTGGGACGTCTTCTGCTAGCGTCGGTATCCCCGAGCCCGGAGGGTGACACCGTGAACGAGGCCCTTCGCCAGGCCCTTGCCCGATCCCGCCTCACTGACGTCCAGGCAGCCGAACGCATCGGCGTAGACCCGAAGACGGTCCGCCGCTGGCTCTCCGGCCAGAAGCCCTACGCGCGGCACCGCTGGGCGATGGCTGACCTCTTGGACGTGGCGGAGGTTGAGCTCTGGCCGGAGAGCGGAAAGACCGACGAGCCCCCGGCATCCTCGCTGCCTGCCGGCATCAAGAAGGTCTATCCGCACCGCTGGGAAGTTCCTCAGTCGGCATGGCGCCAACTCTTCGAGTCGGCGGAGCGTGAGATCGGCGTACTTGTCTACAGCGGCTTGTTTCTCGCCGACGACACCGGAATCCTGCGCATCTTCGAACGCAAGGCGAGGCAAGGCGTCAAGGTCCGCATACTGCTCGGCGATCCTGACAGTTCCAACGTTGAGTTGCGCGGCGAGGAAGAAGGAATCGGGAAATGTGTGGTCGCGAAAACACGAAACGCTCTTTTTTTATACCGTCACATTCAGGGCACAGCGGGAATCGAACTGCGCCTGCACAGCACAATACTTTACAACTCAATATACCGAGCAGACGAACAGCTACTGGTCAACCACCACATATACGGCATCCCAGCGTCATCTGCGCCCGTACTTCATATTGATGGACGCAAATATTCTGATCTTGCTTCCACCCATATTGAAAGTTTCGAACTCGCCTGGAATGAGTCCACAAACTTAAGCTCCGTCAACTCACCATATCGCTGAAGCGCTCATGAAGCTTTGGAAACCACCAGGGGTCTTTCGGTGCGTCCAATCCGCTTTTAGGCGCACCCTTTTTCTCGATATTGGAAAAGTAAGATTCAATATCATTAACCATTTCTTTCAGGTCGCCATCATCCAGCACGAAGATGTATCCTCGCCCAGCAAGGGCAGTATCACGACACCTTTTTAAGAAGAGATCTTTGTTCTCAAAACTTCGACATGTTAGTATCCCGACTTCGCTTCGCAGACTTGAAAACCTGCTGGCAATTTGATCCAATTCTGGATTAGCAATATCCCGGGCATAGTTTTTGCACTCAACATAGACATATCGGCACACCACAGGGTCATCTCGCAACCATGAGAAAAATCCGCGCCGCGAGGTGTTTGTGTAGCGAATATCTATTCGCTTTCGACCTTCATTGATTTCGTTTTCTTTTACAGGAAAAGAGAGTTCAGGGTAGAACATAGCCGAAAACAATGCTTCCACATGTCGATGATAAGCATGTGCATGGTCGGCACCAAAAGGCGTTTCTAAGACTTTCCTCAGCAACTTACGGTAGTTAACTGGCCTACTTCCAGTTACGGCCGAAAGCTTCGAGTGCGACAGCGGAAGCGACCCCGTGCTCTTCTTCTTGTCCTTGTAGTTCGATAAAACAGCTGGCCGTGTTGCGCTCAGGTCACTGATTGCGGATTTTGAGGTTCCGTAGTGCTCTTTCAGTTTATCTCGATCAACACTTTCGATTACCTTTTCCCCTTCCTTTACTCTATGCACCAACTTGCTTGAAGGATTATCCAATTCTTCCTTCTCCAAGCTGGGCATCAAATGCTTGTTGAAAAACTCGTCCTTTCTCATGTGCAAGCCATTCCTGACAATAACTTTCGGCACCAACAACAATTTTCCGTCCTCTGTTGTTGGAAGTTCAGTATAATCGTCCTCCCACTCGAACTTTTTTTCGTCCCACACATACCCACTCCAAACTTCTTCCATGGGAATACCATAATACCGAGAAACGCTTTGCGTGTAGAGAATCAACGTTCCCCGGATAATGTTAGTTGTGATGTCCGATACAACATCCTTCCCAACGTTGTCGATAAATAGAGCAGTATCTTCGAGGTCTTCGATAAGCCCAGTTCTAGCGGCCTTACTCTCGGCCAACTTCCTAGCAAGAGTCCTTATCGATCTCGCCCCGAGCGCTCGTCCAGCAGATTTTCCCTTCGAGATTCCGAGATGAGTTTCGTTGGGCTCCTTGAGCTTACTTAGAAGGCTCATGAGTCGTCTATCATCATCGTTTCGAACTGCATCGAGTACGCTGTCAAAATACGTTGTCAACTGCTTATCGCATCGATGGCTCCAGTCATCGGAAAGACGTCGTATACACGAAGGGTCAATGTAGACAGGAACATCTTTAAATGTGTCTACATCGACAAAATCGAGTTCTGATTGGCTTCTGTCGAGACCGAAGTATTCTGATATCCTCATACGTTTCCTCCTTCGCGGCCAATCTTCCCATTTTTGAAGCACCGCCACGCTAACTGGCTGGATCTGGCCAACTGGGCACTCGAATGTTTGCCGAATCGGGCTGTATGAGATCAAGGCGACGGCGCTGCGCGCCGTCGCTTCGGCTTGCTGGGGGCGTGCTCGGGCTGCGGGCTGGCGCCCGGTCCCGAGCACGCCCCCAGCCGCCGCTACGTTCTCTCGTGCATGCCGCACCGGCCCTCCTCGCGTCGCAGAGCGGCATAGTGCACATGGTGACGCGCCGCGCCGACAAACCGTTGCCATTTGGTAGAACTCGGGTCGATGACGTTTCTCGGACCCGAGGCACTCGGTCGCGCGACTCTGTCTGTCTTGGGTGGCCGGCACCGGCGCGACCGAGCACCTCGGACCGGGACTGTGGTTGCTCGCTGCTGGGGTTGCCGTAGCTATGGCGGGGGAGGGGCGGCAGCGTTATCCGTTCCGTGCCGCACCTGCCGCCGTCTGTTGGGCAGGTCAGAAGGGCCGCCGTCTGACAGCAACCGTTACAGCAACGACAGCAACCGCCCCCACCCACGCGCGGTCGGCAACGTGCATCCGACGACGGCCGTCACGACTGGTCAGGGCGGTTGCTCCGCCTGAAAAGCGGAAGGTCGGCGGTTCGACCCCGTCCCTGGCCACATCCTCTGAACACATGAAATGCCCCGTGAACCGCGGAAAGCGGCCACGGGGCATTTTGCTGCGCCGGTGGGCGCCCGTGGCGTCCGGTGGGTCTCTGCGGCCGATGCACCGCTGCGTCTCGCGCACCTGTCGGCCGGCTCAGTGCCCAAGGGCCTCTGAGATCTGCCGCATGGCGTGGTCCTCCTCTCCCCCAATGCGGACTGACGGCAACGTGTCGGGGATAGTTGACATGTCGGGAGTTTCTTACATATCGTTCCCGTATGTCAGATGACGTCTTCCTCGCCCTGGCCAACCCCGCGCGCCGCCGTCTGCTGGAGCTTCTGGCGGACGGGCCGCGGACGGCCGGCGACCTCGCCGAGCAGTTCGATATGAGCCGCCCGGCCGTCGCCGAGCATCTGCAGGTGCTCCGTCGGGCGGCGCTCGTCCACGATGAGCCGGTGGGCCGCCGTCGGTACTACCGGCTGGAGGCGGCGCCGCTGAAGCAGGTCGGGGACTGGCTGCACCCGTTCGAGCGGTTCTGGCGCGAACGGCTGCGCGACATGGCCGATCTTGTCGAGAAGGAGATCCCCGATGACTGAAGGACGCACTGGCACGATCTCGGTCGACCAGTTCATCGCGGCCCCGCCGAGAAAGGTCTGGCGGGCGCTGACCGAGCCGGACCTGCACGCGAAGTGGTGGGCGCCCGGCGACGTCGCCGAAACGGTGGGGCACGAGTTCCATCTGGACATGCCCGGGTTCGGCGCCATCCCGTGCAAGGTCCTCGAATCGGTGCCCCATGCGCGCTTCGTCTACACGTTCAACGGCAATTGGACGCTGACGTGGCGGCTGGTCGCGGAGGGCGACGGCACCCGCCTGCTGCTGGACCACTCCGGCTTCGACCTCGACGACAAGCGCGAGAGTCAGGCCTACGACCGCATGGGGCCCGGCTGGCGCGAGACCGTCGTCCCCAGGCTCGCTGAGCTGGCCCCGGGCATCGACTGACCGGCCCGGGCGCCACCGAACCGGGGCGAACCGGCGCCAGGGTGCAGTCCGGGGCCACCGAACCGGGCGCAGCCCGCACCGGTCGGCACTCCTCGACAGCGCTCCGCGGGCCCGGGTGGGGCGACGCTCCGCTCAGAGTCCCTGGCGGCGGAGCTGTTCGATCTGCCTGCGGTCGCGCTTGGTGGGGCGGCCCGCTCCACGATCGCGGCGCAGCACCGCGCCGGGCTGCTGCGGGGCGGGCTCAGGGCTGCGGTCGGTGTAGCAGTGGCGCGCGACCGGGGCGCCCACCCGCTTCTCGATCACCAGGGCGACGTCCACGATGCGTGTGACGCCGTTGAGGCGCACCTGCACCTCGTCGCCGACGCGGACGGGCGTCGCGGGCTTGGCGGGCCGGTCGTTGACACGCACGTGCCCGCCGCGGCACGCCTGGGCGGCGTCGGCGCGGGTCTTGGCCAGCCGCACGGCCCAGACCCAGCGGTCCACGCGGCCGCTGGGATGCCCCTGCGGCATCCTGGGGTCGGACTGTGCCGCGGGCTCGCCCTTCTGCGCGGGCGGGGTGGTGCGCTCCGGGTCGTTCACCTGTGATCCTTCCGGCAGCCGCCGCGATCCCCGGTCGCCGGCGGCGCTGCGCATCGGCTGGTGTCTCACCGGGCCGCCCGCGGTGCGCGGCGGCCCCTCTGCCCGCACTGTAGCCCGCCCCCGCGGGTGCGCGCCGCTGCTGTACCGCTGGGAGCCGGTGCGCCGGCGCGAGCAGCGGTTCGGCACCCCCTCCGGGAGCCGGCAGGCGCGCTTCCCAAATCGCGGTGCTGTAAGCGCTGCTGCGCGGCCCCGACGACGATGCCGCTGCTCGGCGAGTTCACCGGCAACCCGGACGGGGAGTCGGCCGAGGCGTTGGAAGACGCCCTGGCGGCGTTCGAGGGGACCGTGCTCGCGTCGCGCACGACCCGTGGTTCGCCCGGTCGCTGGTCCTGTTCCTCGTCTTCCTCGTCATCCGCGCCGACGGCCGGGTCGAGGCCTCCGACGAGCCGGTCTGGGAGGAGGACCGGGTCCGGCGATAGCGCCCTACCAGGGCGGTTGGCGCACCGGTGCCGCACCGCCGCGCCCGGTCCGCCGACACGGGGGCGCGCCGTGCCCGTCGGACGCGGGCTCGATACGGCGGATCCGAGGTGCGGAGCACTCTCGACTGGCGCTAGAGTGGAGCGAGTGCGCAGCCGCCCGGCGGCTCGACCGCACCGAGGTCCTGTGGAGCAGCTAGGAGTGCTCGCCACCCTGTCAAGGTGGAGGCCGCGGGTTCAAATCCCGTCAGGACCGCCTCCTCCCGACCGGATTCCCGGTCCGTGTGAACCCCCGTTCCGCATCGGCGCCGCCGCCCGCGGCCGCGAAGGGACCCCGTGGCCTACCGCTACGCCACCGAGCGCCGCGACCACTCCGACCTGGCCTGCGGGAACGTGCTCCGCTCCGCGCCGGGCCACCCCGGTTTCCCCGTCCGCCTGGCCGACGAGCTGTTTCAGCGCGCCGCCGCCCACCTGCCCGCAGCGCCCCTTGCGCTGTGGGACCCCTGCTGCGGCAGCGGGCACCTCGCCGCCTCCGTCGGGACCCTGCACCGCGACCGGCTGTCCTGGCTGCTGGCCACCGACACCGACCCCGCCGCGCTGTCCATCGCCGAACGCAACCTCGCTCTGCTTACGGGGCGGGGCCTGGCCGAACGCGAGCGCGTGCTGCGCGCCGAGGCCGCGGAGCTTCGGAAGCCGACCCTGCTGGACCGGGCCGACACCGCCGCGCGCCTGGCCGGGCGGCTGAGCGAACGCGGCGGCGACCTCGACCACCGTGTCGGCGCGGGCGACGTCTTCGACCCGCCCGAGCCGGAGCGCCCCGTCGACCTGGTGCTCACCGACGTGCCCTACGGCGGCCTCACCTCCTTCACCGGCGCGCCGCCCGACGGCGAGCCCGTTCCCGCGATGCTGCGCGCGCTGGCGGCGGTCCTGCCCGAGCGCGCCGTGCTCGCAGTGACCGCGCGCACTCGCAAGGTCGCCCTGCCCGAGGGCGTTCGCGCGCTGGAGCGGCTCCGCGTGGGCAACCGCGCGGCCGTGCTCGTGCGCGCCGGCGACGCGCGCCGCTGAGCTCCCGCTTCGCGCGTTCCGGCCTTCCGCCGAGCCCGCCGCCCCGGCACAGCGGGCGGTTCCGTCGGTGGTTTCCACGGGAGCCGAAAATTCCGAGAGCGCATCGTGTGGAGGAAAGCCCCCTGAACGGGTATTCGGTCGATGGGTCCGGCTCGTCCTGGGGCGGATACGAAAGCGCTCCGCCCGGTTCACGGCGACGCAAAAAGCGAGTGGTGACAGTGGATAATCGCGGTAAACCTGGAGGTCGGAATCCGGGTGCAGGAGAACTCATGCTTCGGGTCGACGGATATCTGATCCGGTCAACGGAAAACGCGGACCGGAAGCGGTATTCGCGGCGAAACGGAAATCCGTCCCCGGCCGAACCGCCGATGCCGCCGACGCTGCCCGCGCCGCGCGGGTACGGGAGCCCGGAACAGGCGGCGCCCGGCGCGGCGGGACCCGTGGACGAGGAGGCGCTCGCCGAGGCCGTGGTGCGCCGGTCGGCCTCCCTGCTGCTCGGTCCGCCCGAGGGGCGCTTCTTCGAGCGCCTCCCGCTCGTCCGTCGCGCGCTCCTGGAGCTTCCCGCCATCTCCGCCCGCCGCTCCCTCACCGACCTCTGCGACCGCGTGGCCGCCGAGCCCGAGGCCGACCTGCGCGCCCAGTACGCCCGGGCCTTCGACACCCGGCAGCGCCGAACGCTGCACCTGCTGGACCACGCCGACGGCGACGCCCGGCGCCGGCGCCGGGTCCGCGCGCGCATCGCCGGCCTCTATGCGCACCGCGGCTGGCGAACGGTCGGCACCGAGGAGCCCGACCACCTGGCGGTGGTGCTGGAGTTCGCCGCCCGGTGCGACCCCGGCCGCGGAGAGCGGCTGCTCGGGCGGCTGCGGCCCGGGATGGAGCGGTTGCGTGCGGCGATGGCCGGACTCGGCACGCCCTATGCGGGGGTGCTGGACGCGGTGTGCGCCACGCTTCCGCCTGCCGGGCCCAGCGCCGCCCCCGTCGCCCTGGCGGATGCGGTGCACCTCGGCGGCGCCGACGGCACCATGCCCGCTGTTCCGAGGCAGGCCCGCGGATCGGAGGACGGTGCGGCGTGCTCCGGCGCGGCCTCCGGCGGGCGTGCGCGCCCCGAGGCCGGTCGCCGACCGCGGTAGTGCGAAAGCGGGCGGGGGAGTGCGGGTCGGCGGCGCGCGGAGGCCGGGAAGCGGACCGGAGCGCCTGCGGGCCGCCTGCCCCCGTTGTGCCGGTCCACAAGGGGCGGCACGCGACGTCGTCCCCGGACACGGGATTGCGTAACGGCACGATAGGCATAAGGTAACGGATCGTGTCGATTCGTGAACAAGTGCCCGATTCGGGTACCCCTGTGCGGGTGCCGTCCCCCGTAGCAAAGGAGCACCACGGGCCGTGGAACAACTCAACCAACTAGCCAACGACCTCGTAACCACGTTCACAGACGCGTTCTGGGCCTGGTTGCTCATCCCCCTGCTGGCCGTCCTGAGCATCTACTTCACCGTCAGGCTCGGGGGCGTGCAGCTGCGCATGATCCCGGAGATGGTCCGGACGCTGCGCAGCAAACCCGAGGTCGCCCCTGACGGTAAGCGGGCGATCTCCTCGTTCCAGGCGTTCTCGATCTCCGCGGCCGCGCGCATCGGAACCGGCAACGTCGTCGGCGTGGCCGGTGCGATCGCGGTCGGCGGACCCGGCGCCGTGCTGTGGATGTGGATCGCCGGCCTCTTCGTCGGGGCCGCCAGCTTCGTGGAGTCCACGCTCGGTCAGCTGTACAAGGTGCGCGACCGGACCGGCTACCGCGGCGGTCCCGCCTACTACATGCAGCACGGGCTCAACGCCCGGTGGATGGGGATCATCTTCGCCATCGCCATCACGGTGACCTTCGGATTCGTGTTCAACGCGGTGCAGAGCAACACCATCGCCAACGCCGTGGCCAACTCCGCGGGCGCCATCGGCTACGAGTTCGGCACCTGGGTGACGGCTGCGGTCGGCCTGCTGCTGGTGGCCGTGACCGCGCTGGTCGTGTTCGGCGGCGTGCGCCGCATCGCCCACGTCACGCAGACGCTGGTCCCCTTCATGGCGGTGTTCTACCTGATCATGGGCCTGGTCGTGGTCGTACTCAACGCCGACCAGGTCCCCGCCGTCTTCTCCGAGATCGTGCAGAGCGCCTTCGGCCTGCGCGAGGTCGCCGGAGCGACCATCGGCACGGTGATCATCCAGGGCGTGCGGCGCGGCATGTTCTCCAACGAGGCCGGACTGGGCTCGGCCCCCAACGCCGGCGCCACCGCGGCGGTCACCCACCCGGTCAAGCAGGGCCTCGTGCAGACCCTGGGCGTCTACTTCGACACCCTGATCATCTGCTCCATGACCGCGTTCCTGATCCTGACCACCAACCCGACCCTCGGTGCCGAGCGCGGTCCACTGCTGACCCAGGAGGCCCTGGAGACCGGTCTGGGCACGTGGTCGCTGCACGCGCTGACGGTGGTGCTGCTGCTCCTGGCCTTCAGCTCGATCCTGGGCAACTTCTACTACGGCCAGGCCAACGTCGCCTTCCTCACCGAGAACCGGGGGGTCATGACCGGGTTCAAGGTCGTCTTCCTGGTGGCGACCTTCCTCGGCTCGATCGGCACCGTGCAGATCGTGTGGAGCCTGGCCGACACCGCGATGGGCTTCATGGCCCTGGTCAACCTGGTGGCCCTCGCGCCGCTCGCCGGTGTGGTGGGGATCGTGCTCAAGGACTACGTGGCCCAGCGCAAGCAGGGCCTCGACCCGGTGTTCACCCGCGACCGGTTCCCCCAGCTGCGCGGAGTCCAGTGCTGGGAGGCCGAGCAGCAGCCCGCCGCCGACGAGGCGGGCGCGGGCAGCCGCTAGACCGCCGGCGTGCCGATCGCCCTGGGCGGTCGGCACGGGACGCGAGCAGGGCGGTGCGGACCGAGAACAGGGAGGTGCGACCCCGCCTTGCAGGTGGGGTCGCACCTCCCTTGGAGCCCGCTCCGCTGCCCCCTCCCCGCCGAACCGCTTGCCGGAGCAAGCGGCCGGGCAGCGGAGCGGATCCGCCCTCGGGAGAAGAGACTGCCCGAAAGCGCGGTGCTGGAGAAGGGCGGACCGTTCCAGGGAACGATCTTCCCCCCCCGAGATGCCCGCCGATGCCATAATCGAGGCCTATGCGAGGCGACCAGCACGGAGACCGGGGGCCGCTGGCCGAATTCCTCAATGCGCGGCGAGCGCTCGTCTCCATCCGTGATGCGGGCATCCCCTTCGGCGGCCCGTCGCGTCGGGTGCCGGGACTGCGGAGGGAGGAGGTCGCCCAGCTCGCCGGAATCAGCGTCGACTACTACACGCGGCTGGAGCAGGGCCGGCTGCGCACGGCGTCGCGGACCGTGCTGAACTCCATCGGAACGGCGCTGGGACTGGACGCCGACCAGCGGCTGCACCTGTTCAAGCTGGCCGACCCCGAGCTGGGTCTGGCCGTCGCCGAGGACGAGCAGCGGGTGAGCGTCGGCGTGGAGCGGCTGCTGGCCAACGTGGTGGGCATGCCGGCCCTGGTGTTCGGGCGCTATCTGGACATCCTGGCCTGGAACCGATCGGCCGCGGCGCTGCTCGGCGACCTGGCCGCCATGAGCGCGCGCCAGCGCAACTACGTGCGCATCGTCTTCTTGAATCCCGCGATCCGCAGTGTGTTCGTCGACTGGCGCGAACGTGCCCGCGAGGCGGTCTCGTTCCTGCGGATGAACAGCGGCGCCCGCAGCGAGCAGGCGCGCCTGCAGGAGCTGGTGGGCGAGCTGTCCGTGCGCGACGAGGACTTCCGGCGGTGGTGGAACCAGCACCTGGTCTCACTGCGGCCGTTCGGCGCCACACGCTTCGACCACCCGGCGGTGGGCGAGTTCTCGCTGGACTGGGAGGTGCTGGCGGTGGTCGAGGACGACGAGCAGTTCATCGGTCTGCTCAGCTCCGACCCCGAAAGCCCCGACCACGACGCCGTCATGCGGCTGGCCGACTGGGCGAAGGAGCGCGGCCTCCGCTCCTCGGCCCAGGCCGCCGGGCCCGCGGACCCCGCCTGACACCGGGCGGGAGTCCGCGCCGCAGTGTCCGGAAGCGGTCGGAAACCCCGGCCACGCGGGGGAGGCGGGCCGATAGGCTGCCGTGATCACGGCCGACCGGCGAGCCTGAGGGGAGAGCCTTCCGTGAGCGTGCGCGACCGAGTCGCGGGCATCGTGGAGGCGCGGTGGTTCCAGAACTGCGTCATCGCCGTCATCCTGGTCAACGCAGCGGTACTGGGGCTGGAGACCTCTTTGCCGGTCGTCGAGGACCACGGCGTGCTGCTGCACCGGGTCGACATGATGGTTCTGGGCGTCTTCGTGGTCGAACTGGGGCTGCGGATCTTCGCCTATCGGGGAGGCTTCTTCCGCGACCCGTGGAGCTGGTTCGACCTCGTCATCGTGCTGGTCGCCCTCATGCCCGCGTCCGGGCCGTTCTCGGTGCTGCGCGTGCTCCGGGTGCTGAGGGTGCTGCGCCTGCTGTCGGTGGTGCCGACCCTGCGCCACGTCGTGACCGGCCTGTTCAAGGCGCTGCCCGGCATGGCGTCGATCTCGTTCCTGGTCGCGCTGCTGCTGTACGTGGCCGCGGTGATGGCAACCAACCTCTTCCGCGCCAGCGCACCGCAGCACTTCGGTGAGATCACGACGTCGCTGTTCACCCTGTTCCAGATCATGACCGGCGACAGCTGGGGCTCCATCGCCCGCACCGTGATGGCGGAGCAGCCGGCGGCGTGGCTGTTCTTCGTGGCGTTCATCCTGGCCTCGACGTTCATCGCCCTGAACCTGTTCATCGCGGTGGCCGTCGAGGCCCTGGAGCACGACAAGTCCGGCCGCCGCGAGATCGAGGAGGACGACCCCCAGCAGGAGGTCCTCGCGGAGCTCCGCGCACTCAGAACGGAGGTCGCCGCACTGCGCAGGGAACGTGAGGCGGCCTGAGCGGCCCGCCCCCGCCACGAGCGGGCGCGCGGCGGGTGCCGGCGGGGCTGCCGTCGCATCCTGCCCACCGCTCCGCCACCGGAGTGAGCCCGTTTCCACGGGTGCGGGGTGAGCTGGGAGTATGCGCAGGCGCATGAAGCAGGTCACAAGTCGGGGCCTGTGAGGGTGCCTTCTCGGGGCGGGAGTCGCTAGTGTTCTAGGTCACAACGCCCGTGTTCGAGGGGGCCAGATGACCATTGTCGCGATCGAGCCCGCCACCCCGGAACGGTGGGCAGACCTGGAACGGCTGTTCGGGCCGACCGGAGCCTACGGCCACTGCTGGTGCGTCTACTTCCGGCGCAGGGCCAAGGAGTTCACCGCGAGCGTGTCGTGCACGCCCGCTGAGCGCGGTGGCAGCAACCGCGAGGCGCTCCAGCGCGTGACGCTCGACGGCAGGGTGCCCGGTCTGATCGCCTATGACGGATCCGAGCCGTGCGGCTGGGTGTCGGTGGCGCCGCGGGAGGACTTCGTGCGGCTGGCGCGTTCGCGCTCGCTGCGTCCGGCCGACCCCGACGAGCCCGATGTGTGGTCGCTGGTGTGCTTCTGGCTGCCGCCGCGCCGTCGCCGCAAGGGCATGGGGTCGCAGCTGCTGGACGGGGCGATCGAGCACGCCCGCGCCAGCGGCGGCCGCATCCTGGAGGCCTATCCCGTCGACACCGCAGGCGGGCGGGCGCCGAGCGCCGAGGTCTACACCGGCACCGTGCGCATGTTCCAGAAGGCGGGCTTCACCTGCGCCCCCCACCCCGGCAGCGGGCGGCCCGTCGCGCGGCTGACCCTCAAGGACGACTGACTCCCGCAGGCGGCCGCCCCGAGGGCTCCTCCGCCGCCTCCACGCCTGCGTGAAACCGCCCCGAGATCCCCGGGCACGACCCGACCGGCTCCCCGACCGCGCCCCGGCCGCGGAGCGGCCCGCTCCGCCCTGCCCCTCCGGCGCCGCCGGCGGGGCGGTGGCGTGCGGAACACGGGATGCGGCTTGCCTTGAATATACCCTAGGGGGGTATAGTATCGGGCGTAGTCGGGTGAAGGGGAGCGGCAATGGGTGGGAGGCGGACGACCGCGCCGGTCCGCGGCGCGCGGAGTGCGCGGGGGGAAGGGCGATGAGCGCTCCCGCGCGCATCTCCGTGTTCGCGCTCGTGCTTGCGGCCGCCTTCGCGGCGGGACCGGGTACGGGCGCGCCCCGCCCGGCGGCCCCGCGGAGGGGGCGTGACCGGCCGGGCGCGGCGGTCCCGCCCGGGAGCGAGGGCGTGCCCCTCACATACCCCTTCCCCGTATGCGGCATAGGCTGGGCCGGGCAGAGGTTCCCGGCGGATTCTCCGGCGCGCTCCCGATCAGCACCCTCGCGACGTGCGGCTCCGGCCGCGGAGGAGGTCACAAGGCGATGAGCAGCGAAAGCGTGGAACCGAAGCGCGCCCCGGCCGGGGCCGAACACCGGATCGAGCTCGCGATCGGCGGTATGACCTGCGCCTCGTGCGCGAACCGGGTCGAGAAGAAGCTCAACAAGCTCGACGGCGTCACCGCCGAGGTCAACTACGCCACCGAGAAGGCCCGGGTCACCTACGCCGACGGTGTCAGCGCCGACGACCTCGTCGCCCAGGTCGAGAAGGCCGGCTACACCGCCACCCCGCCTCCGCCGCCCGATGCCGAACGCGGCGCGGACTCCGCCGCGGCCGAGGGCGGGCCGAACGACCCGCTGCGCTCCCTGCGTACGCGCACCGCCGTCAGCCTCCTGCTGTCGGCGCCGGTCATCGCCATGGCCATGGTCCCCGCGCTGCAGTTCACCTACTGGCAGTGGGCCTCGCTCACCCTCGCCGCGCCGGTCGTGGTCTGGGGCGCCCTGCCGTTCCACCGGGCCGCCGCCAAGAACCTGCGGCTCGGCCAGGCCACCATGGACACCCTGGTGTCGATGGGCACGCTGGCCGCCTTCGGCTGGTCGCTCTACGCGCTGTTCCTCGGCACGGCGGGCGAGCCGGGCACGATGCACGCCTTCTCGCTGACCGTCGAGCGCGGCGGCGGCGCCGGGAACATCTACCTGGAGGTCGCCGCCGGCGTGACCTCCTTCATCCTGCTCGGCCGCTACTTCGAGGCCCGGTCCAAGCGCCGCGCCGGCGCCGCGCTGCGCGCGCTGCTCGAACTCGGAGCCAAGGACGCCGCCGTCGTGCGCGGCGGCCGCGAGGAGCGGGTGCCCGTCGACCGGCTCGCGGTCGGCGACGTGTTCGCCGTCCGCCCCGGCGAGAAGTTCGCCGCCGACGGCGAGGTGCAGGAGGGCACCTCCGCCGTGGACCGCAGCATGCTCACCGGTGAGTCGGTGCCCGAGGAGGTCGGCCCGGGCTCGCCGGTCGCCGGCGCGACCGCCAACGTCGGCGGCCGGCTGCTCGTGCGCGCCACCCGCGTGGGCTCCGACACTCAGCTGGCGCAGATGGCCCGGCTGGTCGAGGACGCGCAGAGCGGCAAGGCCGAGGTCCAGCGCCTGGCCGACCGCGTTTCGGGCGTGTTCGTGCCCGTCGTGATCGCGCTCGCGGCGGCCACCCTCGGGTTCTGGCTGAGCACCGGCGGCGCCGCCGAGGCGTTCACCGCGGCGGTGGCCGTGCTGATCATCGCCTGCCCGTGCGCGCTGGGCCTGGCCACACCCACCGCCCTGCTGGTGGGCACCGGCCGCGGTGCGCAGTTGGGCATCCTGATCAAGGGCCCCGAGGTGCTGGAGACCACCCGCCGCATCGACACCGTGGTGCTGGACAAGACCGGCACCGTCACCACCGGGCGCATGGCGCTGGCGGGTGTCGCGGCCGCGGGCGGAGTCGACGAGGCCGAGGCGCTGCGGCTGGCCGGTGCGGTCGAGGACGCGTCCGAGCACCCGATCGGCCGGGCGATCGCCGCGGGCGCGGTCCAGCGCGTCGGCGGGCTCCCCGGAGTCGACGGCTTCGCCGCCATCGGCGGCCGCGGGGTCGAGGGCGTCGTGGAGGGACGCCGGGTACTGGTCGGGCGCCCCGCCCTGCTAGCCGAACGAGGCATGGAGCTTCCGCAGGAGCTGGAGCGCGCGGTCGAGCGCGACCGGGAGCAGGGGCGCACCGCGGTCGCGGTGGGCTGGGACGGCGCCGCCCGCGCCGTGCTCGCCGTCTCCGACACGCTCAAGCCCACCAGTAAGGAGGCGGTCGCCCGGCTGCGTGCGCTGGGCCTGCGCCCGGTCCTGCTGACCGGCGACACCTCCGGGGTGGCCGAGGCCGTCGCAGCCGAGGTCGGCATCGGCGAGGTCGTGGCCGAGGTGCTGCCCGAGGACAAGGTCGCCGTGGTGCGGCGGCTGCAGGAGCAGGGCGGCACGGTCGCCATGGTCGGCGACGGGGTCAACGACGCCGCTGCGCTGGCGCAGGCCGACCTCGGCCTGGCCATGGGCACCGGGACCGACGTCGCGATCGAGGCGGGCGACCTCACGCTGGTGCGCGGCGACCTGCGGGTGGCCGCCGACGCCATCCGGCTCTCCCGCCGCACCCTGGCCACCATCCGCGGCAACCTGTTCTGGGCGTTCGGCTACAACGTCCTCGCGCTGCCGCTGGCGGCCGCCGGGCTGCTCAACCCGATGATCGCCGGCGGCGCGATGGCGCTGTCCAGCGTGTTCGTCGTGAGCAACAGCCTGCGGCTGCGGACGTTCCGCCCGCTGGCGCGCGACGGCGAGGACGGGCGCGGTCCCGATCGCCCCGCCGACGCCGACGCCGACGCCGGCGGCGCGGCCGCACCGGCGCCGTCGGCCGCGTCGGCGCGCTGAGCTCGGAGGACGCGGGATACGTCCGGAGGCGGCGGCCGTCCGCCGCCTCCGGACGCCTGCGGGCGCCGGGCCGGGCGAACGCGGACGGGTGCCGCCTACCGACCGGTGCGGGACAGGAATTCGAGGATGGTGCAAGCCCGTAACCGGTGGACATTGCGTCGCGGACCGGTCGCGCAGAGCTTTTTTCCGCACGTCGGTTGACGTAGGGTTCGTCGCCGAACCCCCTTCCCCTTTCGGGGAGTCCGGGCGCATCGGGGTGCGGTGGGCCGACCGGGCGCCGCCGCGCCGCCGCGCGTCACGCCCCGCGAGCCCGAGGACGGACCGAGTGACCGACGGATGCCCGTACGCCGAGCCGTACAAGCCTGAATTCCACCGGGATCCGGACCGCGTCTACCGGCGCGTGCGCGACGCCTACGGCCCGGTCGTGCCCGCCATGCTCGAACCGGGGGTCCGCGGCTGGCTGGTCCTCGACTACGCCACGATCATCGCCTGGTGCCGCGACACCGCCACGTTCAGCCGCGACGCCCGGCGCTGGAGCGACTGGCGCTCGGGTCTGATCCCCGAGGACGCGGGCGTGCTGGGCATGATGGAGCACCGTCCCAACGTGCTCTTCGCCGACGGGGCCGAGCACAAGCGGCTGCGCCGCGCCGTCACCGACAGTCTCGGCGGGATCGACTCCGCCGAGACCACCGCCTACACCGCCCGCGTCGCCGAGTCGCTGGTCGACGGGTTCTGCCAGCTGGGCGAGGCCGACCTCATCGACGAGTACGCCCGCGTGCTGCCGCTGACGGTCATGAACCGCATCTTCGGGTTCGACGAGGACAGCGGCCGGCGGTTCATCACTGCTCTGGCCGCCATGATGGACGCCGCCGACTCCGAGCGCGCCGGCGCCGAGTTGGAGCGCGTGGTCTCCGGGGTCATCGCCCGCAAGCGCAAGGAGCCGGGCGACGACGTCACAACGCGGTTGCTGGACCACCGCGCCGGCCTGAGCGACGAGGAGGTACTGCAGCACCTGGTGCTGATCGTGGGGGCGGGCAACGAACCCACGGCCAACCTCATCGGCAACGCCATGCGGATGATCCTCACCGACTCCGCCTTCTGCGACGAGATCGTCAGCGGGCGCATGGACGTCGAGGACGCGATCGAGCATGTGCTCTGGCAGGACCCGCCGCTGATCGGCTATCCGGTGCTGTATCCCGTCTCCGACGTCTCGCTGCCCAACGGCGGCACGCTGCCCGAGGGCTCGCCCGTCCTCCTCGGCTACGCGGCGGCCAACCGGGCGATGGCCGGCGCCAACGCCCAGGAGGAGGCGGGGGCCACCGCCAACCGCGCCCACCTCTCGTTCGGCGTCGGTCCGCACCGCTGCCCCGCGCAGGACCTCGCGACCATGATCGCGACGACCGGCGTCCGGACGCTGCTGCGCCGGCTGCCCGGCGTGCGCCTGGCCGTGCCGGCCGCCGAGCTGGAGTGGCGCAGCTCCCCGTTCTCCCGGTCGCTCACCCGCCTCCCGGTCTCCTTCACGCCGCAGTCCCCCACGCAGGAGGAGGTGCCCTGGAAGACGTCCCCTGCGTCCCCGGAGGTCGGCTCCGGCGGCTCCGCGGCGCCGGAGCGGTTGAGGCTGTCCGACTTCTTGGCGATGCTCCGGCGCGACCGGTGAGCGCGGACCGGCGGCCCCGCCGCGAGGGCCGCTGACGGGCCGCCGGAGCCACGGACGGCTCCCTTCGCCTCCGCGCTGCGAAGGCGGCACGGCCCGTCCGTCACCGCCCGTCCGGCGCCAGCCCGGCGGCGACGATGTCGACGAGGAGGTCGAGCACCTCGGGGTAGCGTTCCGGCGAGGCGAGGCGCCCGGCGTGCATGGGCAGCAGCAGGACCGCCTGGAGGACGCCGACGATGACCGCCGGATCCGCCCCCACGAGCGCGCCTTCGCCGCGCTTCTCGTCGACGAAGGAGAACAGGGCGGTGACCGGGTTCCCGGGAACGCCGGTCACCGACTCCGGGTCGTGGCGGCGGGCCACCGCCTCCATCTCCTCGGGGTGGGTCATCAGCCGGCTGTAGAGCGGGTCGGTGGTGAGCACGGTGACGGTGGCGTGCAGGAACCGCCGAAGCCCTTCGCGGGTGTCGGGCGCCGACAGCAGCGCGTCGTCGACCGTGGCGCCCCTGACCTCGGTCATGCGGTCGGTCATCAGCTCCAGGTACAGCGCCTCCTTGGAGTCGAAGAACTGGTAGAAGCTGCTCTTCGCGATCTCGGCGGGCGCCACCAGGTCCTCCAGCGAGGTCTTGCGCAGCCCCCGCGTCGTGAACAGCCGCCGCCCCGACTCCAGCAGCACCCCTTTGATACGGGCCTTCTCCTCGGCGGAGAACGCGGGAGGCACCGCGGCCTCCTTCCCTGGTCGGTGTTCCGATCGCGTCCGTGCGCCCGGTGCGGTCATATGGTTTCAGACGCGCTCGGGCGGCCGGTCGGCCGCCGCGGACGCGTTCCCGCGCAGCAGCGAAAGGCGCAGTCCGCGCCACTTGGCGACCGCCACGATGACGGCGGTCATCACCAGTCCGCCCGCCCCCAGCGGCAGCACTGTGGCCAGGCCGTCCGCCCCGGAGTTGGCGACCGTTCAGGCGATCTTCACCGCCAGCCCGCCGTCGATGACGACCAGCCCCCAGCCCAGCGAGCGCTGCCAGAAGGCCGCGCACAGTGCGGCGATCAGCGCGGGAGCCAGGGTTTCCGGCGGCCGCGGGATCCGGCGCGGCGGTGCTGAGAGGGAGCCTGCGCGTGTCAGCGCAGAGGGGCCGAGTCGCGGGAGGGGCGGCCGGCGGCGTCCGCCCGCAGGCCCGCAGCAGCAGGTGCGCCGGCTGCGCCCGTTGTGCGGAGGGCCCACCGGGCGACCTCCTCGGCGGTGCGCTCCGCCGGGACCCCGGTGGTGTCCAGCAGGTCGACGGGCGGGTCCATCTCGTGCGCGGTCTCCTCGACCCACCGGGCGTAGTCGAGCATCTCGGCGATGCGGGGCTCGTCCCACTGCCGCCAGGCCGGCCGCGCGCGCAGCCGCGCGGCGAGCACCCCGGGGTCGCACATCAGCGCCAGGTAGCGGATCTCCGAGAACAGTGCGCGCTCGGGCAGCGCCTCGAACTCCGGAGGCACGACGGTGCCGCACAGCACGACCGGGCGGCCGTTCTGCTGGATCATCGCGGCGGTGCGCAGCCACGTGGTGCGAAACAGCGGGTGCTCGGTGTCGGAATCGCGCAGCCCGCCGGTCCACAGCAGGTCCTGCTCCAGCACCACGAACCGCTGCGAGAGGCTCTCCAGCAGCAGGCGCGCGACGGTGGACTTGCCGGTGCCGCTGGGGCCGGTCACGCACAGCAGCGGCAGCCGCCGGAAGGGCTCGCGGTGGCCGCAGCGGGCACAGCACAGCACCGCGCCCGTCGGGTCGTCGGCGTCGACGTGCGGTCGGTCGGTGAACTCTCCGCAGCGTGCGCAGATCAGCGGGTTCACGCGGCCGTCCCGCGCACGGGGCCGCGCCGGCGGGCGGGTGCGGTGGTGGCGCGCACGCTAGTCGAAGAGCCCTTCCAGAAAGCTCTTGCGGCGCTTGTTGCCGTAGGGGCGGGGGGAGTCGCCGTAACCGTAGGGGCGGGGGGAGTCGCGGTAGCCGCCGCCGTGGCCGCCGTGGCCGCCACCGTGGTAGGGCGCGGGGGAGTCGCGGTAGGGCCGCACCGGAGCGGGGCCGCCCACGGGGCCGGCGGGACCGGGAGCGTGGCTGTAGTGGCGCTGTTCGGCGGAGATGATCTGCTCAAGCTCGCCTCGGTCGAGGAAGATGCCCCGGCAGTTCGGGCACTGCTCGAGGTGGATCCCCATACGGTCGAACGTCTGCATCTGGCCTTGGCACTTAGGGCATATCACGGTTACACAATAGCCGCAGGCGCTGTGGCGCGGATAAAAACCGGAATCCCGTATGCGACCGCGGCGGCCGCAACCGGCCGCCCGATTCGGGAACTCCGCGTCGTCCCAGTTCAAACGGCTGCACCGGGCGCTCCGTCCGTCCACGGCGGTCGACGGGGTCAACCCGGCGCCTCGGCCGGGCGCACCGCGCGCCCGTGAAGGCCCGCGACTGCTCCTAAACTCGCCTTGACCGCGCCCCCTCCGCCGGGCACCGCCATCCCACTACGAGGAATCCCCATCGATGACGAACGAGAGCAGTGAGCCGGGGCGCCTGCTGTCCGGCCGCTACCGCCTGACCGAGTTGATCGGCGAGGGCGGGATGGGGCGCGTCTGGGAGGGCGTCGACGAGCTTCTGGACCGGCCGGTGGCCGTCAAGGAGCTGCTCATCCCCCCGCAGCTGCCCGCCGCCGAGGTCGAGGTGCTGCGTACCCGGATGCTGCGGGAGGCCCGCCACGCGGCCCAGCTCAGCCATCCCTCGATCATCACCGTCTTCGACGTGGTCGAGATCGACGAGCGGCCCTGGATCGTCATGGAGCTGGTGCGCGGGCCGTCGCTCGGCTCCCTCATCAAGAGCGGCGGTGCGTTCGAGCCGGAGCGGGCCGCGGGCATCGGCGCGCAGGTGGCGGCCGCGCTGTCGCTCGCCCACGAGCGCGGCATCGTGCACCGCGACATCAAACCCGCCAACGTGCTCATCGCCCGCGGCGACCGCGCGGTGCTGACCGACTTCGGCATCGCGCACCTGGAGGGCTCCAGCCACCTCACGAGCACCGGCCTGCTCGTGGGGTCGCCGAGCTACCTCGCGCCCGAGCAGGCGCACGGCAAGCCGGCCACGCCGGCCAGCGACATCTGGGCCCTGGGCGTGACCCTCTACCAGGCGGTCGAGGGCACCACGCCCTTCCATCGCGACACACCCATGGCCACGCTGACCGCCATCGTCACCGCGGAGGTACCGCAGCCGGCGTCGGCGGGAGTGCTGGAGCCGGTCATCGAACGCCTGCTGCAGAAGGAGCCCGGTGACCGGCCCTCGGTCGACGAGGCGGCCGCACTGCTCCAGGCCGCGGTCGAGGACGCCCGCCGGGACCGGGACTCGGCGGCTCCGGCCGGGCGCCGGGACGACGCGGCGCAGCACGCCCCCGCCGGGGCGGCCCTGCACGTCGCGCATTCCGCGCCGGCGTCGGGCACCTCCCGCATCGGCGAGAGCGCCGGCGCGGCACCCGTGTCAGCGGACCCGCCCGGACCCGTTCCGGCAGCGGGGCCGGCACCGGAGCGCGGCGGCCGCCGCGGCGGTGCTGCGCTGGCGGTCGCGGGCGGACTGGCGGCGCTGGTGCTGGTCGCGGGGACGGTGGCCTGGATCGGCAGCCGCCAGGGCGCCCCCGGGGAGGAGGCCGGCGCCGCGGGCGGCACCGCCGGGCCGAGCGCGGACTCCTCGGAAGCGGGGCAGGACGGCACTGCGGCGGCGCCGGACTCCGGCGGGCAGGCGACGGAGGCCGCGGGCGACGACGGCGAGGACGAGCCGGAGCTGCCCGAGATGACCGAGCACGAGGACCCCACCGGGTTCTCCGTCGAGGTCCCCGAGGACTGGCCGCTGGACAACCGCAACGGCAGCAGCGTCTTCTTCGACATCCCCGGCGAGCAGGGCTACCTGCAGATCGACCAGAGCGACGCCCCGGCGTCGAACGCCAAGGACGACTGGGTGGCCCAGGAGCCGCGCATGTCGGCGAACTTCGACGGCTACTCGCTGGTCGGGATCGAGGCCCTCGGCGAGCCCTACACCGACGACTACATCAGCGCGGCCGACTGGGAGTTCACCTTCACGGGGCAGCACGGCACCGCCATGCACGCCGTGGACCGGGCGTTCCACACCGAGGAGAAGGGCTACGCGCTGTTCCTGGTGTCCACCGAGGAGGACTTCGCGCGCAACAAGGCGATCCTGGACGAGGCGGCCGAGTCCTTCGAGCCGGCCGAGTAGCGGCGGAGCCGCCCGGCCCGACCGGCCGTACGAGCGCGCGGCCCGATCGGCCCGGCCGGATCGGCCGCTTCGGGGCGGGGCGCGCCCGCCGGGGCCGCCTTCCGTGGCAGGCTCGCGGTATGCGCTGGAACGCCCGACAGTGCCGGGAGCACTTCGCCCGCGCGCGCGTCGCACGCCTTGCCACGGCGGACGCCGACGGTCTGCCCCACCTGGTGCCGGTCACGTTCGCCCTGATCGCCGGTCAGGGGCAGGACGCCGACACCGTCGCCTTCGCGGTCGACCACAAGCCCAAGCGCACGACCGCCCTGCGGCGCCTCGCCAACATCGCCGCCAACCCGCGGGTGTGCCTGCTGGCCGACGCGTACTCCGACGACTGGTCCCGGCTGTGGTGGGTGCGCGCCGACGGCCTCGCCCGCATCGTGGACCCGGGGACCGACTCCCAGAACGCGCCCCCCGAGCACCGCACCGCGGTCCGCCGCCTCCAGGAGCGCTACGCCCAGTACCGCGACGCCCCGCCCTCCGGTCCGGTCGTCCTCGTCGAGGTCACCCGCTGGTCGGGCTGGTCCTCCGACCAGCCCGACTGACCCGAGCGCAGCAACCGGCGGACGGACCGCGGGCGGACCGCGGACGGGGCAAGCGTCGCTCCGCCGGAGCCGTGCGGTGCCGCGGGCCGCGGGCCGCGGCCTACTTCAGCAGCTGGCGGGCCATTACCAGGCGCTGGATCTGGTTGGTGCCCTCGTAGATCTGGGTGATCTTGGCGTCGCGCATCATGCGCTCCAGCGGGAAGTCCTTGACGTAGCCGGCGCCGCCGAGGAGCTGGACGGCGTCGGTGGTGATCTCCATGGCGGCGTCGGAGGCGTAGCACTTGGCCGCGGCGCCGAAGAACGGCAGGTCGGCGTCGCCGCGCTCGGACTTCGCGGCGGCGACGTAGACCATCTGCCGGGCGGTCTCCAGCTTCATCGCCATGTCGGCGAGCATGAACTGGATGCCCTGGAAGTCGGCGATCGCGGAGCCGAACTGCTTGCGCTCCTTGGCGTAGGCCACCGCGTGGTCCAGCGCACCCTGGGCGATGCCCACCGCCTGGGCGCCGATCGTGACCCGGGTGTGGTCCAGCGTGCGCAGCGCGAGCTTGAGGCCCTCGCCGACGCCGCCGACCAGGCGGTCGCCGGGGATGCGCACGTCGTCGAAGTACAGCTCGCGGGTGGGCGAGCCCTTGATCCCCAGCTTGCGCTCGGGCTCGCCGAGGGTGAAGCCGGGGTCGTCGGCGTGCAGCACGAACGCGCTGACGTTGCCGCCGCGCTTGCCGTCGGGGTCGGTGACGGCCATGACCGTGTAGTACCGGCTCACCCCCGCGTTGGTGATCCAGGACTTCTGCCCGTTCAGGATCCAGTCGTCGCCGTCGGCCTCGGCGCGGGTGCGCATGGCGGCGGTGTCGGAGCCGGCCTCGCGCTCGGACAGGCCGTAGGAGAACATCGCCTCGCCGCCGGCCACGGGTGCCAGGTAGCGCTGCTTGACCTCCTCGGAGGCGCCCAGGATCAGCGGCATCGTGCCCAGCTTGTTCACCGCCGGGATGAGCGAGGAGGACGCGCAGGCGCGGGCGACCTCCTCGATGATGATGCAGGTCGCGACGGCGTCGGCGCCCACACCGCCGTACTCCTCGGGGATGTGCGCGGCGTGGAAGTCGGTGTCCACGAGCGCGTCGTGGGCCGCCTTGGGGAACTCGGACCGTTCGTCGACCTCGGCCGCGTGCGGAGCGATCTTGTCGTCGGAGACGGCGCGTACCGCCTCGCGCAGCTGCTCGTGCTCTTCGGTGATGCTGAACAGGTCGAAGTCGCCCATGACGCTTCCCGCCTTCCTCGGTCCCGGCTGGCCGTGTCGCCATCTGGCACTGCGTGTCCATACATGGCATCTAGTGTCATCATACGGATCGGGTGCGACGAACGGAACGACGGCCGATACTCGTGGGAGGAGCACGGGGAACACGCAGCGGATCGACGGGGAATGGGGCCGAGGTGGCTGAGCGCGCGGAGGGCGATCGGGGCAGGCCGGGCGGCGCGGCCCGGACCGCGGTGGTCGAGGTGGCGGTGCGGCTGTTCAGCGAGGCCGGCTACGAGGCCACGACCATGGACGACATCGCCGCCGCCGCCGGGATGAGCAGGCGCAGCCTCTTTCGCCGGTTCGGGTCCAAGGAGGACATCCTCTTCGCCGAGCACGACGACCTGTTCGAGACCGTCGAGCGCTTCCTGGAGGCCGCGCCCGACGACGACCCCGTGGCCACGGTGCGCTCCGCCGCGCGCATGGTCTTCCAGGAGTACGTGCGCTCGCCCGAGATCACCGTGCCCCGCTTCCGCCTGGTGCGCGCCGTGCCCCGGCTGCGCGACCGCGAGATCGCCATGACCGCCCGCTACCAGGCGGCGTTCAGCCGCTTCCTGGGCCGCGGCGAGACGGCGGGGCGGCGGGCCCTGACCGGCGAGGCGCTGGCCGCGTCGGTGATCGCCGCGCACAACCACGTGCTGCGGTCATGGCTGCACGCCCCGCAGGAGCCGGTGCCCTGGCGCCGGTTCGACGAGGCCATGGCGTTCGTGACCGGATCACTGGGCGCCCTGCTGCGCGAGCCTCCCGTTCCAGAGGGTGACGCGGGCGGCGCCGGCGGCCGGGACGCCGCGGCGCAGGAGTCGGTCCTGGTGGCCGTCTACCCCGCGGCCGCCTCCGGCGCGGACGTGCTCTCCCGCATCCGCTCCGCGCTGGGGCCGGAAGGCGGCTGAGCGGTCGGCGGGCCGTCCGCCTCGGCACGGTCCGGGCCGCGGCGGGGACTCCGGGCAGCTCTTCCCCGGCACCCCGCGCCCGGTCGGCTCGCGGTCCGTCGCCGAGGGCGGGGGCGCCGCCGTCCGCTGAGAACGGGGGCCTCAGACCCCTTCCCGCGGCCCGGTCCCGCCCGGCGCGTGTGGACCGCCCTCGGCGGTGGACGGATCGGGGGCCACGGCGCGCAGGAACCCGTCGGCGAACATCGCGCAGGCGTCGTCGACCGAGGGCAGCGCCGGGCCGAGGGCGCGGTCCAGCGCCGGGCGCACCATCATGTGCACCGCGGGCGGCCCGATGAGCAGTTGGATGATGACGGGCATGGGCAGCGGGCGCAGCCGTCCGGCCTCGATCTCGGCGGCGAACAGGCTGGTCATCCCGTGCAGCAGGCGGGGGACCGCCGCCTCCAGCAGGCGCGAGCCCGGGCCGTCGGGGCGGCCGAGGAGGTCCGCGACGATGGCGGGCAGCACCCGCGGCTCCTTCGAGAAAGCGGTGACGATCGCCCGGAAGAGGCTGTGGACGACGTCCTCGAAGCGCTCCGGGGGGTCCTCGGCGACCGCCTCGATGCCGATCACCGGCCCGTAGCGCTCGAAGACGGCCGACAGGAGGCCGTCGCGCCCGTGGAAGACCGTGTGCAGGCTGGGCACCGAGCACTGCGCGGCGGCCGCGACGGCGTCCAGGGTGACCCCGCCCAGCCCGCGGTCGCCGATGATCTCCGCCGCCGCGGCGACCGCGCGCTCGCGCACGGGCGGGCGGCCCCCGGGGTCGACGCCGGAGGCCAGGACGGCGGCGTCCAGCGCGGCGCGCGTTCCGCCGAGCCGGCGCAGCAGAGTGCTGCGCGAGATGTTGGCCTTCGCGGCGATGGCTGTCAGCGGGACCTCGGCGACGTCTCGACCCCGCTCCCGCGCCGCCGCTACGGCCGCGTCGACGAGGCCGGGCGGGACCCGCCGCGCGTCTTCGTTCCTCTGCTCCATCATGAAACTCGATACTACTATACATATCGAGCAGTTTCAGATACCCAGGCATCAGCGTCCCCGGCCGCCTCGGCCCGGGCGCCGGTGCCGCGGTCGCGCGGCATCCCGCAAGGCATCCGACCGCAGTGCACAGGACTGCGGAAGACGGGAAGGAGGAACGATGCGGAGTCGGACGTCGGCAGCAGTCGGCAGTGCCGTGTTCTTCGTCGTGGCGCCGGGCACGATGGTCGGCCTCATTCCGTGGCTGATCAGCGGCTGGGAGCTTCGCCAGCCGCTTCCGTACTGGATCGCGGCCCAGGTTCTCGGCGCCGTACTGACCTGCGCGGGCCTGTACGCGTGCGTGCACGCGTTTGCCCGCTTCGCCGCGGCCCGCGGCACGCCGGCGCCGGTCGCCCCCACCGAGCACCTGGTCGTGGACGGTTTCCACCGCTACGTGCGCAATCCCATGTACGTGGCGCTGACCGCGGTCAACATCGGTGAGGCGCTGCTGTTCGGCTCGTGGGGCGTGGCCCTGTGGGCGCTGGTGTTCTGGGCGGTCACCGCGGTGTTCGTGCGGCTCTACGAGGAGCCGACGATGGCCCGCTCCTTCGGAGCCGAGTACGCCGAGTACCGCCGCAACGTGCCCGCGTGGCTGCCGCGGCTGCGTCCGTGGCAGGCGCCGCGCACCGGCGCCGCCGGCTGAGCCCGCGCGGGAGCGGGAGGCGGGCCTCCGCCCCGGGGTGCCCGCGCGGCGCGATGTCCCGTGGGGCGGGGGCTCCCCGTGTTTCACGGGGGGCGAAGGACTGTTCGGATGTCAAACAGGTACACTTTCGGAGAGCGCGAAAAACAACGGTTCTTTAGCACATGGGAAACTGTTTGCCAGCTTTATGGTGTGTCCCATGTCACCGGTTCGCCAATGCGCGACAATTGTACTGTTTTGCTTCACTGGAGTTTAATAAGAACTGAACGCAAGACACGGTCGAGCCGGGACGGCGGCTTTCCCTGATCCCCCGCATCCCCGCCTGGAAAGGTTGCTCAGGCATGAGCGAAGACGGCAAAGAGCGCGCGGTAGAGCTGCGGTACGAAGGTGGGGCGCACACCCTGCCGCTGCTGACCGGCACCGAGGGTGAACAGGCCTTCGAGGCCAAGACCCTGCTGAGCCGGGCCGGCATGGTCACCCTCGACCCCGGGTTCGCCAACACCGCCGCGTGCCAGTCGAAGATCACCTATATCGACGGCGAAGCGGGCATCCTCCGCTATCGCGGCTATCCCATCCAGGAACTCGCGGCCGGAAGCTCCTTCCTGGAGGTCGCCTACCTCCTCATCCACGGCGAACTCCCCGGGCCGGGCGAGCTCAAGGAGTTCACCGAGCAGCTGCGCGCCAACGCCGCCCTGCCCGTCGAGATGCGGGCCATGATCGACGCTCTGCCGCGCGACGGCCATCCCATGATCCTGCTGGGCGCCGCGGTCAACACCATGGCGGCCTTCTACGCCGACACGACCGATCCCGACGACTCCGACCAGGTCGACCGCGCGACGATGCTGCTGCTGGCGCAGCTGCCCACCGTCGCCGCGCGCATCTACCGCAACTCCGCGGGCGAGCAGCCGCTGGAGCCCGACCACAGCCTCGGCTACGTCGAGGACTTCGTGCGGATGACCTTCGGTGGCGACAGCGGCAGCCGCGAGCTCGACGAGCTCTACGCCAAGGCGATGGACCTGCTGCTCATCCTGCACGCCGACCACGAGCAGAACTGCTCCACCGCCACCGTGCGCGTCGTCGGCTCCTCCCAGGCCAGCCTCTACGGCAGCGTCTCCGCCGGCATCAACGCCCTGTTCGGCCCCCTGCACGGCGGCGCCAACCAGGCCGTGCTGGAGATGCTGGAGGAGATCCGCGGCCTCGGCGGCGACGTCGACTCGTTCCTGGCCAAGGTCAAGGACAAGGAGAGCGGCACGCGGCTGATGGGCTTCGGGCACCGGGTCTACAAGAACTTCGACCCGCGCAGCAAGGAGATCAAAGAGCTGGCCGCCCAGATCCTGGACCGCCAGGAGCAGCCCGACGAGCTGTTCGAGCTCGCGCTGCGCCTGGAGGGCCGCGCGCTGGCCGACTCCTACTTCACCGATCGCAAGCTCTACCCCAACGTCGACTTCTACAGCGGCGTCATCTACCGCGCCATGGGCTTCCCGACCAGCATGTTCACCGTGCTGTTCGCCCTCGGCCGGCTGCCCGGCTGGATCGCGCACTGGCGCGAGCAGCGCCTCGACCCCGCCGCCCGGATCGCCCGGCCGCGCCAGCTCTACGTCGGCCCGGCGCAGCGCTCCTACAACGGCTGAGGCGCGGCGCACCCGTACCCGGCCGCGCGGCGGAGCCGCCCCGCCCGCGCGACCGGGTGCCTGCATGCGCACACCGCGCACCGCACCACTGACGGGTATCGGCTTGCCCCGCCGCCGGTAATAATTGCGCCCCCGCGACCATCACCGCGCCCGCCTCCGGGCAGTGCGCCACTGTGGTCGATCGATCGGGGGAGACATGCTCGACTACCTGGTAGAGCACTGGTGGGTCCTCACCGTCCGGGGCGCCGCGGCGATCGTCTTCGGGCTCGTCGCGGTCCTGTGGCCCGGGATCACGGCGATCGCGCTGGCGACGGTCTTCGGCGTCTACGCCCTCGTCGACGGCGTCTTCGCGGGCTGGGCGGCCCTGCGCGCCGAGGAGGGCGACCGCCCGCCGCTGGTCTGGGAGGCGATCCTGGGCGTGGTCGTCGGTCTGATCATCCTGGCCTGGCCGCTGGCCACCGTGCTCGTCCTGGCGATCCTGCTGGGCCTGTGGGCGATCATCACCGGCGTGTTCGAGATCCTCACCGCCTACCGGCTGCGCCGGGAGATCCACGGCGAGTGGCTCTACATCTTCAGCGGCGCGCTCTCGGTCGCCTTCGGCCTGGTGATCTGGATCGTGCCGTTCGGCGGGGCGGTCGCGATGTCCTTCGCCATCGGCGCCTACGCCATCGTCTTCGGCGCGGCGCTCATCGGTCTGAGCCTGCGCATGCGCGGCCTGGGCCAGGGCTCCGGCGGCACACTGCACAGGGGCCCCGCACAGGAGGGCCCGCAGACCGGCGGTACGGCCTGAACCGGGCGCGCCCTACTCCCGCGGTCGCAGCCGCGGTTGCCTCCTGAGGGGGATGCGTGCGCACGCGCGCGTACTCCATTCTGGCTGTACGGCCCCGCTGAGAAGGCGGCCGTCGTCCGATGGAGGGTGGGCCTGTGATGCCGGAACGCGTCGGGCGCCCGCGGCGCGGGCGAGGAGCACTCCGGTGATCCGGCGGGCGCGGGCCCTGCTGCGCGCCCTCCGGTCGGCCGGTCCCGCCGTCGGCACCGGGGCCGGGCCGCCTGCCGGCGCCGCCGCTGCTGCGGGCGGCGACGAGGCGGCGGCCTCCCGCAGCGGGAACCTGCTGATCGGTCCGCTGCGGATCCCCGAGGCGGCCGTCGACCTGCTGCTCGCCGCCGGTGTAGCCGTGCTGCAGCTTGCCGTGGCCTTCGGGCAGAACGGCGTCGAACCGGGCCTGGCGATCCTGCTCGCGGGCACCGCGGCGATGGCCCTGCTGACGCGGTTCCCGCACACCGCGGCGGTCGGGATGGGCCTGAGCGTCCTCGGCTACTACATGACCGTCACCGCCGACATCTGGGTCGCCTGGGCGGGGCTCGTGGTCGCGGTGGTGCGGTTGGGCGCGGTCGGCGCGCGCAGCGCCGCCCTGGCCGCGGTCGGCGCCGTACTGGCGGTCTCGGGCGTCGTGGAGGTGCTCGACTTCCAGGCATCGCGCGCGCTGTCGGTGCTCTCCTGGGCCCTGGTCGTGCTGCTGGTCGGCGAGATCGCCCGCAGCCAGCGCGCCTACATGCGCGAAGCCCAGCACCGCGCCGCCGAGGCCGAGCGCACCCGCGAGGAGGAGGCCCGCCGCCGCGCCGTCGAGGAGCGGCTGCGCATCGCCCGCGAGGTGCACGACGTGATCGCCCACAGCATCTCCCTGATCAACGTGCAGGCCGGTGCGGCCGCGCACCGCAGGGACGACCCCGGCGCCGCCTACGCGGCCCTCGACCGCATCAAGGAGGCCAGCCGCGACACCCTGCGCGAGCTGCGCTCGACGCTGGGCGTGCTGCGCCAGGTCGACGAGGACGGCGCGCCGACGGCGCCGGTGCCGTCCTTGGCGCGCGTGGACGACCTCGCCGAGCAGACGGCGGCCGCCGGCCTCCCGGTGCGCCTGGAGGTCACGGGCAGGCTCGCGCAGCTGCCCGCGGCGGTGGACCTGGCCGCCTACCGCATCGTGCAGGAGTCCCTCACCAACGCGCTGCGGCACTCCGGCGCCGCAGGCGCCGAGGTGTGCGTCCACTACGGCGGCGGCGAGCTGCGGGTCGTGGTGGCCGACGACGGCGGCGGCACGGCCCCGGGAACGGACCCGCAGGGCAACGGGCTGCGCGGGATGCGCGAGCGCGCCGCCGCGGTCGGCGGCGCGTGCAGCGCGGGCCCGCGCGACGACGGGCCCGGCTTCGCCGTCCGCGCCGCATTCCCGCTGCACGCGCCGGACGGTAGCGCTGCCACGCCCCCCGGCGGGGGTGCCGCCCGGCCTCTCCGCCCCGATTCCGGCTGAGGCCCCCGCGCGGCCTCCCCGGCGGCCCCGCGGCCTGGTAGGAAAGGGACAGCGGCCGGTCAGGGCCGCAACGACAGGGAGGCGGGGCACGCATGACGACGGTGGTGCTCGCCGACGACCAGACACTCGTGCGCGCCGGTTTCCGCTCCATGCTCGAAGGCGAGGACGACATCGCGGTCGTTGCCGAGGCCGGTGACGGCGAGGAGGCGGTGCGCGCCGCCCGCGAACACCGGCCCGACGTCGTGCTGATGGACATCCGCATGCCGGTTCTGGACGGGTTGGAGGCCACGCGCCGCATCGCCGCCGACGACGCGCTGCGCGGCGTGAAGGTCGTCATCCTCACCACGTTCGACCTCGACGAGTACGTCTACGGCGCCCTCAAGGCCGGCGCCGGCGGGTTCCTGGTCAAGGACACCGAGCCCGCCGAGCTGATCCACGGTGTGCGCGTCGTCGCCCGTGGGGACGCGCTGCTGGCGCCCTCGGTCACCCGCCGCCTCATCGGCGAGTTCGCCGGGCGCATCAAGGAGCCGCCGCCGGCGCCGCGGCTGAACTCGCTCACCGACCGCGAGCGCGAGGTGATGGCCGCGGTCGCCGAGGGCCTGTCCAACGAGGAGCTGGCCCGCCGGCTCACACTCAGCCCCGCGACCGCCAAGACCCACGTCAGCCGGGTGCTGACCAAGCTGGGCGCGCGCGACCGGGCCCAGCTCGTCGTCATCGCCTATGAGACCGGCATGGTGCGCCCCGGCTGGCTCGCCTGAGCGACCGCTGGGCAACCGGGTGACTGCACAGCCGGGTCGGCAGAACGGTCGCTCCATCGAGCACTCCGACCGGATGGCCGTGTGGCCGTCACGAGGGGTTCGATCACCGCCCAGGCGGCGTCGGCGTCCCCGCCGGGTCCGGTTTCGCACACACCAGGCGGTTCCGGCGGGGACGTTCTGCGCCGCTCGGCGAAACGCGGGCGGTGGCCTGTTCGCGATCGAGGTACTACCTTACGTACGCGGCCCGCTACCCGGCAGTCGCTAAAGACACGGCCGGCGGGGGCGGCGGGGCGGTCCCGCCGCCGTCGCCCCACCCGCTGCACGGCGGTACCGCCGAAGAACACGGGGATGGCCGCCGGGTCACCCAGGCGTTACCGGCCGGATACGGTCGCCGGTGCCGCGTCCGCTTGTGGAGCTCCGGCAACGGGGTAAGACTCGGAGGCAACGTGCCTCATGCTGCGCGAGCGCCGGCGCACAGCGTGCCGGCCGACCGCGTCGGCGCGGGGCGCCGCTGTGCCCGCAGAGGAACGGGAGCGTGCCGATGAACGAGTGCGCCGAACCCGACTGCACCGGTGTGGTCGACGACGGCTACTGCGACGAGTGCGGCATGGCGCCGGTCGCCCGCTCGGCGGTGGTCCCCGCTCCGCGGGCGGCCGGCACCGCCGCCGCGGCACCGCCCACCGCGCCTGCGCCGTCGCGGCCCTCCGCGCCGCAGGAGGTCGGCGGAGACGCCGAACGGGCGGCCCGGGACGGCGGGCGCCCCCGCAGCGGCGGCCCGGCCGCCGCGCCGCCGCCGTCGTCGGGGCGCTCGCCGAGCCTGCGCGAGGCCCGCCTGTCCGACTCCTCGGGCATCCCGGGCCAGCGGGCGCACTCGGGCGACGGCCCGGCCGTCGGCGCCTCGAGCCGTCCGGGCGCGCCCTCGTCGCGCGGCCTGCTGGGCCTGGGCATGGTCGAGGTGCCGCCCGTGCCCTACCGCGATCCCGCCGGCGCCGTGCTGAGCAACCCGGTGGTCGCCGAGCGGAGCCGGGTGTGCGGCCACTGCGGCGCGAGCGTGGGCCGCGCCCGCGGGAGCCGCCCCGGCCGCACGGAGGGCTACTGCCACTCCTGCCGCACCGAGTTCTCCTTCACGCCCAAGCTCGCGCCGGGCGACGTCGTCGCCGGGCAGTACGAGGTGCTGGGCTGCCTGGCCCACGGCGGGCTCGGCTGGATCTACCTCGCCCGCGACCACAACGTCGACGACCGGTGGGTGGTGCTCAAGGGCCTGCTCAACGTCGGCGACGCCGAGGCGCACAAGACCGCGGCCGCCGAGCGCGGGGTGCTCGCCGAGGTCGAGCACCCCAACGTGGTCAAGATCTACAACTTCGTGCAGCACCCCGACCCGCGCACCGGGGTGCCCGCGGGCCACATCGTCATGGAGTACGTCGGCGGGCAGTCGCTGTGGGACCTGCGGATGGAGCACCTGCACCGCAACCCCGGCGCCGACGGCCTGCCGGCGGACCGGGTGATCGCCTACGGGCTCGAAGCGCTGCGCGCCCTCGGCCACCTGCACAGCAAGGGGCTGCTGTACTGCGACTTCAAGCCCGACAACGTCATCCAGAGCGAGGAGCAGATCAAGATCATCGACCTGGGCGCGGTGCGGCGCATCGACGACCTGGTCACGCCCGTCTACACCACGGTCGGCTACCGCGTGCCCGAGCGGGAGCTGCGCGAGATCGGCCCCTCGATCGGCTCCGACCTGTACTCGGTGGCGCGCTGCCTGGCCGTGCTCAGCTTCCGGTTCGACTACGGGGGCGCCTACCGGGACGACCTGCCCGACGCCGCGTCCGTGCCGGTGCTGCGGCGCTACCCCTCCTACGACCGGCTGCTGCGCCGCGCCCTGCAGCCCGAGCCCCAACTGCGCTTCTCCGCGGCCGCCGAGATGGCCGAGCAGCTCACCGGCGTGCTGCGCGAGGTGCTCTCGGACATGCACGGCCGCCCGCACCCGGCCCCGTCGAACCTGTTCGGTGCGGAGCACCCGCTGTTCACCTCGGGCAACCTGGTGCGGGTCATCGACGAGACCGACCGGCTGCTCGGCCCGCCCGACCCGGGAAGCGTCGCGGCCGCGCTGCCGCTGCCGCTCGTCGACCCCGCCGACGAGGCCGCCGCGGAGCTGTCCGGGCTCGCGGCGCTGCCCGACGAGGACCTGGCCGCCGCCCTGGAGGGCGACGCCGGTCCCACCCCCGAGACCCGGCTGCTGCTGGCGCGCGCCCTGATCGGGGTGGGCCGCCGCGACGAGGCCGCCCGCCAGCTGCAGGAGTTCGGCGCCTGCGCGCCCGGCGACTGGCGGCCGTTCTGGTACTGGGCCGTCATGGCTTTGGGCGCGCACGAGTGCTGCGACGCCCGCGACCGCTTCGAGGAGCTGTTCGACCACCTGCCCGGCGAGGCCGCGCCCAAGCTCGGCCTCGCCGGCGCCTGCGAGCTCACCGGCGGGCTCGACGAGGCCGAGCAGCTCTACCGCACGGTGTGGTTGACCGACCGCTCCTTCGTCAGCGCCGGGTTCGGCCTGGCCCGCATCCGCCTGGCCCGCGGCGACCCCGCCGGGGCGGCGCAGGTGCTGGACATGGTGCCGGAGCTGTCCAGCGTCTACATCGCCGCGCAGATGGCGGCCGTGAGCGCACTGGTGACCGACCGCGAGCCCGCCTCGCTGTCGGAGGCGGTCTTCCTGGACGCCGTGGCGCGGCTGGGCCGCCTCGGCCTGCGCGGCGAGGCCCGCGACCGGCTCAACGCGCGGGTGCTGCGCACCGCGCTCGACTGGGTGGCGGCCGGATACGGCCCCGAGTCGCCGCGCGCCCGGCTGCTGGGCGCACCGCTGACCGAGGAGGGGCTGCGCGCGAACCTGGAGCGCAGCTATCGCGAGCGGGCGCGCATCACCACCGACGCGGTGCGCCGGCGTGTCCTCGTCGACCGCGCCAACGCCGTCCGGCCGCGGACGCTGCTGTGACCGCCCGCCGCGCATTCGCGTTAGCCCCACCGCCCGGTGCGGGTATGTGCCCTGAGGGGGAGACGCGCTCCGAAGGGGCGCGGTCCGGGGGTGTACCGCTGTGCGGCGGCCGCGGCCGGACGAAGCCGACGGCCGGGGCCCCACGCCGCGCGCCTTCGGCGGCCGCGCCCGCGCGGCAGAGGGGAGGCGATGCGCAGCGTGCTGACCTGCCCGGTGTGCGGTGACCAGGTGTCCGCGGAGGACCGCTTCTGCGAGCACTGCGGCAATCCTCTGCCCGGCTCCGGGAACGGGCGCGACGGCGCCTCCGGCGTTCGGGCGGCCGTGCACGCCGCGGCCGCCGCCCCTCCCGCACCGGCCGCCGAGGACTCCGCCCCCTGCGCGCGCTGCGGCGCGCGGCTGGACGCGGGCGCCTGCACGCGGTGCGGGCTGCGCCGGCGCCCCGGCGACCACAGCGAGCTCCAACTCGGCCCGGGCACCGCCGCCGGCGTGAGCGACCGGGGACTGCGCCACGAACGCAACGAGGACGCCATGGCCCTGCGTACCGCCGTGCTGCCCGGCGCCGGCGGCGGGCCCGGCCGCTCGGCGACCGCCGCGGTCGTCTGCGACGGGGTGTCCTCCTCGCAGCGCCCTGAGACCGCCGCCCGCGCGGCCGCGGCGGCCGGGTCGGCCGCGCTCGGCGAGTCGCTGGAGGGCGGGGTCGGCACCGCCGAGTCGCTCGGGGCGGCGCTGCACCGGGCGGGCCGCGCCGTCGCCGCGCTCGCCGACTCCGCGGTCCAGGCGCCCGCCTGCACCTTCGCCGCTGCGGCGGTGCCCCGAGGCGGGCCGCTGGGCGTGGCCTGGGTCGGCGACAGCCGCGCCTACTGGCTCGGCGGCGGACCCCCGGCCGCTCCCTCGGTGCAGCTCACCCGGGACGACTCCTGGAGCGAGGCCATGGTCGCGATGTCCGTGCTCACCCCTGAGCAGGCGGCGGACGCGCCGCAGGCCCACGCGCTGATCGCGTGGCTGGGCGCCGACTACGGCGGCGCCGCCGGACGGGTCGCCGCCTTCGACCCCGGCGGCGCGGGCAGCCTGCTGCTGTGCAGCGACGGCCTGTGGAACTACCTGCCCGATCCTGAGGACCTGGCCGCGCTCGTCCGAGGCGCCGGTCCCGAGCCGCTCGCGGCCGCGCGCGCCTGCGTCCGCCTGGCGCTGGAGCGGGGCGGGCACGACAACGTCACGGCCGTGGTGATCGACGTGCCCGGCCCGGCCGCCGCGGAGGGGGACGCCTGATGCCGTCGTCGAGCCGCCGCGCGCGAAGCGGTCGCGTGCCGGCCGGGGCCGCGCCCGGCCGGCTCGGCGCCCCGGCGGAGTGCCGCGGCGGGACCGGATACGGCGCCAGACCGTCCGGCGCCGACCGAACGGCGCGGTCGGCGGGGCGGCTCGCTCCCACGCACGCTCGGTGCGGCGGTTCTCCGCGGCACCCGGCCGGTGGCGGAGACGGGCGAGGCGCGCCGGACCGGGCGAGTGCGCACCGGCGTTTGCGGCGCGGCGCCGATTCCGGTTCCCGGCGGGCTCCGCACACGCCGCGCGGAACACGGGCCCCGGGGCGCGCCCGGGAAGGCGGGGCGCCGTGACCGGGCGGGCCGCGACCGCGGCGCCGGAGTTCTCCGTACGCGTGGACCGCGACGGGTGGCTGCGGCTGCCGCCCGGATGCGCCGACGTGCACGCTGTCGTGCACGTCACCTGCCGCACGCCCGCACCGGACGCCGTCCGCGCACCCGCCGCCGAGGTCGTCGTGGTCGACACCTCCGACTCGATGCGCGGCGCGAAGCTGGCCGCCGCCAAGCGGGCCGTGTGCGCCGCCGTGGACGAACTGCGCGAGGGGGCCGCCTTCGCCGTCGTGGCCGGCTCCGCCACCGCGCGCACCGTCTACCCCGGCCCCGGCCGCCTCGCCGCGGCCTCGGCCCGCACCCGGGCCGAGGCGCACGCCGCCGTGGGCGCGCTCACCGCCGGAGGTGACGCCCGCATCGGGACCTGGCTGCGCACGGCCGGAGACCTGTTCGCGCCGCTGGCCGCCGGCACGCTCAAGCACGCGGTCCTGCTCACCGGAGGGCGCGACGGCGCCGATCCGGCCGCGTTCGAACCGGCGCTGCGGGCGCAGGAGGGCCGGTTCGCCTGCGACTGCCGGTGCGTGGGCACCGGCCCGGACTCCGCCGCGCCGCACCGCGTGGCCGACGCCATGCTCGGCACCTTCGGCGTGGTCGACCCCGAGCGGTTGGCCGACGACGTCCGCGCGGCGGTCCGCGCCGCCGCCGGCAAGGCCGTCGCCGACGTCGCGCTACGGCTGTGGACACCCCGCGGTGCCGACGCGGCCGCCCTGGTCCAGGTCTCGCCCGGCGTCTGCGACCTCACGGCACGCCGGGCGCCCGCCGGCGCGCTGACCGGCGACTATCCCACCGGATCCTGGGGCGCCGAGAGCCGCGCCTTCCACCTGCACGTGCGGGTGCCGCCCGCGCAGGCGGGGCGGCGGATGCGCGCCGCCCGCGTGGGGCCCGTGCACGCCGGCTCCGATCCGGCGGACGGGCCCCGCGAAGACGTCGTCGTCGAGTGGGCGGACGGTCCCGGACCGTCCGCGCACGCCGACGGTGCCGCCGCCCCCGGGACCGGAGCAAGCGAGCTGTCGCGCGCCGTGCAGGAGGGGTTGCGCGCGCGACGCGACGGAGACACCGATACGGCCACCGCCCGGTTGGGGCGTGCGGTGGCCCTGGCCCACGCCTCGGGCGACGAGGCCGCCGCCGCACTGCTGGACAGCGTGGTCGAGGCCGTCGACCCGGCCGCGGGAACCGTCCGGCTACGCCCGGCGGTCGCCCGCGCCCACGAGGCGGAGCCCGAGACCCGCTCGACCACGACCATGCGCACACGCGCGGGCGACCGCGGACCGGGGGCCGTGTGAGAGCAAGAAGGGGCCGACCATGCCGACGTGTCCGGCCGGACACCTCTCAGCCGCCCGCGCCTACTGCGACGTGTGCGGGCTGCCGAACCCCGCACCGGCGACCGGGCGGGGAGCCGCCGCTCCCGCCGACGCGGCCGCCGATCCGACCGGCTCCGTGTGCCCCGACTGCGCCGCCGAGCGCGCCGGCCGCTTCTGCGAGGACTGCGGCCACGACTTCGCCGCGGCCGACCGCACCGAGGCCTCGCCGCTGCCGCTGTCGCACGTCCCGCACGCCCGCTCGGCCGCGCACTCCGGTGCACCGGCCGAACGGGGCCCCGGCGGCGCCGCACCGCACCGGGACACCTGGTGGGCCATCGTCTGCGCCGACCCCGCCTACTACCACTCCATGGCCGATTTCGGCGTGCTCGACCCCGACGCCATCGCGTTCCCCGCGCATGCGCCGCAGCGCCGGGTGCCGCTGAACAGGGAGCGGGTCCGGATCGGGCGGCGCAGCCTCCGGCTGGGCGTCCACCCCGAGATCGATCTCGCCGGCCCGCCGGAGGACCCGGCCGTGTCCCACACCCACGCCGCCCTCCTCGCCCGTCCCGGCGGGAGCTGGGTGCTGGTCGACGAAGGCTCGACGAACGGGACCACCCTCAACGGGACCGCCGAGCCCGTGCCGCACGACAGGGAGGTACCGCTGCATGAGGCCGACCGGATCTACGTCGGCGCCTGGACCGCGATCACCCTTCACCGCCAGCGGGGGTGAGGGGCGGTGAAGCGCAGCGTCGAGGCCCCCGAGATCGCCGACAGGCTCGCCACCCGGGCCGCGGATCGGGCGCGCGCCCTTGTGGGCCTGCCGCCGTGGCTGGGCCGGCCCGGCACCCGCGGTTGGGTGTGGCTGCTCAGCGCGCTGTGCCTGGTGCTGACCGGCGTGCTGTTCGCGGCCACCGGGTCGGCCATCGCCCGCGCACGCGAGGGCCTGGACATCATCGGCAGCGGCGAGGGGCCCAAGGTGGTGGCGACCGCCGACCTGTACTTCGCGCTCAGCGACATGGACGCCCAGATGGCCAACGTCCTGCTGATGGGCGCCGAGCACTCGCTGGGCGACGGGCGCGCGGCCGCCCTGGTGCGCTACGAGCAGCGGCGCTCCGACGCCGGCGAGGCGCTGCTGCACGCCGCCCAGCTCGCCGAGGGCGACGGGACCGAGGAGGAGAACGTCCGCGCGGTCATGGAGGGGATGAACCGCTACGAGCACCTGGTCGCCCAGGCCCAGCTCATCAGCGACGAGGCCGGCCGCCCCGCGGGCTCGCCGCCCGAGGAGGTCGTCCGGCTCTACCGGCAGGCCGGCGAGCTGATGCGCCGCGACCTGCTGCCCAAGGCCTACAACCTCACCCTCGACAGCGGCGCCACCGTGCGCAGCACCTACCAGGAGAACAGCTCGGCGTCGTCGGTGGGCATCGCGCTGGTCGCGGCCGCCGCCACCGCGCTGCTGGCGTCGCTGGTCGCGCTCCAGATCTTCCTGCGCCGGCGGTTCCGGCGCCGCTACAACCTTCCGCTCGCGGCGGCGACCGCCGGCGTGCTCGTGCTGGGACTCGCCGCGATCGGGATGCTGGAGGAGCAGGCCGCGCACCTGCGCAGCGCCAAGGTCGACGGCCTCGACTCGGTGCTGTCGCTGTCGCGGGCGCGGGCGATCAGCACCGGCATGAACGCCGACCAGAGCCGGTGGCTGATGGACCCCGGCCGCGCCGTCACCTACGAGCAGAACTTCCTGGAGGACGCGCGGATGGTGGTTCTGCTGGTGCCCGAGGGCTCCGAGCCGCCGGGCGACCTGGAGGGCTACACCGCCGAAGTCGCCGATACCGTGCCCGACCACACCGCCTACGACGGCCGGATGCTCGGCCTCCTCGGCGGCGAGATCCGGTCCGGCGGAGTCGAGGGCCGCGAGGAGGTCCAGCGGCGCACCCTGCGGGACTACAGCGCCTTCCTCCGCGCCGACCAGCGGATGCGCTCCCTGGCCGAGGACGGGAGGATCGGCGCGGCCGTGGACGCCCACATGTCGGGTGAGGAGTCCGTCGAGGACTTCTTCGACCGCTACGAGCGGTCCCTGGTGCAGCTCACCGCGCTGCACATCAACACGTTCGACACCGCCGTCGCCGACGCCCGGGCGGGGCTGCGCGGCTGGGACGCGGTCCTGCTGGGCGCGTGCCTGGGATTCGCCGCCCTGGTGGTGCTGGGGGTGCGGCCGCGGCTCGCGGAGTACCGCTAGCCGCGGCCGGACCGGCCGGACCGGCCGAGCAGGAGAGGAGGCGAGCGCCGATGGGGCTGCGCCGACTGGCGCCCGCCGTCGCGGCCGCCGTGCTGCTGTCCGCCACCTGGGCCTGCACCGACCCGGTGGGCGGGCCCGTCTCGATCGTGGACGCCGCGCGGCTGCGCATCGGGGTCAAGGACGACCAGCCCGGCCTGGGGATGCGCGCGGACGAGGGCCGCATCGAGGGGTTCGACGTGGACGTCGCCCTCTACATCGCCGAAGAGCTGGGAGTGCCCGCGGAGGACGTGGAGTTCGTGGGGGTGACCTCCGAGGAGCGCGAGCGCGTGCTCGTGAGCGGCGAGGTCGACCTGGTGCTGGCCACGTACTCCATCACCCAGTTGCGCAAGACCGTCGTCACGTTCGGCGGCCCCTACTACGTGGCGCACCAGGACATCCTGGTCCGCGCCGGCGACACCTCGATCACCGGCGTGGCCGACCTGGAGGGTCGGCGGCTGTGCCAGGGCGCCGGGTCCAACTCCGCCAACCGGGTGATCGAGGAGCGCGGCATCGACGCCGTGCGTGTGGAGCGCCCGACCTACAGCGACTGCATCGGCCTGCTGGCCGAGGGCGACGTGGACGCGGTCTCGACGGACGACCTGATCCTGGCGGGCTACCTGGAGGACGCGCCGTCGGACTTCCACCTCGTCAACGCCCCGTTCACGAACGAGAAGTACGGGGTAGGCGTCGCCAAGGAGGACATCGCGGGCTGCGAGGAGGTCAACCGGGCCATCACCCGGATGTACCAGGACGGCACCGCGGCCTGGCTGCTGCGCAAGTGGTTCGGCGACAGCGGGCTGGACGTCAACACCAGCGTTCCGCAGTTCGAGGGGTGCGGCTGAGCGCGGCGGCGGTGGCGGTGCGTGCGCGGCCGGGGGAGCCGCCGGAACGGGGAGACTCCGTACAATCGCCGGACCACCGCCCACACGCGTGGGTTGCGGACATACGGGAGCCGGTGCGGCGCGTAGCGTATCCGCCGGGGCGCACGAGTGGAATGCACGGGCCGCGGGCGGCGTCGATGAGGTGTGATTCCGGCGGAAGGAGTGGAGCAGGGTGACGATCGTGGAGTTCCTCAACGAGCGCCTGGAGGAGGACGAGCGCGCGGCGCATGCGGCGTCACCGGGCACCGGCGGCCCCGAGCGCGCCCGCGCCGACGTCGCCGCCAAGCGCGGCATCGTGGAGGGGTACACCGCCACCTACCGCGAGTGCATGGACTCCCTGAACGACGGAGCCCAGTCCGCCGCCGAGGAGGACGGGGCCTGGTCGGCGCTGCACGCCTGGCGCCGCGCGCTGGAGCATCTGGCGGCGGTGTACGCGGCCCATCCGGACTACGACTCCTCCTGGAAGCACTGACTCCCCGGCAGCGCTGGAGGGCCGGCGATCTGCGGCACCGCCGGGCCGAAGCGACGACCCGCCGGAGGGCCGTCAGTCCGCCGGTGCCTGCACCCTCGCCTCGGCGCCGTCCGGTTCCGGCCAGCGCCAGCCCCACGCCCACAGAGCCACCCACAGCCCCGGAGCCACGAGCACTGCGCCGAGGAGGAGCACGTAGACCTGGTCGACCCCGGCCAGCCGCCCCTGCGCCGCCGTTCCCGCCAGCAGCACGAGGCTGAACACTGCGGGCAGCCGGCTGGTCCGGGCGGCCGCCGCGATCGCCGCGGCCGCGGCCGCCTGCGCCGCACCCGCGAAGAGCACCGGCCCCAGCAGCGGGCCGTGCAGCAGCGCTGCGGCCTGTACCGGAGGGGCACTCGGAGCGCCGACCGTGACCGAACCGGCCAGAACGGCGGCGACCTGCACGAGCACGGCCACCCTCAGCCACCACAGCGCAGCGGGCCGCCATGCGCCGCCCGCGAAGCGCCACCGGGGACGGGCGGCGGCGCCGCGCTTCCGCTGCGGCGCGTCCTGCTCGGGCGGATCGGGCGGCGGGTGCTCGGGCGGCGCCGGATCCGCACCGGCGGTCCCGGTCCTCGGCGGCGCCGGCCGCTGCGCGGGCGGGCGCGGCGGGGCGGTCCACTGCGGTGGAACGGGAACGGCGGGCGGCACGGGCTCGGGCGGGCGCTGGACCGGGATCCGCGCCGGGCTCTCCCCGGAGGCCGCGGTCTCCTCGGACGCCGGCGCCGCGCCGTCCCGGCGCGCCGGGGGCGGGTCGCTCTGCGGCGCGGGCGCCGCCCGGGCGAGGACCAGGGCACGTGCCGAGCGCAGTCCGGCCGCCGCCGACGACAGCGCCGAGGCGGCCAACAGGGCCAGCGCGGCCGCCGACAGCCCGCGCACCACCGGTGAGCACAGGCGCGCGCCCTGGGCCGCGAGCAGCGGGAAGGGAGTCCACACCGCCGCCCCCGCGGCACGCGCGCCCGCGCGCCGCGCGGCCCGGCGGGCCGCGTGCCCGGCTGTGTCGGCTCCCATGAGGACCGCCCCTCGTGCCGTCGGCTGTTCGCGGCCGAGTCTGCCCGTGCCGCGTGCGCCCGTCGTCGTGCGGCGGGCGGCACCGCCCCTACCGCGCGGAGCGCAGGAAAGCGCCCGCGCCTACTCCTGTGCCGCACCTCCCGCTGTACCGCCCGCGGCACGCGAGAGGCACCGCGTCGACCGCGTTGAGAACACTCCCCTGCCCGACTGTGGCACCGGTTACACACTCACCGCCAGTATCCGCCCCGAGCGACGCGGTTCGGACACGGGCCGGGCCGTTCGGCGAAGGCGCCCGCGGCCCGGGCGCCACGTCCGCGCGGGGACCGCCCGCGCGCCCCGCGCACTACAGGTCCAGTTCGTTCACCGCCAGCGTGTAGCCCTCGCTGTAGGTGGGGAACTGGAAGATCCCGTCGCGCAGCCGGTCCACGCCGATGCCCTCGCGGATCGCCAGTGCGGCCGTGTGGATCCACTCGCCCGCCAGCGGGGCCACCGCCCAGGCGCCCACGAGGGTGCGGCTTCCGCGGTCGGCCACCACGCCGACGCGGCCGCGGGGCGAGGTCTCGTAGGTCCAGGGGCGGGCCAGCCCGGCGGTCAGGTCGACCTCCGCCGATACCGGGTCCAGCCCCTGCTCGCGCGCCCGGTCCGCGGTCAGGCCAACGGCGGCGATCTCGGGGTCGGCGAAGACGACGCGCGGGACCCCGGTGTACTCGGCCGTGCGGTCGCCGCCGAGGATGTTGGCGGCGACGACTCCACCCTGGTACTTGGCGACGTGCGTGAACAGCGCGACGCCGGTGACGTCGCCGACCGCCCACAGCCCCGGCGCCGCTCGGCAGCGCTCGTCGACCTCCAGACCCGCGGCCCCGGTGCGCACCCCCACCGCGTCCAGCTCCAGGTGCTCCAGGCGGGGCCTGCGGCCGGCGGCCAGCAGCACCACGTCGCCCACGGCCTCGGAGCCGTCATGCAGCTCCAGCACGCTGTCGCGGCCCCTCCGGTAGGCCTTGCGCGGCTCGGCACCCGTGCGTACGTCGACCCCGTCGCCGCGCAGCAGTTCCGCCGTCAGCTCGCCCACCCGCGGTTCCTCGCGGTCCATCAGCGACGGGCCGCGCTGCACGAGCGTCACCGAGCAGCCCATGCGGGCGAAGAACTGGCTCATCTCCACGCCCACCGCGCTGCCGCCGACGACCACGGCGCGGCCGGGGATCTCCTCGACGGTGGTCGCCTGCCGGTTGGTCCAGACCTCGACCTCCTCAAGGCCCTCGATCGGGGGCCGGGAGGCGGACGACCCCGTCGCCACGATCACGTCGGCCGCGCTCAGCCGGTGCTCGCCGACCTCGACCACCCACGGGTCGCGTCCGACGAACCGGGCGGTGCCCTTGAACACCGCCGCGCCCTGGGACCGGTAGCCCTCGACCTGCTTGGAGTCGTCCAGGTGGCGGATCATGGTGTCGCGGTAGGAGCGCATGCCCGCCCAGTCCGGTTCGGGCCGCTCCAGCCCCGCCGCCCCTGCCGCTCCGGCGGCGGCCTCCAGCGGGCGCAGCAGCGTCTTGGACGGGATGCAGGCCCAGTACCCGCATTCGCCGCCGATGAGCTCGCGCTCGACCACGGCGACGCGTTTTCCGGCCTGGATCAGCTGCGACGCGGCGACCTCGCCGCCCGGACCCATGCCGATGACGACGGCGTCGTACTGCTCGTCCATGTGGGTGCTCCTCTGCTCGACGAGTGCGGCCCGCCCGGGCACCGGCCCGGCAGTGCCGCCCCGGGGTGCGGACCTCTCCGATGGGCCGCGGCCGGTGCGCCGGAGGTCTCCGGTGCGCCGTGCGGACGAGGGACTGCTACCCGCCTTCGCCGCGCAGGACGCGCGATGCGGCGCGTCGGAGCGTGTCCGCCCCTGAGCCCCGCCCGGGCGCGCCCGCGCACCGAGCGGGTCGGGCGAGAGGGCAGGATTCGGGGTAGGGGTGTGCCCCGGCGGCCCGGGCGGGCGATCCGGCCCGGAGGCGGCCCGGGAGCACGACACCGAACGGACCAGCGAGGAGCGAGACCGATGCCCGACACGACCGCGACCGACCGCACGCGCCCGGACCGCCTTCCCGAATGGGCGGCACTGGGCGAGCACCGTGCGATGCTCGGGGAGGCGCATTTGCGCGACCTGTTCGCCGCCGACCCCGAACGCGGCGGCCGGTACACCGTGCAGGTGGGCGACCTGCACCTGGACTACTCCAAGAACCTCGTCACCGACGAGACCCTGCGCCTGCTGCGCGCCCTGGCCGAGGCATCCGACGTGGCCGGGCTGCGCGACGCCATGTTCCGGGGCGAGCGGATCAACACCACCGAGGACCGGGCCGTGCTGCACACGGCCCTGCGCGCGCCCGCCGACGCCGTCGTCCGAGTCGAGGGGGAGGACGGCGGCAACGTGGTGCCCGAGGTGCACCGCGTGCTGGAGAGGATGGCCGGGTTCGCCGAGCGGGTGCGTTCAGGGGTGTGGCGGGGGCACCGCGGCGACCCCATCAGCACGGTCGTCAACATCGGCATCGGCGGCTCCGACCTCGGCCCGGCCATGGCCTACGAGGCGCTGCTCCCCTTCACCGGCTCCGAGGCGGCGGGCGAGCGGGGTGTCGAGGTCCGCTTCGTCTCCAACATCGACGGCGCCGACCTGCACGAGAAGCTGCGCGGCCTGGACCCGGCGACCACCCTGTTCATCGTCTCCTCGAAGACCTTCACCACGGTGGAGACCATCACCAACGCGACGTCGGCGCGCGCGTGGCTGCTGTCCGGGCTGGACGGCGACGTCGCGGCCGTCGCGCGGCACTTCGCGGCGGTCTCCACCAACGCGGAGAAGGTCGCCGAGTTCGGCATCGACACCGAGAACATGTTCGAGTTCTGGGACTGGGTGGGCGGCCGCTACTCGATGGACTCGGCGATCGGGCTGTCGCTGATGGTGGCGATCGGCCCGGAGCGCTTCCGCGAGATGCTGGAGGGCTTCCGGACCGTCGACGACCACTTCCGCACGGCGCCGATCGAGGCCAACGCGCCTATGCTGATGGGCCTGCTGGGCATCTGGTACGGCGCCTTCCACGGCGCGCAGTCGCACGCGGTCCTGCCCTACAGCCAGTACCTCGCCCGCTTCCCCGACTACCTGCAGCAGCTCGACATGGAGTCCAACGGCAAGTCGGTGGACCGCGCGGGCCGTCCGGTTACCTGGCCGACCGGCCCCGTCGTGTGGGGCACGCCCGGCACCAACGGCCAGCACGCCTACTTCCAGCTGCTGCACCAGGGCACCAAGCTGGTGCCCGCCGACCTGATCGGGTTCGCCCGGCCCGTTCCCGGCATGTCCGCCGAGCTGATCGCCCAGCACGACCTGCTGATGGCCAACATGTTCGCCCAGGGGCAGGCGCTGGCCTTCGGCAAGAGGGCCGAGGAGGTGGCGGCCGAGGGGGTACCGCCCGAGCAGGTGCCGCACCGCACCTTCGCGGGCAACCGCCCGACCACGACCGTCCTCGCCACCGAGCTGACGCCGTCGGTGCTGGGGCAGCTCATCGCCCTCTACGAGCACAAGGTGTTCGTCCAGGGGGCCGTCTGGGACGTGAACTCCTTCGACCAGTGGGGTGTCGAGCTGGGCAAGGCGCTGGCCAAGCGCATCGAGCCGGCGCTGACGGAAGGTGCCGACGTGGCGGGGCTGGACTCCTCCACGGCGGCGCTGGTGAGCCGGTACCGGTCGCTGAACGGATGACCGCCCGGCAACAGGCGGCCAGGCCTGCCCGGAGCGTCGGGCGCGCGACCGGCCGGCGAAATGTGCACGGGCGAGGGAACAGGCGGACAGGGAGGGAGACCGCATGGGTGGACTGCTGCTGATCCGCCACGGCCGGACCGAGTGGAGCGTCGCGCGCCGGCACACCGGGCGCACCGACGTCCCGCTGACCGGGGAGGGCGAGGAGCAGGCGCGCGCCCTGCGCCCGCTGCTCGCCTCGCAGCGGCTGTCGCGTGTCCTGGTCAGCCCGCTGCAGCGGGCGAGCCGCACGGCGGAGCTGGCGGGTCTGCACGGCGGCGTGGCCGACCCCGACCTGATGGAGTGGGACTACGGCGGCTACGAAGGCCGCACCACCGGGGAGATCCAGCGTGAGCGGCCCGGCTGGTACATCTGGCACGACGGCGTGGTGCCGGGCGACGCCGAGCACCCGGGGGAGTCCGTGGAGGCCGTCGGGGACCGGGCCGACCGGGTGCTGGAGCGGCTCCGTCCCGTTCTGGACGACCCTGGAGCCGCGGACGCCGCGCTGGTGGCGCACGGCCATTTCCTGCGCGTGCTGACCGCCCGCCGCCTGGGGCTCCCCGCGGACCGCGGCGCGCTGTTCCGCCTGGAGACCGCGGCGACGGCCCGACTGGGAGAGGAGCACGGGCGCCCGGTGCTCACCGACTGGAACGTGGTGCCGCGGCGCGAGTAGCCGGGCGGCCCGCACCGGCACACGCCGGGAGCCGCCCGGCCCCGCCCCCGCGGGCCGGGGCGGGAGGGGGCGCCCGGCGGACCGCGTCGGCCGCGCCGTCTCCCTCGGGATCGGGATCCGGAAGGCGCGTTGCGGCGCGGCCGCCTCAGCGTGCCTCCGGATCCGGTGCGCCGCCGTCCTCGTTCCAGGGCAGGAGGGCGTGCAGGCGGAAGCCGCCCTCCTCGCCGGGGCCGTGGCTGAGCCGTCCTCCGGCGAGGGAGACGCGTTCGGCGAGTCCGAGCAGGCCCTGCCCCCCGGCGTGCGACCCGGCGGGATCACCGGGTTCCCGTTCGGGCGATCCGTCGTCGCCGAGCGGACCGGAATCCGTCGCCCTGCTGTCCGCAGCGGCATCCGGCCCAGCGCGCCCGCTCACCGCTTCGGGCTCCCGTGCGCCCCCGCTCCCGGCGGCGTGCACGGCGCTCCCCGCGTCCGGCGCGGTGTTGGCCACCTCCACCGACAGCCCTTCCCCGGGGCCGCCCCGCAGGCCGACGCGCACGCGCGCGCCCGGGGCGTGGCGGCGGGCGTTGGTCAGCCCTTCCTGCACGATCCGGTAGGCGGTGCGGCCGACGGTGTCGGGGGCGCGCCCCCGCACCTCGTCGTTCAGCTCCACCCGCATCCCGGCGGCGGCCGACTCCGAGACCAGGCCGCGTACGTCGGCCAGCGTCGGCTGCGGCAGCTCGCCCACCGGGGCCCGCAGCACGCCGATGACCTCGCGCAGGTCCTGCAGCGCCCGGTGCGCGCTCTCTCGGATCACCGACGCCGCGCCGGCGATCTCCGCGGCGGGCGCGTCGGGGCGGTACTCCAGCGCGCCCGCGTGCACGCTCAGCAGCGACAGCCGGTGGCCGAGCACGTCGTGCATCTCGCGGGCGATCTGCTCGCGCGCGTGCATCTGGGCCTGCTCGGCGCGCAGCCGCGCCTCGGTCTCGGCCCGCGCCGCCCGCTCGCGCAGGGACAGCACCAGCTGCCGCCGGTGGCGGACCGTCGCGCCCCAGCCCAGCACCGCCACGACCAGCACCGACGTGAACGCGACGATCACCTGCAGCTCGCCGTCGTCGGGCAGCCGTTCGGCGGGGACGAGGTTGACGAACACCGCGAAGTAGGCGATCTGCCCCGCCACCGTCGCCGCGCCGCACAGGGCCGCCGTGCGGGCGGAGCGGTGGACGGCGACGGTGAACAGGGCGGCGCACTGGGCGCCGTCGGCGAGCGAGGCATAGGCCGACAGCGGGATCAGCCCGAGCGCCAGACCCACCGGCCAGCGCCGGCGCAGCCACACCGCGGCGCAGGCGACCGCGCAGACGACCTGCTCGCGCAGCACCGCGGTCGCGGTGACCTCGGGATCCTCCGAGAGAGCGATCGTCCAGGCGAGCCCGTAGACCACGGCCGCCAGGAACAGGCCGATGTCGACCGCCCACTCGCGCGGCCCGCGCCTGCGGCGGGGCGCGGTGCCGGTCGGTGCGCTCTCCATGGCTGCCGAACCTACTCGGCGGCCATGGGCCGTGCCGCTCAGGCAGCCCGTTCGGCTACTCGCGGCGCGGCGGACGATGCTTTCGGCCGGCGCCAAGCCGCCGATCCGAGACTTCGGTCGGGGCAGGCGATACCGGCGGCCGACGCGCCGGAGCGACCGCTCGGCCTAGCGTCGGAGCATGGCACGGATCGCGCCGCTCGCCACCGCTCTCCTCGGCCTCGTCCTGTGCTTCCAGGCGGCCGTCGGGCTCGCCGGGGAGCTGGGCGCCGGGGCATGGCGCGCTGCCGGGCGGCTGTCGGTCGTCGGCCGGCTGCCGCGGCTCGACGACTACGCGGTGTTCGTCAGCGTGTCGCTGCTGGTCGCGGGGATCGCGGCGCTCGTCGCCGCCGGACGGGGACACGGCCGATGAGGTCGGTGGCGCGGGCGTCGGAGCCGAGCGGGGCGCGGCCGGTCGACCGGGATTGGGGGTTCGGACAGCTATGGCTGAGGAGAGAGCTGCGATGGAACGGGACGCGCCGGCACCCGGCAAAGCCACCGTCGTCGCGCCCGCCAGGAGCGAGCGCGTCCTGATGTGGGGCGGGCTGCCGCTCCTGGGTGCCGTGCTCGGCGCGCTGCTGAAGACCCTGGCCGAATGGTTGGCGACCTGGCCGTGGACCCCGTTCGAGGGACCGGTGCAGCTGATCAGCACGCTGCCGGACACGCCGACGCGCATCGGCGGCGCCGTGGTGGGGCTCGTCGCGGGGCTCGTGCTGGCGCTCATCGGCGAAAGCGAGTCGGGCACGGTGACCGTCGACGGTGGCGAGGCCGTCGTCGAGTCCGGCGACCGCCGGGTCGCCTTCCGGCGCTCGCAGGTCAGCGCCGTGTTCAAGGACGGAAAACGGCTGGTGGCGCTGGGGCCGCGGACCGAGGAGCTGGCCGGGCAGGCAACCGACCTGGACGCGCGCCGGCTCGCCGCCGCGTTCCGGAAGCACGGCTACCCCTGGCGCGAGGGCGGCGACCCGTGCGCCGCGGACTACCGCCGCTGGGTCGAAGGCGTGCCGGACCTCTCGGCGAGCGCCCACGGCCTGTTCGCGGCGCGAGCCCGCGCCCTGCGCAAGGACGGCTCCGACGCCGCCCGGGACGCCGAGGAGCTGCGGGCGGAGCTGGGAAAGCTGGGGCTGGTGGTGCGCGACGAGCGCAAGACCCAGTACTGGCGCGCGATCGCGCCGCGCGACGACGCGGGATCCGCCTCCGAGGGGCCCTGAGCGCGCGGGGGCCCGTCCGGGGGCGGCGCGGGAGCCCGTCCGGCGGGGCCCGGGGACAACGGCGACCGGTGCCGCGCTCGGGCGGTCGGCGAGGCGTCGCCCCCGCCGGCCGCCCGGCGGCCTCGTCGTCGCGAACCGCTTCGGTGCTCGTCTGCGGCGCGTCACGCCGACGGGCGAGCGGACGCCAGGTAGGTGGCGCAGCTTTCCAGCAGGAACTCGGTGCCCTGGCGGGAGATCTTGGCCGTCTGGGGGCTGTCGCAGGTCTGGTGGACGGTCAGCGCGGTGCGGCCGCCGCCCAGGTCGGTGAAGTCCATCGCCATCCGCTGGGGCTCCAGCCCGGCCTCCTGGGCGGCGCCCATGTCCTCCACGAGGCGGCTGTGCCTGACGACCTCGACGTAACTGCCGCTGACGGGGTGCAGCTCGCCGGTGGGCGTCTTGATGTCGGCGCGGAACCCGCCGCCGGGGCGCACGTCCAGGACGACGGACTCGGGTACGGCGTTGAACACCTTCGCGAACGCGTCGGGTTCGGTCCACGCGTCCCACACTGCACTGACAGGGGCGTCGTACTCGCGGGTGACGGTGTAGCTGCTGCCGTCGGCGTTCTCGGTGCCGGTGGTGCGGGTCATGGCGTGCTCCTTCAGGTCCGCGCGGCCGCGCCGCGTTCGATGTGACACCACTTTCGACCGGAGCAACCGCGCGAACTCATCGCTCGCCGGGAACGGGTCCGGGCGGTCCCGTTCGGCAGGACCGAGCGGACGATCGACGCCCGGTCCTGACACCGCACGTATCCCGCGTAGCCCGTCGCCCCGCCCCGGCTCCCCCCGTCCACGGGAGCCGGGGCGGCCACCGCGCTACGCGCGGCGGGGCAAGAAGGGGCCGGGGTGGCGGAGCGCGGTGACCACGCCGCGGGTGATCCCCTCCTTGAGCGCGGCCGCGGACCGGCCGACGAGGGCGGCGCGCACCGGTGTGTCGTCCGCGCGCAGGAACTGGGTCACCGCGTCCCGGCGCCCCAGGCTGATGTTGACCGCCACGTAGCGCAGCCGGACGGGTCGGGGCGCGCGTCCGCGGGCGGTGTCGGCGGCCACGCCCCCGGCGTGCACCCCCATCGGCAGGCCCGTCTGGCACGTCATGCGCGCGACACCGCCCCGGGTCATCGCCGCCGCGGCGTCTCCCGCGGCGATCACCTCCGGATGCGAGACGGAGCGCAGAGACGCGTCGACGAGTATGCGCCCCGTGTCGTCGACGGCCAGGCCCGCCTCGGCGGCCAGCGCGTGGACTCGGAACCCGGCGGTCCACACCAGTGTGTCGAAGGCGATCGCGTCGGACTCCCCGTCCCCGACGAGGGCGCGGCCGTCCTGGACAGCGGTGATCGCGGTGTGCTCGCGCACCGCCACCCCCAGCCGCCGCAGCGAGCCGCGCAGGTGCCGCTGCGCGCGTGGCGCTAGCCAGTCGGCTACCGCCTCGGCCGAGACGAGCTCGACGCGCGCGTTGGGATAGGCCTCGGCCAGCTCGGCCGCCGTCTCCAGGCCGGTCAGCCCGCCGCCGGCCACGACGATGCGGTGGCGCGTGTGGGCCGTGGCCGGGTGCTCGGGTGCGGCGTCGGCCGTGTGCGCGGCGGCTTCGGGGGCGCCGCCGGCCGCGGCGGCCCCTCCGACGAGCGCCGGAGCCGCCGCGGAGCGGACCGGGGCGGTTCCCGCGCCGGTGCGGCCGCCCCCGTCGCCGGGCCGCGCTCCCTGGTGCACACGAAGGTGGTCGCGCAACCGGGCGGCCTGCTCGGCGTCGGCGACCGCGAACGCGTGCTCGGCCACGCCCGGAACGTCGCGGGTGTCCCACGAGCTTCCCAGCGCGTAGACGAGCGTGTCGTAGTACAGCCGCTCGCGGACCGGCGACCCGCCCGACGGTGAGGCCGGGTCTCGGTGCTCGTCCAGGTGCACGGTGCGCGCGTCCGCGTCGATCGCGGTGACACGCCCGAAGACCGCTTCGACCCCGCTTCCGCGCAGGAGGTCGGCGATCCGGATCTCCGGCAGCCGCTGGCCCGCGGCGACCTGGTGGAGGCGGGTCCGCTCCACGAGGTGTTCGGCGGCGTTGACCAGCGTGACGCGCGCCGGGGTGCCGCGCAGGTAACCGGCGGCGCGCTTGGCGGCGGTCAGGCCTGCGAAGCCCGCGCCCAGGACGACGATGCGATGGGGTGTCATGGCGTTCCTTCCTTCCGCTTCCCTGCGGTTGGTCCGCGGAGGTTGAACCGGCGCCGCGCGCGGGCCGTGACAGCCGGAGGCGGGCGGCGTCCGTGATCTGGGCCACATTCCGGCCTTCGGTCGCGGCCGCCGCGGCGACCGCGCTCGCAGTGGGAGGACGCGGATCGCGCCTCGCACGCGGATGCGGCGGCTCGGCCGATCGGCGGCGACTCAGCCGTCGGTCCGGGCGTCCCGATGCTCCGCGGCCACCTGCCCCGCGAGGAACTCCAGCTTCTCGGGATGCAGCACGGCCCGGACCGCCGTGATCCGCCCGTCCGGGCCCACCTCCAGCCAGGTGGCTCCCATCAGCTCGCCGCCGACCCGCAGCACCGCGCCGAGCTCGCCGTTGACCGGCCGCAGCTCGATCTCCAGTCCCGTCGTCTCGGGAAGCGTGCTCACCCCGGCTGTGAAGCGCGCGACCTTCGAGCGGCCCGCGACGGGGTTCCGTGCGGCGCGGACCCGGCCGCCGCCGTCGGCCCAGGCGGTGACGTCGTCGGCGAGCATCCGCTCCAACGCCGGGACGTCGCCCTCCGCGGCGGCGGCGAAGAACCGCTCCAGAAGCCGCCGCTGCTGGGCGGAGTCGGGCGTGAAGCGGCGCTGCGGCGTGCCGACGTGCTCGCGGGCGCGCCGCAGCAGCTGCCGCGAATGGGACTCGTCGACGTCGAGGAGTTCGGCGATCTCGCGGTGCGTGTGCCCGAACGCCTCGCGCAGCACGAAAACGGCGCGCTCGGGCGGGGTCAGCCGTTCGAGCATGACCAGCACGCCTACTGACACCGAGTCGCGCTGCTCCGCCGTCTCCATCGGCCCGAGCGCGCCGCTGTCGGTCAGCACGGGTTCGGGAAGCCAGGGGCCGATGTAGCGCTCGCGGGTCGCCCGCGCGGAGGTGAGCCGGTTCAGGCAGAGGTTGGTGACCACCTTGGTCAGCCAGGCCGCCGGTACCCGCACCACCGAGGGATCGGCTCCGTTCCAGCGCAGGTACGCGTCCTGGACGGCGTCCTCGGCCTCGGCCGCCGACCCGAGCAGCCGGTAGGCGAGCCCGAGCAGCCGGGGGCGCTGCTCGGCGAACACTTCCGCCTTGGCCGCCTCGGACACGGGGGTGGTCGGAGCGCCCGCCGCTGCGGACGCGGACGCGGCCCCGGCGGGGTCGGCGCCCGTCCGGCCGCCGCCGTCCGCCGGCGCGGGGTCGGCGGGCCGCGGGTCGGGCTCGAATCGCGATGGGGCCACAGCACGATGCTAGGCCGCCGTCGTGGATCACGGTTTTTGCCCCGCCCGATCGGGGCCCGGCCTGTCAGGGGGTGGAGGCGGCCGACGAGCGGCACGAAGGCGCCGGTGCGGGCGGCGTGGCCGCGGTAGGCGTCGCCGTGGTGCCTGCGCGGCCCGGGTGGACGCACGTCCGTCCGGTGCGGGTGGCCGCTTCCGGTCGTCGGCCGGGCGCCATCGGTCAGTGTGTCCGGGGCTCGCCGGCTCCCCGACCCCGGCCCGACGCCTTGCCGCGGGGCCGCACCGGCTCGACCGCCGGTGTGCGCATGTGCTCGTAGACGACGCTGGTCTCGACGTCGGCGACCTCCGGGCGCTCGGTCAGGCGGTCGATGACGAACGCGTACAGGCCGTCGGTGTCGGCGACCGCGACGTGGATCAAGAAGTCCTTGCTGCCCGAGGTCACGAACAGGCCGACGGTCTCGGGCAGCCGTGCCGCCCACTCGCGGAACGACTCGATGTTGCGCCGCGACGGCGGGCGGATGCGCACCGCGATCATCGCCTGCACGCCGCGCCCGATGGCCTCCAGATCCACCTCCGCCCGGTATCCCCGCAGCACCCCGCGCTCGCGCAGGGACCGCATGCGCTCCAGCGAGGTCGACGGCGCGACGCCGACCGCGGCGGCCAGGTCGCGGTTGGTGCGCCGTGCGTCCTTCTGCACTTCGCGCAGAATCGCCCTGTCGAGTTCGTCCAGCTCCACCGTTTCCGCTCCCTCGCCGAACGATGTTCGGTAGTGCTTTGCACAAGTCGCACGTATGGCTAGCTTCTTTCAGAGTACGCGTACGTCGAACGACCGGAACTCCTGCGCGCGCAACGCGCGCGGTGCGCCGCACCACGCCCGCGACCAGGCCGAGGAACCGTATGACCGACCAGCTCACCCGCCCGGACCCGGCGGAGACCACCCCGTTCCGACTCGACCCCGACGACGTCGACATCGACACCCCCACCCGCGGCCTGCGGGTGAAGTGGGTGATGGTGATCGACCGCGACCTGGACCCCGGCCTCGCCGCCAACACCGCGAGCTGCCTGGCCGCCGCCGTAGGCCGCGAGGTGCCGCAGATGATCGGCCCCGGCGGCGCCGACGCCTCCGGCGGAGCGCACCGCGGGCTGCCCTGGACCGGCTGCACCGTCCTGGCCGGCGACACCGCCGAGGTGAGCGGCATCCGAGAGAAGGCCCTGAGCAAGTCCGGCCTGCTCGTCGTGGACATGCCCTCGCTGGCCCAGGTCTGCCGCGTCTACAGCGGGTATTTGGACGCACTCGCCGAGACCGGCGCCGACGACCTCCGCTACCACGGCGTGGCGCTGGTCGGCCCGCGCAACAAGGTCGACAAGATCGTCGGGCGCCTGCCGCTGTTCACGTGACGGCGGCCGGGCAGGCGCTCCGGCGCCCTCGGAGCCCGCGACACACGAGGGGGAGGGGCCGCGGCCCCTCCCCCTCGCTGGACTCCGACGTCGGGTCTCAGTCCAGCGGCTCCGTCATCGTCCCGGCGGCGACGGTCCTGCCGCCCTCGCGCATCGCGAACCCCAGGCCCGGGCGCATGGCCAGGGCGGTGCCCAGCTCGACCTCGACGTCGACGGTCTCACCGGGACGGGCGCGCTCCGCGCCGCGCAGCCGCAGCCGCCCGGGCGCGTCGGCCGTGCGGATGTAGAGCTGCGGCCGGTACCCGTCGCCGATGGAGGTGCGGCGGCCGCCTTCCTCGGCTGTGAGCAGGTGGACCCGGGCGGCGAAGCGGTGGTGGGCCGACTGGGTGCCCACGGCCGCGAGGACCTGCCCGCGCCGCACCTGCTCGCGGCGCACACCGCGCAGCAGCAGCGCGGCGTTGTCCCCGGCCTCGCCGTACTCCATGGTCTTGCCGAAGGTCTCGACCCCGGTGACCACGGCCGTGAAGCCCGGGCCCGCGCCGACCGCCTCGACGGTGTCGCCGACGGCCACCCTTCCCTGCTCGATCGACCCGGTGGCGACGGTGCCGCGGCCGGTCACCGACAGCCCGCCCTCCACCGGCAGCAGGAACGGCGCGTCGGTGTAGCGCTCGGGCACCGGCACGTGCTCGTCGACGGCGCGGAGCAGCTCGGCCACGGAGGCCGTCCACACCGGGTCGTCCTCCAGGGCGCGCAGGCCGGAGACCCGCACGACGGGTGAGTCCGGATAGCCGTGCTCGGCCAGCAGCTCGCGCACCTCCAACTCGACCAGGTCGGCCAGCTCGCGGTCGGCGCCGTCGGCCTTGTTCAGCGCGACGACGACGTGCGCGACTCCGACCCGCCGGGCGAGCAGCACGTGCTCGCGGGTCTGCGGCATGACCCCCTCGTGCGCGGAGATCACCAGGATCGCCCCGTCGAGCTGGGCCGCGCCGGTGAGCATGTTCTTCACGTAGTCGGCGTGGCCGGGCATGTCGACGTGCGCGTAGTGCCGGGTGGCGGTCTCGTACTCGACGTGGGCGATGCTGATCGTGATGCCGCGCGCGGCCTCCTCGCGCGCCCGGTCGATCCGGTCGAAGGGCACATGGTCGGCCCCCGCCGACTCGCTCAGCACCTTGGTGATCGCCGCGGTCAGCGTGGTCTTGCCGTGGTCGACGTGCCCCATCGTGCCGATGTTGATGTGCGGCTTGGTCCGCACGAAGGCCTTCTTGGCCATAATGGTTCCCTCGATGCTCGCTGCGGAAGCGGCCCGCGCCGTGCCCACCCCTTCCCGCCGGGCCGCCTCACAACGACCGGGAAGGGGTCAGCGCTCGGCGCCGTCGAACAGGTCGCGCAGCGAGGCCGCGCTCCGGGCACGCTCCGCGGCGCCCGCGACCGCGGGCGTGAGCGAGGAGGCGTGCCGGAACATGCCCGCGATGATCCACCGCGGTCCGCGCGGCGGCAACGGGTTTTCGGCGGACGCGCGGCGGTCGGGCGGAACCGGGGGCCTCAGTTGTACGGGCTCGGTGTCACCGGAGAGAGGCTCGTGCCCTGGATCTCGGAATCGGCGCAGACGGTCAGCCCCGGGCCCAGCCCGGCGTAGGACAGTTCGCCGCTCTCGCCGATCGCGTACTCGATGCCGGCGGCCTCGGTGGGCTCGCACTCCTCGGGGACGTAGTTGCCGGTGTTGGCGTGGAACATGGTGAACTCGGCGACGTCCCCCTCGTCGAGCACGAACGGTTCGCCGGGCTCGCTGCGCTGGCGCGCCCAGGCGCCGACCTGCTCGCCGTCGCCGTCCACCCAGCGCACCTCCACCGACCCGGGCATCAGGCACGCTCCGGCGCCGTCGGAGACGCGGGCGAGCGCGAAGTCGAAGGCCATGGTGCCGGCCGCGGCGTTGCGGCCGTTCTCGATCAGCTTGAAACGGTGGAACCCGCAGTCGGGCACGGTCCCGGCGTCCCCCGCGCCGGCGGTGCCGGCGGTGTCGGCGGCGGCGAGCGGCGCACCCGCCAGCAGGGCGGGCACCGCCACCCCGGCGACTACGGCGGTGCGGAGACTGCGGGCGGCGGCGGTCGTGAACGTGCGTGCGGACATCGCTCCCCCTTCGCGGACGATTCCGTCCGGGCTGTTGTGCTGTCACTGTTGTGACCGCCGCTTCGGCGCGCCTGTTCGTGAAGCGGAGCCGAAAACACGGCCTGAACCGGACGTCGCCGCAGGTAAACCGATTCTCGGCCGGTTGTGCCGGCGCGCTTCGCGGGCGCCGCCGTACCACCGCACGCGGGTGCCCGAGGGCGGCCGAACGGCGGTAGGTTTGCTGCCATGACTGTGCGGAGCGCCGTGCGCACCCTCCCGATGGCCGCCCTGCTCGCCCTCGCCGCCTGTGCACCGAGCGGGCCCGGAGAGGAGAGCGCACGGCCGGCCGCCGCGGAGGAGTCCGCCGACTCCTCCGGCGAGCAGGCCGCGTCCCCCCAGCCGCCGCCCGCGCACACGGCCTTCGACTACCAGATCGGCGGGGCCTACCCCCTGCCGGAGGGCGCGGACGCGGTCATCCGGGACCGGCTCGACGCGCCCGCCGACGGCGTCTACAACGTCTGCTACGTCAACGGGTTCCAGGTGCAGCCCGGAGAGCTCGACCAGTGGCGCGAGGACCGTCCCGACCTGCTGCTGCGCGACGCCGACGGCGAGTTGGTCGTCGACTCCGACTGGGACGAGGCGCTGATCGACATCTCGACCGCGGACAAGCGCGAAGCGGCCGCGGAGGTCGTCGGCGCGTGGATCCGGGGCTGCGCTCAGGACGGGTTCGACGCCGTGGAGCTGGACAACCTGGACTCGTGGACGCGTTCGGAGTCGCTGCTCGACCGCGCGGACGCGGTCGGGTTCGCCGAGCTGCTGACGGCCCGCGCCCACCGCGAAGGCCTGGCGGCCGGGCAGAAGAACGCGGCAGAGCTGATCCGGGACGCGGACGGCGGTCCCGTGGCCGGCTTCGACTTCGCGGTCACCGAGGAGTGCGGCCGCTGGAACGAGTGCGACGTCTACGCCGGCGCGTATCCGGACCGGGTGCTGGACGTGGAGTACCGCGAGCAGGACATGCCCGCCGCCTGCTCCTTCGGCGACCTCGGGGTCTCGGCGGTGCTGCGGGACCTGGACGTGGCGACGCCGGAGTCCGCGGGGTACGTCCACGCCACCTGCGACGAGTTCGGCCGAGCCTGAGCCCGTGGGGGATCCGCCGTTTCGCGTGCGTGTCACTGGAGCAGGGTCAGCTGCTCGCCGCCGGGGGCGCGGCCGCCGTCGGACCTCGCCGAAGCGGAGCCGTCGGCCGGTGCGGGGCGGTGGCGCGGCGGGTCGCCGCTGTCGGGGCGCAGCAGGCCGTGGCGGCGTGCGGCGTCGCGCACGCGCGCGCCGACCAGGTCGCGGTAGGGCTTGGGAGCGTAGGCGCCGCGGCGGTACAGCTCGCGGTAGCGCGGCACCAGGTGCGGGTACTCGCGTGCGAGCCACCGCATGTACCACTCGCGCGCGCCGGGGCGCAGATGCAGCAGGATCGGGGTGACGTTCGCGGCGCCGGACTCGGCGATCGCGGCGACGGTCGCCTCGATCTGCTCGGCGGAGTCGGTCAGGCCGGGCAGGATCGGCGCCATCAGCACGGAGCAGCTCAGCCCGCGGTCGGCGCACCGGCGGACGACGTCCAACCGCGAGGCGGGGCGCGGGGTGCCGGGCTCGACGGTGCGCCATACGTCCTCGTCGAGGGAGCCGACCGACACCGCCAGGCCCACGTCGGTGACCCGGGCCGCCTGTTCGAGCAGGTCGAGATCGCGCAGGATGAGCCGCCCCTTGGTGAGGACGGAGAACGGGTTGGCGAAGTCGCGCAGGGCCGCGATGATCTGCGGCATCAGCCGGTAGCGGCCCTCGGCCCGCTGGTAGGGGTCGGTGTTGGTGCCCATCGCGATCGGCTCGCCCGCCCACCGCGGGTTGGCCAGCTCGCGCCGCAGCAGCTCGCCGGCGTTGACCTTGACCATGATCTTGGAGTCGAAGTCGTGTCCGGAGTCGAGGTCCAGATACTCGTGCGTGCGCCGGGCGAAGCAGTTGTGGCTCACCACGCCGTTCGCGAGGAAGTCCCCCGTTCCGGTCGTGATGTCGTACAGCGTGCGTAGTTCGCCGGTGTCCTCGATCGAGACGACGTCGAGCCGGGGGTCCGACTCGAGTGCGGCATCGTCGATACCGCGCTTTCGAGTGATCGCGGGGTCCGTCGTCTGGAGGAACCGCAGCCGCTCGCGCAGTCCTCCGGTGAGCCGCACGACCTGCGCGCCCGACACCGCGGCGGGTCCCTCGACGGTGTGCTCGAAGCCGAAGTGCTTCATGCTCAGGCCGACCGCCGCGATGATCTCGCTGTCGGCGCTGGAGATGCGGAGGACGCCTCCGGAACAGTCGCCTTCGGCGTCGAACGCCCCCGCGAGGAACCCCTTGCGCCATTCGTCGCACGGTGCGACCGGCCATTCCACGATCTCGGACATGCGCTCGGACGAGGTGCCCTGCGCGGTGCGGATCGCCGTGATCGCTCGCCGGTTCTCCGGCGCGGCGGCGGGGTCGAAGCGGACCGCGCTCACGCCGAGACCGGCGAGGCAGCCTGCGGCGCGATCCGCCGCTTCGCCGTCGGCGAGCGCCCGGCGGAGTCGGAACACGCGGGCTCCGTCGGCCGGACGCTTCGTTCCCGGATGGCCGGAACCGCCGGGAGGCGCATCGCCGCGGAGGATCCCGCAGAGATAGCCCCTCCTGTAGGCGCCGGCGCCCTCGGGCGGATCCGCGTAGCGGCCCGTGCCCAGCAGTCCGGTCCCTTCGGTCAGGTGCGGCCGGCGGCGGTGGCCGGAGGCGCCTCCGGCGACGTATGTCCAGCCGCGGCCGGTGAGGAACCGGTGGTCGCCGCTGGCCACCAGCACCGTGCCGTCGGCCAGCGTGATGCGGTAGGCGCGCTTCACCGTCGTCCAATGCGCCTGCACCGTCGTGGGTGTGTAGCGCCGGCGGCCGCCCGCGCGGCGCGTCCCGTAGATCCGATCGCCGACCCTGATCTCCGCCAGCGGTCTGGTCCGGCCGTCTGCCATGAGGATCGGGGTGTCGCCGGACAGGCAGTAGACGCAGGCGTGGCTGCAGCCCCGATAGGGGTTGACAGTCCAGCGGAACGGGACCGCGGCCTCGCCGGGGACGCGGTTGATGATCGATCGGGCGCGGATCTCGACGGCCACGGCGTCGCCGCCGTCGCCGCCGAGGACCGGCCCGGGTCCGGGATCGGCCAGCCCGGCCCGCCCGGTGCCGCGCCCGGCGCCGGAGGGCTCGGGCGCGACGTCCGCGCGCTCGAACAGCGCGGGCTCGTCGTGCTGGTCACGCAAGGATTCCCATCGCATACCCTCAATACGAACACAGGTTCGAATGCGTGTCCAGTGGCCGTCCACAGGCCTGTGACGAGGCGCTTCACGGCCGCACGCGCGCTCCGGGCCGCGGGGGCCGTGAGGCCGGGGTTTCGACCGCCGAGTGGGCGCCGCGTGAACTGCGGAACTTTGCGGCGCGGTGATGGCCGGGAGGGCGGCGCAAATGCGGGCCGGCGCCTTCGCTCCCGCCCGTCCGGAGTCACCAGGGGACGGCGCCCTCGTCGTCGAAGAAGCCGCCGCGCGGTCCGTCGTCGGGCAGGGTGGCGAGCCGGATCGCGATCGCGGCACCCTGCTCGGGCGTCCGCGGCGCGTTGAAGCCGGTGAAGTCGGTCGCGACGTAGCCGGGGCAGGCGGCGTTCACGATGACGTTCGTGTCGGCGAGCCGGCGGGCGTACTGCGCCGTGAGGCTGTTGAGCATCGACTTCGACGGTGCGTACGCGGCCAGGATCGGACCGGTCTGCAGTGTCAGCGAACCCATGTTGCTCGACATGTTGACGATGCGCGGCGAGTCGGCGCGGCGGAGCAGCGGGAGAAGCGCGTTCGTCACCCGGACGACCCCGAGCACGTTCGTCTCGATGACGGTGCGGACGACGTCGAGGTCGAGCGTCGTCGGGTCCTGTATGCCGTCGCCGGTCCGGCCGGAGATGCCCGCGTTGTTGACGAGCACGTCGAGCCGTCCCGCCGCCTTCTCGACGGCCGCGGCCGCGGCGGCGACGCTGTCGTCTGAGGTGACGTCGAGGGCGACCCCGAACGCGTCGGCGCCCGCGGCACGCAGGCGGTCGACGGCCTGCTCGCGCCTGGCGTCGTCGCGCGCGCCCGCGGCGACCGTGAAGCCGGCCGCTCCCAGGCCCTGTGCGATGGCGAAGCCGATTCCCTTGTTCGCGCCGGTGACCAGCGCGGTCTTCGTGTCGTTCACGGGACCAATACTCGGCGAGCCCCGCGCTCGCCGTCCAAGACCGATTCGCTCGGCTGTGATACTCGCCCGGTATCAGGCGGTAGGCTCCGCACGTGGACGATCTCGAGACCCGCGAGCTGCGGTACTTCGTCGCCGTTGCCGAGGAGCTGCACTTCGCACGCGCCGCCGTTCGGCTGGGGATCGCGCAGCCGCCGCTCTCGCGCGCGATCCGCCGGCTGGAGCAGCGGCTCGGCGTCCGGCTCTTCGACCGGGACCGCCGGGGAGCGGCGCTGACCTACGCCGGCAGCGTGCTGCTCCGCGAGGCCCGAGCGGCCCTCGACGCGGTCGCGGCCGCCGCGCATCGGACGCGGCGTGCCGGGGATCCGACGCGGCGGCTGGTGCTCGTGACCAAGGCCGGAGCGTCCCACGAGCTGCTGCAGCGGCTCCTCGACGCGCTCGCGAGCGATCCCGAAGCGCCATCGGTCGAGGTTCTGCTGTGCGAGGTCGGCGAGCAGGCGCGGCTGCTCCGCGACGGGCGCGCCGACGCGGCCCTCATGCACCGGCCCTTCGACGACCTCGCCGGGTTCGACACCGAGGACCTCTACGTCGAAGGCCAGATCGCGCTCCTTCCCGCGGGGCATCCGCTCGCCTCGCGCGACCGGCTCACCCTGGCCGATGTCCGCGACGTGCCGGACCTGCCGCTGGCTCGCTGGCCCCGGCTCGACGGGTCCTACCCGGAGGGGCCCGGACCGGAGGTGCACACCCAGTCGCAGCTCGCTCAGCTCGTTGCGCTGGGCAGGACGCTGCTGGTCATCCCCGCCTCCAGCCGCGCCTGGCAGTGGCCCGAGCACGTCGCGGTGCCCGTCGCCGACGCGCCGGACGTCACCACGGTGATCGCGTGGCCGCCGAGCAGCCGCTCACCGGAGGTCGCGTCACTCGTCCGCTCAGCGGCCGGGCTCCGCGGCGCCGCGGAGCCCGCGCCCGCGGACTGAGGCCCCCCTCAAGCTCCTGTCGGACCGGCCACCGGGGGATCCGCCCGGCGGGCCGGAGAGCGGGCGCCCGCCGGGACGGGCCGCTAGCCCTCCGCCGGTGCGGGGAACACCTGGTAGAGGCGGTTGTCGGGGACCGGGCGGCGCCGCCACTCGCGCGGGTATCCCACCGAGACCTCCTGGAACCGGACCCCGTCGTGGTAGGTGGTCCGAGGGATGTGCAGGTGGCCGTAGACGACCGCGGCGGCGTCGTACTTGAGGTGCCATCCGGCGGTGTGGACGCTGCCGCACCACTGGGCGAACTCGGGGTAGTAGAGGACGTCGGTGGGTTCGCGCACGAGCGGGTAGTGGTTGACCAGGACGGTGGGACCGTCGACCTCGGCCAGGCGGCGCTCGCTGTACTCCAGCCGGGCCCGGCACCACGCGTCGGGGGAGGGGTAGGGGTCGGGGTGGAGCATGAACTCGTCGGTGCAGACCACGCCGGTGCTGCGGGCGTAGGCCAGCCCGTCCTCCTTGGTGGAGGTGCCGGGCGGGTGGAACGTGTAGTCGTAGAGGGTGAACAGCGGCACCACCGTGACCGGGCCGCCCGCGCCGCGCCACACGGGGAACGGGTCCTCGGGGGTGTGTACGCCCAGGCCCCGGCAGATGTCCACAAGCTGTTCATAGCGCTCGGCGCCGCGCAGCTGCAGCGGGTCGCGCGGGGTGGTCCACAGCTCGTGGTTGCCGGGCACCCACACCACCTCGGCGAACCGCTCGCGCAGCATGCGCAGCGCCTCCTCGACGGCGGCGGGGGTCTCGGCGACGTCCCCGGCGACGATCAGCCAGTCGCCGCCGGTGTAGGGGCGCAGCCCCTCCAGCACCTCGCGGTTGCCGCTGTGGGACACGTGCAGGTCGCTGATGGCGAGCAGGCGCGGCTCGCCCGCGGCTCCGGCGTGGTCGGCGTGTCCGGCGGGCTCGTCGGGCTCGTCGGCGGCGTTCGGTTCGGGCATCGGCCCTCGGCTCTCCCAGGCTCGGTTCGGCTCGTCTGCCGTCATCCGAACAGTCTCGGACATTCTCCGCGAACCCGTGCACCCGGCCCTCAGGCACGCACCCCTGCGGCCGGTCCGCGAGCGGACCGGCCGCAGCGCTCAGCCCGCCCCGGCCATCGCCGCGAGCCGGCGGGCGAGCACGGCGGCGGCCTCGCGCAGCTCAGGCGGGTCCAGGACCTCCGCCTCGAAGCCCAGCCGCGCGACGTGCATGGCGATCGACTCCAGCTCGTCCGCGCCGCCGACGAGCAGGCACCACCCGTCGCCGTCGTCGTCGACGCGCGCGACCTGGGGCGGAACCAGCGCTCGCACCTGGTCGGCCCGGGCGTGGATCCGCACCCGGGCGAGGTACCGGTACGGCGCCCCGGTGACCGACCGCTGCACGTAGGCGACCGGGTCCGGATGCTCCCGCGCACGGAAGCGCCACGTGGTCGCCGCCACCTCGCGCATCCGGTCCAGCCGGAAGGTGCGCCAGTCGTCGCGGTCGGGGTCCCAGGCCATGAGGTACCAGCGGCGGCCGGTGGTGACCATCCGCACCGGTTCGACCGTGCGCTCGCTCTCCTGGCCGTCGCGGCCGACGTAGCCGAACCGCACCCGCACGGCGTCGCGGCAGGCGCGCGCGAGTGTCACCAGCACCTCCGCGTCGACCTCGACGCCGGGGCCGACAAGGATCTCGGTGGCGCCGTGCACCGCCCGCACCTCGGCGCGCAGCCGGGGCGGCATCACCTGGTCGAGCTTCGCGAGCGCCCGCAGCGCCGCCTCGCTCGCTCCGGCGACCGTGCCGCCCGACGCCAGCCGCAGGGAGACCGCCGTCGCGGTCGCCTCCTCGTCGTCGAAGAGCAGCGGCGGCAGCCGGGTGCCCGCGCCGAGCTGGTAGCCGCCGCCGACGCCCGGCGCCGCCTGCACGGGGTAGCCGAGCGCGCGCAGGCGCTCCACGTCGCGGCGCACCGAGCGGTCGGTGACCCCCAGCTCGGCCGCGATCTCGGCAGCGGTCCAGGACGGCCGCCGCTGGAGCAGCGCCAGCAGCCGCAGCACGCGTTCGGTCGTCGCTTCGACGGTCATAGGCGCATCGTTCCACAGATCACGGAACGACCCTGTCCGCTATTGGGAGGAGGCTGGAGCCATGACCGATCACACATGGAACAGCCTGCTGAGAGAGCAGCTCGACTGGCACTGGAGCAACCAGCTCCGCGGGCGCCTCGACGGGCTCACCGACGACGAGTACTTCTGGGAGCCGGCGCAGGACTGCTGGAACGTGCGCCCGCGCGGGACCGGCACGGCACCGGTGCAGGGCGGGTCCGGCGCGATGACCATCGACTTCGCGTTTCCCGAGCCCGACCCGGCGCCGCTCACGACGATCGCCTGGCGGCTCGGGCACGTGATCGTGGGCGTGCTGGCGATGCGCAACGCCTCCCACTTCGGCCGCGCGCCCGTCGACTACTGGTCGTTCGAGTACGCCGAGACGGCGACCGCGGCGCTGGCCCAGCTCGACGCGGAGTACACCGCGTGGCAGGCCGGGGTCGAGTCGCTCGGGGAAAGCGGCCTCGCCCGCCCGTGCGGCGAGGCGGAAGGGGAGTACGCGGAACACTCCATGGCGGAGCTGGTCGCGCACATCAACCGCGAAGTGATCCACCACATGGCGGAGGTGTGCCTGCTCCGCGACCTGTACCTGCACACCCGCCGACACACACGGCAGGAGGCGAGCTGACATGGCCCGCGACATCCAGATCACGCTCGACTGCGCCGACCCCGCCGCACTGGCGGGCTTCTGGTGCGAGGCCCTGGGATACAAGGTGCAGGACCCGCCCGCGGGCTTCGCGACGTGGGAGCAGGCGCTGGAGGCGATGGGCGTGCCGCCGGAGAGGCGCAACGACGCCTCGGCGGTGGTCGACCCCGCGGGCTCGGGGCCGCGGCTGTTCTTCCAGCGGGTGCCGGAGGGCAAGCAGGTCAAGAACCGGGTGCACCTCGACGTGCGAGCCGCACCCGGGCTCGACGGCGACGCGCGGATGGCGGCCCTGGAGGCCGAGGCCGAGCGGCTCGCCTCGCACGGCGCCGCACGGATCAGGCGCGAGGAGCCCGCACCGCCGCTCGGGGCCGGCCACATCGTGATGGCCGACCCCGAGGGCAACGAGTTCTGCCTCGACTGACGCGGATGCGCGGCGGTACCGGCGACCGGTACCGGGCTCCGCCGCGCACCGCGCCGGCTACCGGGCTCCGCGCCGCCGTGCGATCGGACGCCCCGACGGCCAGGGCGCGGTCGTGGGAACCTCCAAGGCCGACAACGGCGCGATCCGACGGGCAACCCGTGAACGTCGCCGGTCACAGCACTGTCGCCGGTCACAGCACTAGAGTGGGCTGCGGGGCCCGGGGAGCACGCCCGTTCGCCGTGGGGCTGCGCGCCGATAGGAGACCGCCGGACGTCCGGGCGGCCGATCGCCCGGGCCCCGCTGAAACCGGCGCACGGCCGCGGTCCCGCACGCGCGCGACCGTCGCCTCCGCCGCCGGACCGGAGGGGAGCCATGACCTGGTACACGCCCGAGCCCGTAGCGGCGGACCTGGCCGACGACCTCGTGCTGAGCTGGACCGCGCGCATCGAGGGCCGCCACCGCCTGGTGCCCGACGGGTGCGTGGACGTGCTGTGGATCGACGGGGGCCGCCTCGTCGTGTGCGGTCCCGAGACCACCGGATGGACGTTCTCCCTGCCGCCCGGCACCGCCGCGGTGGGCGTCCGCTTCCGCCCGGGCCGCGTCGGCGCCGTGCTGGGGCTGGACACCGCCGCCGCCCGCGAGCGCCGCATCCCGATCGAGGACGTCCTGGGCTCGGCCCGCCGGCGCCGACTGCTCGAACAACTCGACGAGGCCGGCGGCGACCGTGAGCGCGTCGCCGTGCTGGAGGACCTGGTCCGCAGCAGCCGGCGGGACATCCCGCCCGCAGACCCGGTCGTCACCGCGGTCGCGGGCATGCTCACCGCCGACCCCTCCACACCGGTTGCCGCGCTCGCCGCCGAGACCGGGCTGAGCGAACGCCAGCTCCACCGGCGCAGCACGGCGGCGTTCGGCTACGGGCCCTCGGTCCTGCGCCGCATCCTGCGCCTTCAGCGGTTCCTGCGCCTGGCGCGCCACCCGGCCGCGCCCGCCGACCTCGCCGGCCTCGCGCACACCGCCGGGTTCACCGACCAGTCGCACCTGTACCGCGAGTGCCGCGACCTCGGCGGAGCCCCACCGCACGAACTCGTCGGCCGCCCACCGCGCCGGTCCGGCGGGCACAGCGGCGCGCGGCCCGCCGCCGCGCTGGGCGCCGGGATCGTCCCCGCCGCGGTGTCCGATCCGTACACGACCGCGGGCGCCGGGCCCCAGCAGAATCGTCGCCATGGACACCGCGAACACGGCGACGAACGCCGATACACCCCAGCCCGACACCGCGGAGACCGCCGAGCGCTACCGCGAACGGTCCGCTGAGTTCACCCGGCGGGTCGAGGGCGTGCCCGAAGGCCGCTGGGAGTCCCCGACGCCGTGCGCCGGATGGACGGCGCGCGACCTGCTGCGCCACATGATCGACAACCACACGAACATGCCGGGCCACGTGGGGATCGCGATCGACCTGCGGATCCGGGTCGAGGACGACCCGGTCGCCGCCTGGCACGAAGCGCGCACGGCCCTGCAGGAGGTCCTCGACGACCCGGAGCAGGCGGCCACGGAGTTCGACGGCTACTTCGGCCGCACCAGCCTGGCGCGGACGATCGACGACTTCCTCGGCTTCGACCTGGTCGTGCACGCCTGGGACCTCGCCCGCGCCACCGGGCAGGACGAGACCCTGCCCGCCGCCGAGGTCGCCCGCGTCTTCGAAAGCGCGCGCCAGTTGGGCGAGACCCTGCGTATGGAGGGAGTCTGCGGTCCCGAGGTCAGCGTGCCCGAGTCCGCGTCCGAGCAGGACCGGATGCTGGCCTACCTGGGCCGCCGCCCCTGATCCGGGCGCTCGGTCGGGCCGCGCGCGCCGGGCGTGCGCGCGGCCGGGTCCCCCCGGGGTGCGGCCCCCGGGGTCTGCGGGAGGGGCGGGCAGCCTCTCGTCAGCCTCCGGCGCCGTCTCCGGGCTCCAGGAGCCGCATGACGGCGCCGAGCTGGCGCACCTGCTCACGCGTGAGGCGGTCGAAGACGCGCTCGCGCACCCGTGTGACGTGCCCGCCGGCGGCCTCGCGCAGCACCTTCAGCCCCTGGTCGGTGAGGATCGCCCAGAAGCCGCGGCGGTCCTCCTCGCAGGGCTCGCGGCGCACGTAGCCGGCGCGCTCCAGCCGTGTGATCTGGTGGGACAGGCGGCTCTTGGACACGATGACGCTGTCGGCCAGGACCCGCATCCGCATCCGCATGCCGGGCGCCTCCGACAAGGCGACGAGGATCCCGAACTCGACGAGGCTGACCCCGCTGCGCGCCTGCAGATCGCGGTCGAGCTCCTCCTCGATGCGGGACTGCGCTCGGAGCAGCGAGCGCCAGACGGACTGCTCCTCGGCGTCGAGCCAGCGCACGCCCTCCTCCCCTGCGGTCATGGGCGCCATCGTACTCACGCCCGCCCTTACCCGGCCCCGCCGTCGGCTCCGGCGGCCGGCGGCCCGTCCGCCGGAGCCGGCGCCGAACCGGCGAGACCGCTCTCGGCCAGCCATCGGCGTGCGGCGTCGAGCACGGGCACCGGCAGCTCGTGGCCGCCGCGGTGCTCGTGCAGCGTGACCGCGGCGCCGCGCTCGCGCAGCTGGCCGGTGAGCAGCCGCGCCTCCTCGATGGTGGTCATCGGGTCGATGCGGCCCGCGCCCAGGAACACCGGGGTCCCCGACAGGTCGGCCATCGGGGGTTCGCGGTCCTGCAGCGGCGCCGCGGCGGCGAACAGGGCGGCGCCCGCCAACGCGCCGGGGTGCAGCAGCAGGGTGGCCGCGGCGATGTTGGCGCCGTTGGAGAAGCCCGCCGCGACGACCCCGCGCGGGTCGAGTCCGTACTCGGCGACGGCGGACTCCACGAAACCGGTCAGCTCGCCGGAGCGCGCGATGACGTCCTCGGTGTCGTAGACGCCCTCGCGCAGGCGACGGAACCAGCGGTTGAGGCCGTTCTCGCTGACCTTGCCGCGGGGCGACAGCAGGGCCGCCCCCGGTGCCAGGGCGCGGCCCAGGCCGAGGAGGTCGTGCTCGTCGGCGCCGGTGCCGTGCAGCAGGAGCAGCGTCGGCCGCCCCGGCTCCTCGGCGGGCACGTAGACGTGGTGGAAGTCGGCGGCCGCGCTCATCGGGCGGCCTCGTCGCCGCTCGCGGCGCCGGCGGCCGACGTGGCGGAGTCCTCGTGCTCGCCGACGACCAGCTCCGGCAGGTGCCGCTCGATCTCGTCGCGCTGCGGCTCCAGCCACGGCGGCAGCTTCAGCCTGCGGCCCAGCTGCAGCAGGGGCTCGTCGTAGTCGAAGCCGGGGCCGTCGGTGGCGATCTCCAGCAGGACGCCGCCGGGCTCGCGGAAGTAGATCGAGGTGAAGTAGGAGCGGTCGCGGATCTCGGTGACGCCCACGCCGTCGCCGGCCAGGCTCTGCTGCCAGCGGACCTGGGTGGGCTGGTCGGGGGCGCGGTAGGCGACGTGGTGCACGGTGCCGGCGGCCACCAGGCCGTTGCGGGCGCCGCGGTCGGCCAGGACGTCCACGACGGTGCCGACCCCCTGGCCGGCCTCGCTGGTGTGGAAGCGGTAGCGGCCGCCCAGCTCGGCGGCGAGCTCGAAGCCGAGCTTGCCGTTGAGCATGCCGGCGGTGGCGTCGAGGTCGTGCTCGGTCAGGGTGACCCCGCGGATGCCGCGGACGGCGTGCTCGACCGGGATTCCCGCGCCGTCCCAGGGGTCGGTGTCGTGGAAGTCGGCGCCGGCGACCAGTTCGATGACGAGGCCGTCGGGGTCGCGCAGGCTCAGCACGTCCTCGCCGAGCCGCTCGGCGGGCCGGCTGGTCTCGATGTCGAGGGATGCGAGGTGGCGCTGCCACCAGCCCAGCGACCCCTCGGGCACCGAGAAGGACGTGGTGGTGGCCTGGCCGGCGCCCAGGCGCCCCTTCGGCGCGTCGGGCCAGGGGAAGAAGGTCAGGATCGTGCCGGGGTTGCCCGCGCGGTCGCCGTAGTACAGGTGGTAGGTGTCGGGCGCGTCGAAGTTGACGGTCTTCTTGACCAGCCGCATGCCCAGCGCGTTCAGATAAAAGTCGGCGTTGGCCTGCGGGTCGCTGGCAATGGCGGTGACGTGGTGCAGCCCCGCCGGTCGCACGTCCATGGTCGGCCCCCTCCGGTTTGGTTGTCCTTTGGACTACATCCCCGAAAACAGTTGAATCTTAAACCATATTCCGCGGGTGAGTCCAGAGGACGCGGGGTGAGGGGGGAGTGAGGAGCCGGTCAGGCGGGTCGGCGGCCGCGGAGTAAGGAGCCGGTCAGACGGGTCGGTGGCCGCGGGGTGGGCACAACCGGTCCAGTCGACGCGCAAGGGGGCGGGTTAAGGGGGCGGGTTCTCGCACGGCGTCCCGCGCCGTCGCCCTAGGCTGGCGGTATGACGGTCCCCGCTGACTCGGACGCCGCGAAGATCCGCGTGCTGATCGTCGATGACGACCCGCTGCTGCGCGCCGGGCTGAGGATGATGCTCGGCGGCGCGCCCGACCTGGAGGTCGTGGGAGAGGCGGGGGACGGCGCCGCCGTCGCGGAGATGGTCGCCGGCCTGCGGCCCGACGTCGTGCTGATGGACATCCGGATGCCGGCGGTGGACGGGCTCGCGGCCACCGAGGTGCTGCGCGCCCGGCCCGCCGCGCCCGAGGTCGTCGTCCTCACCACCTTCGACGCCGACGAGCACGTGCTGCGTGCGCTGGGAGCGGGCGCAGCCGGGTTCGTGCTCAAGGACACGCCGCCCTCCGAGATCGTCGAGGCGGTGCGCCGGGTGTCCCAGGGGCAGCCGGTGCTGTCGTCGTCGGTGATCCGCCGCCTGATCACGCACGCCACCGGCGACGACGGGCGCGGTCGGCGCCGGGAGCGGGCGCGCGAGCGGCTGCGCTCACTCAACGAGCGCGAACACGAGGTCGCCGTGGCCGTCGCCGAGGGCCGCTCCAACGCCGAGATCGGCGCGTCCCTGCACCTGAGCGTGCCCACGGTCAAGACCCACGTCTCCCGCATCCTGGCCAAGCTCGACCTGAACAACCGCGTGCAGGTCGCGCTGCTGGTCCATGATGCGGGCCTGATCCCCGAGCACGACGACGCGGAACCCGGGGGCGACGGCACCCGCTAAGCGCTCCCGGCACCGCCGGCCCGCCGGCGGTGCGGCAGTGCGGCGGCGGTGCGGTCGGTGGCGGTTGCCGGGTGTGCGGATAATCGGGGTATGCAGGGGCGTGAGAAGGAGACGGTGACGGATCGGACGCTGGACGTCCTGGAGGCGCTGGCGCACACGTCGCGGCTGGCCGACATCGCAGCGGCCACGGAGCTGCCCAAGCCCACGGTGCACCGGATCCTGCAGCGGATGGTGGCGCGCGACTTCGTGCGCACCGACGGCCAGGGCCACTACACGGGCGGGCCGCGCGTTCTCTCGCTGGCCGGGCGCTACATGCGCCGGCTCGACCTGCCCCAGCACGCTTACCCCGTGCTCTCGCGCCTCCAGCAGAGCACCGAGTGGACGGTGCACCTGGCGTTGCTGACCGGGGACGAGGCCGTCTACGCCGCCAAGCTGGAGGGCACCAAGCCCTACCACTTGGCCTCGCGGGTGGGCATGCAGCTGTGGCTGCACAGTACGTCGGTCGGCAAGGCGATGCTGGCGCACATGCCCGACGACCGCGTGCATGCGCTGCTTCAGCGCGCCGGCATGCCCCGCCGCACACCCGACACCATCTGCGACGAGGACAGCCTCCTCGCCGAGTTGGAGGCAGTGCGCGCGCGGGGCTACGCGGAGGACCGCGAGGAGAACGAGACCGGCGTGCGCGCCGTCGGCGCGGCGATCACCGACTACACGGGAGAGGTCGTGGGCGGCGTGAGCGCCGCGGCGCTGGTGCACGTGCCCACAGAGGGCACCGCCGCCTGGCGCGGCGACCAGGTCGCCGCAGCGGCCCGCGAGATCTCCGCCCTCCTGGGTACGCCTTGACCGCCACCGCCACCGCCACCGCCGATCGCGCCCGTGACGGGGGCGGGGAGGGTGGTGGGTGGTTGGGTCTGCTGTGATCGGTTCGAGTGATTGCCGGTTGCGCACGCGACGATGGCAGCAAGGGCGGCGGGTGGTTGGGCCTGCGCCTATCGGTTCGGGCGCTCGCCGGTTGCGCGCCAGACGCCGGCGGCGAGGGTGGTGTGTGGTTGGGCCTGCGGTCATCGGTTCGGGTGCTCGCCGGTGGCCGACGCAACGAGGGCAGCGAGGTCGCAGATGGCGGGACCCGCGATCGCCGGCTCGGGTGCTCGCGGGTTGCGCGCCCGACGGGGGCAGCGAGGGTGGTGTGTGGTTGGGCCTGCGGTGATCGGTTCGGGTGCTCGCCGGTGGCCGACGCGACGAGGGCAGCAAGGGCGGTGGGGGTGCGCCCGCGATCACCGGTTCGGGTGCTCGCCGGTGGCGCACGCGACGATGGCGGCGAGGGTGATGGGTGGCTCAGCTCGCGATCGCCGGTAGACGTCGGCAGCGAGGTCGCAGATGGCGGGACCCGCGATCACCGGTTCGGGTGCTCGCTGATTGCGCGCCCGACGTCGGCAGCGAGGGCGGTGGGTGGTTGGGGGCCCGCGGTGATCGGTTCGGGCGCTCGCCGGTGGCCGACGTAACGCGGGCAGCACGGGCGGGAGGGGGCGAGGCGGCGATCAGATGCTGCCGCCGGCGCCGGTGCGGAACCCGCCGGTGCGGCGGGGCGGCCGATCCCTTGATGTGGGCCACACGGGTGCGACAAAGCGGGCATTAGGGAGCGGCGCTTCGATCTGCCGTGCGACGAGACTGCCCTGATGCACTCCGCGGCCTTCTGGCACACCGCAGCACGCCTTCACCCGAGAGGATTTCCGCCGGATTGCCCGGTTTGCACCCCGCTTGGGGAGGTCCGCGGCGTCGCCGAGAGCGACGAACCCCGCCGGATGCAGCCCTGAGGGCCCCAAAGTGCGGTTTTCGGCGGTCTCGTCGCCGTGTGGGCCTGCATGCCAGCCTGGAACCGGGATGAATAGGACAAGACGCCGCACAAATTTCCGAATTGCGGAATCCAAGCCGAGTGGCGGTGCAGCCCGCTGGTTCGAGCGGGCATCGCGTACCCGCGGGACCACCCCCGCCCCGTATATCCGAAATGTCCACTCCAGTCGGCCCAGAGCTCTCGCCCGCGGCCCGTCGCCGCGCGAGCCACCGGCGGTCGCCCGGACCGGTGGTCGCGGGCCGAACCACTCGCCGCCCTCGCCGCCCACGTCGGACGCGCAACCGGCGAGCACCCGAACCGATCCCTGCGGGCCCAACCCCCCACCGCCGTTGCTGCCCTCGTCGTGTGCTCGGGTCGTGGGCCCACCCGCCGCTTTTGCTGCCGTCGTTGCAAGAGCCACCGGCGGGCACCCGCACCGGTAATTGCGGGCCTAGCCACCCACCGCCCTCGCCGCCTACGTCGCACGCGCAACCGGCGAGCACCCGAACCGATCTCCGCGGGTCCAACGCCCCACCCCTCCACCGCCGGTGCCGATGTAATGGCGTGTGACCCCCTTCACATCTCGTCACACCTATGCGAATATGCGTGGAACGCAGTGGAACGCCGTTTCATTCAATGAAACGGAAGGACGCAGAGCCTCTCGAAGGGACGGAAAGCCTGTGCACAGCGGGGGAGACCGGCCGAGCGCGGCCGACTGGATGGACGCCGGTGTCGGAGCCGGCTCGGGCGGCGCCGACGAGGGGCCGACGCGCATCGTGTCTTCGGGCGAGCTGACCGAACTCGCCGAGGCCGCGCTCCTGAACATGGGCGCACCGCGCGGCACCGCGCTTGCGGTGGCGGCGTCCCTCGTCGACTCCAACCTGGTCGGCCACGACTCCCACGGTGTCCGGCGGCTGCCCATCTACGCCCGCGCGGTGGACCTGGGGCGGATCGAGCCCGGCGCCGTCCCCGAGGTCGAGCCCACCGACGGCGCGGTGCTGACCGTCCGCGGACACCGCGCGTTCGGGCAGGTCGCCGCGGCCGCCGCCGTTCGGGCGCTGAACGGTGTCGTCGAGGGCCACGGAATCGGCATCGCCGCAGTCCGCGACTGCAACCACATCGGCCGGCTCGGCGAGTACGTCGAGTCCCTTGCCGAGTCCGGCTACATCGGCATCGCGCTGTGCAACGTCGACCCCACGGTGGCCCCGTTCGGCGGGCGTGAGCGCAGGCTCGGCACCAACCCGCTGGCCTGGGCGCTGCCCTGCGGCCCGGCCGACGACGGTGCAGGGGAGGGGACCGTGGTGATGGACTGGGCCACATCCGCCGTCGCGGAGGGCAAGCTCGCCATGGCCCGCGCCCGCGGCGAGCGCGCGCCCGAAGGCGTGCTGATGGACTCCGCCGGGCGCGTCTCCACTCAGCCCGCCGACTTCTACCAGGGCGGTGCCCTGCTGCCCTTCGCGGGGCACAAGGGCTACGGCCTCAGCGTGATGATCGAGGCGGTCGGCGGCCTGCTCTCCGGCGGCGGGATCTCCTGCCTGCCCGGCTACAGCGGCGACAACGGCACGGTCCTCGTCGGCATCGACCCGGCGCGGTTCATGCCCGCCGACGCCTTCCGCGCCCAGGTCGAGGACTTCTGCGCCGAGCTGCGCAGCACACCCGCGGCCGAAGGCGCCGACGAGGTGCTCGTGCCCGGCGACGTCGAACGGCGCGCCCGCGCCGAGCGGACCGAGAACGGCATCCCCGTCCCCTCCTCGGTATGGGAGGAGCTGAACGCCTTGGTGCCCGACCGCTCCGGCGGACACCGGACCTCCGATCCGCGGGCGGGCGGCGGTCCCGTCGCCGACCCGCCCGCGCAGTCACCACGGTGAATCACCGGCCGACCGGGCCGCACCCGGTCGGCCCGCCGCGCCCCGCGGGGCGCCCCCGGTCGGCGAACGCCGACCCCGGCCACGACCGAATACGGGGGAGAGACGGAGTAACCGCCATGACCGACCAGGACGGGGCGAGGACCCCGGACAACATCCCCGCGACGTCACCCGAGCACATGCGGCGCGTCGTCCTCGCGTCTCTCGTGGGCACGGCGCTCGAGTGGTACGACTTCTTCATCTACGGCACAGCCGCCGCCCTCGTCTTCAACGCGCTGTTCTTCACCGACGCCGACCCGGCCGTCGGCACGCTCGTCGCCTTCGCCAGCTTCGGCGTGGGCTTCGTCTTCCGGCCGCTGGGCGGGTTCGTCTTCGGCCACATCGGCGACGTGCTCGGTCGGCGCACGACCCTGGTCATCACCACTCTGGTGATGGGCCTGTCCACCGGCATCATCGGGCTGCTGCCCACCTACCCCCAGATCGGGCTGTGGGCTCCGGTGCTGCTGACCTTGCTGCGCATCTGCCAGGGACTGGGCGCCGGCGCGGAGTTCGGGGGCGCCTCCACGCTGCTGTCCGAGCACGCCCCTGCCGGAAGGCGCGGGTTCTTCGGCTCGTTCGCGCAGACCGGCGTGCAGATCGGCCTGGTACTGGGCACCGTGGTCTTTTTGATCGTGGGCTTCCTGCCGGACGACGCGCTGATGTCGTGGGGCTGGCGGGTGCCGTTCCTGCTCAGCTTCCTGCTGATCGGGGTGTCGCTGTACCTTCGGCTGCGCGTGGCCGAGTCGCCGGTCTTCCTGCGGGCGGTGCAGAAGCGCACCACCGTCAAGGTCCCGATCGTGCAGGCGCTGCGCAATTACCCCGGCAGCTTCCTGGTCGGCATCGGCGCGCACATCTGCGACACAGCGGTCGTCTACATCTTCGCGACGTTCAGCGTCTCCTACCTCACCACCCAGCTGGACCAGCCGCGCTGGGTGGCGCTGACCGGCGTCATCGCGTTCGGAATCGCCGTCATCCTGCTGCAGCCGGTCTTCGGCGCACTGTCGGACCGCATCGGGCGGCGGCCGCTGAACATCTTCAGCGTCCTGTTCACCGCCGCGTTCGCCTATCCGTTCTTCCTGATGCTCAACACCGGCGAGCCCGTGGTGATCTGGTCGGCACTGCTCATCGCGACCACTCTGGGCGTGGCACCTATGATCGCGGTGCAGCCGGCGTTCTACGCCGAGCTGTTCGGCGCCGGAGTGCGCTACACCGGCTTCGCCGCCTCCCGCGAGATCGGTGCGGCCATCGCCGGGTTCTCACCGGTCGCGGCGACCGCGCTGCTCGCCCGTTCCGGCGGCGACCCGTGGCTGGTGGCGCTGCTGATGATCGGCGCGGCGGCGGTGTCGCTGGTCGCGTTCATCTTCTCCCGCGAGACCCGGGAGATCGACATCGCCGCCTTCGAGACCGACCAAACGAGCATCGTCTCGGCCTCCTGGCGCAGCGACCGGCAACCGTCGGCCGAGTAGCGGGCGCGGGTAGCGGGGCGCCGGGGAGCGGCCGGGCGGGGTGCCCGGCCGCTCCCCACGGACGAATCGTTGATGCGGAGGTGACCATGACGACGGCGACGCCGCGGCTGAACCGCGCCGCCCGCGGGCTGCTGCCCACCGAGCTCACGGCCGAGCTGCCGCCGCCCGGGACCGGAACCGGGATCGTGCACCTGGGGCCCGGCGCCTTTCACCGGGCGCACCAGGCCGTGTTCACCCAGCTCGCCATGGCGGCCGAGCCCGGCGACTGGGGGATCTGCGCCGCGGCCTCGCGCGGCCGGTCGACGGTGGAGGCGCTGCGCGGCCAGGACAACCTCTACACGGTCACCGAGCGGGCGGCCGACGGCGCCGACCGGGTCCGCGCGGTCGGTGCGATCACCGACACCGTGTCGGCGCTGGACGAGCCTGAGCGGCTGGCGGCCGCCCTCGCGGCGCCGGCCACCCGCGTCGTCACCCTGACCGTCACCGAGGGCGGCTACCGCCACGACCCCGCCACCGGCCGCCTGGCACCGGACGACCCCGAGACCGCCGCGGATGCGCTCGGGCGCGCACCGCGCACCGCCGTGGGACAGCTCGTGCGCGGCCTGCAGGCGCGCAGCCGCGCGGGTGCCGAGTCGCTGACCGTGCTGCCCTGCGACAACCTGCCGCGCAACGGAAGGCTGCTGCGCGGGCTGGTCGAGTCCTTCTGCGAGATGCTGCCCGAGAGCGAGGCCGCCCCCTTGCTGGAGTGGGTCGGCGAGCGGGTGGCGTTCTGCTCGACGGTGGTCGACCAGGTCGTACCCGCCACTGAGCAGGCCGACCTGGACCGGGTCGCCGAGGCGCTGGGCGTCGCCGACGCCGCCGCGGTGGTCGGCGAGCAGCACCGCTCGTGGGTGGTCGAGGACGCCTTCGCGGGTCCGCGACCGGCCTGGGATCGCGTGGGCGTCCAGTTCACCCCCGACGTCGGTCCCTACGAGACGGTCAAGCTGCGCTGCGTCAACGCCCCCCTGTCCGCGACGGCGTGCCTGGGGCTGCTTCTGGGTGCCGAGACGGTCACCGAGGCGGTGGGCCGCCTGGACCTGCGCCGCTATCTGCGCGCGCTCTACCGCGACGAGCTTGCGCCCAGCGCCGCGGCGGTCGGCGGCAGCCCGCCCGAGTTCGACGCGCTGCTGGCGCGCCTGGGCAATCCGAACCTGCGCCACCAGCTCGCCAAGATCGCCCAGCAGGGCGTCGGCAAGCTTCCCCAGCGCCTCGTCGCGCCGGCCGCCGAGCACGTGCGCCGCGGCGAGGACCCGCATCTGGCATGCCTGGCGATCGCCGCGTGGGTGCACCTGCTGCGCGTGCCCGTCGGCGCCCGCCCGCGGCTGGACCCGGTCTCGGAGGAGATCGCCGCGGAACTCGCGCCCGCCCGCTACGCCACCGAGGCCGTCGACCTGCTGCGCGAGCGTTTGTACGGGCTGTCGGAGGAGTCGGGTTCGCGGCCCGATGTCGGCGACCGGGTCGCCGAAGCCCTGCGCACGGTGGAGGTGCGGGGCGTCCACGCGGCGGTCCAGGAGGCCGCGGGATAGCCGGGAGAGCCGGGATGGCCAGGATGGCCGGGAGAGGCGGGAGCGCAGACGGGATAGCCGGAACGGGGCGCGCAGGGCGCGGGTAGGTCAGGGCGGCCGGTGCCGGGCCGGTGTGCGGGTCGCGAGCACCGCGGAGTGATCAGCGGGCGTCGGCCGGCGAAGCGCCGATCGGCGAGGCGTCGAGCGGAGCGAGACCGACCACCGAGCCACCAGCTCACCAAGTCCCGAGTCACCGAGCAGTCGGAGCGAGGAGGAGCGGATGCGGATCGAAGGCGCTGTCGTCGTCGTCACCGGCGGCGGAACGGGGATCGGGCGGTCGGTGTGTCTTGAGGCGGCCCGGCGCGGTGCCGCCGGAGTCGTGCTGACCTACGCCCGGTCGGCCCAGGAGGCCGAGGACACCGCCGGAGAGGTGGAGGCCTGCAACGTACCGGCACTGCCCGTGCGGGCCGACGTCGCCGACACCGCTGCGGTCGAGGCGATGGCCGCCCGCGCCGTGGAGCGCTTCGGACGAGTGAACGCGCTGGTCAACAATGCCGGAACCACCCGCGCCGTGCCGGCGGAGGACCTCGCCGGACTGACCGACGAGATCTGGCACGAGATCCTCGACGTCAACGTGGTCGGCGCCTTCCGCTGCGCCCGCGCGCTGGAGCGCCCACTGCGGGAGGCGGGCGGCGCGATCGTCAGCACCTCGTCCATCTCGGCCTTCCGCGCGGGAGGTTCGTCGATCGCCTACGGCGTCAGCAAGGCCGCGCTGGAGCAGCTCACCCGTGCCCTCGCCGCGGCGCTGGCGCCCGATGTGCGCGTCAACGCGGTCGCTCCGGGTACGGTCGCCACCCGCTGGCAGACGGACCTGCGCGGCGAGGAGGGCTTCGCCGCGTTCAGCCGCGAGGAGCGCGAGGTCGTCCCCCTCCGTGCCACCACCCAGCCCGAGCAGGTGGCCCGCTCCCTGCTGGCCATGCTGGAGATGGACGCCGTCACGGGCGAAACCGTGGTGATCGACGGCGGCAAGCACGTGCTCTACTGACCGACCCCCGGGGTGGGACCATGGAGCGCCCCCTCCCTCGCCCCGAGGAGACGCGTTGCCCCCGTCGACTCCCTCCGACCCCTCCGGCCCGATGTCCCGGCTCTGGCACGCGGTGCCGCGGTGGAGGAGTGCTGCTGCCGCGACCGCCGTCCGGGGCTAACCGCCGAGGCGGCGGATCAGGTCGACGGTGGCTTCGGTGAGCCGGTCGGCCTCGTCGCGGGAGTCGGCGACGACGATCTCGCGGCGCGCCTCGCCGATGACCGCGGTCAAGACGCTGACGGTGAGCCGCTCCAGTGCGGAGTCGCCGGCCTGCAGCAGCGCCGAGTTCTGGCGCACCCACTCGCGGTTGCGGCCGCGGCGCAGCATGTCGAACCCGGGCGGACCGTCGCCGGCGAGCAGCAGCACGCCCACGTCCCGCCGCTGCCAGGACCCCTCCAGGAAGGCGCGGGCGCCCGCGATGAAGAGTTCGAGCGGGTCGTCCTCGCCGTCCGCGCGCGCTCGGGCCACGGCGGTGCCCGCCTGCTCCTCGTCGTAGGCCTGCTGGTCCTCCCACAGCGCAAGGAAAAGCTCGGTCTTGCCGCCGAAGTGGTGGTAGAGGCTCCCCACGCTGGAACCCGCGCGCTCGACCACGTCGGCCACCCCGGCATCGGCGAAGCCCTTGGCGGAGAAGATCTCCCGGGCGGCCTCCAGCAGGACGCTGCGGGTGCGGGTGGTGCGGCTCCACTGCCAGGCGCCCGCGCGCCCGCCCGTGCGTGTGCCCGTCCTGCGTGCCATGTGCGCCCTTCCGGTCCGCGGGGCTGCGTGCAGCGGCGACGCCCCGGAGCTGGCTGCGTGCGGATCCACGGTAGCGAAGGCGTGCCGGCGCTCGATTCGCGTCACGAGGAACACGGCACGCGGCGTACGGGAGCGGGATCGGGCGCGTGAGTGCGCCGACGGAGGGGCGCGCGGCCGGGCGGAGCGGTCGGGTCGTCGCCGCACGGCCTCGGTCTGCCCCGGACCTCCGGCCCGAGCAGGAGCCGCCGGCCCGGGCGGATCCGACTGCGGCTCCTACCGGCTGGACTCCTGCAGCCGCGAGCCGCAAGGGGCCGCGCCGGCTCCGCTCCCATCGGGCGGGATCTCGGCATCGGCCGGTCGGGAGTGGCCTTCCACCGCTGCGCGGACGTCGTCGCTTCCGGCCCGCCGGGGCTTGTTGCGCCGGGCGGCCGTGGGCACGCCCGCCGCCGCCCCGCGGGGCGGCGGCCGGCCGGCGGCGGCCTACAGCTCGACCACCTGCCGGACGGCCTCGCCCGAGGCGAGGCGGTCGAAGCCCTCGTTGACCTCGTCCAGCCGCAGGCGGCCCGACAGCAGTTCGGTGACCGGCAGCAGCCCGCGGCGGTACAGCGCGATGTAGGCGGGGATGTCGCGGGCGGGCACCCCTGATCCCAGATAGCTGCCGCGCAGCGTGCGCTCCTGGGCCGCCAGCGTCACCGCCGGGATCGACACGTGCCGGTCGGGATGCGGCAGCCCGACGGTGACCGTGGTGCCGCCTGGCCGCGCGGCCAGGTACGCCTGCGCCAGCACGTCGGCGCTGCCCGTGGTGTCGACGACCTTGTCGGCGCCGCCGCCCGTCAGCTCGCGCACCTCCTCCACCGCGTCCGGGCCGCCCGGAAGCCGTTCCGCGGAGCCCAGGCAGGCCGCCAGCTCGCGCTTGGCGGCGACGGGGTCGATCCCGATGATCTGCGCGGCGCCCGCCACGTTCGCGCCCAGCAGCGCCGACAGCCCCACTCCGCCCAGGCCGAACACCGCCACCCGCTCGCCCGGCCGCACATCGGCCGCCTTCAGGGCGGCGCCGACGCCCGTCAGCACCGCGCACCCGAACAGCGCGGCGACCTCGAAGGGCAGGTCGGCGTCCACGCGCACCGCGGAGTCGGCGGAGACGACCGCGTACTCGGCGAAGGCCGAGACCCCCAGGTGGTGGGCGGGCCGCTCGCCGTCGGGGCCGCGCCAGCGCCTGCCCCCGCCCACGAGGTCGCCGGCGTTGTTCGCGGCGGCGCCGCGGACGCACAGCGCCGGGCGGCCCTCCAGGCAGCGGGGGCAGCCCCCGCAGGGGGCGACGAAGTAGAGCACCACGTGGTCGCCGGCGGCGAACCGGTCCCCGGCACCGGCACCGAGAGCCACCACCTCGCCCGCCGCCTCGTGGCCGAGCACCATGGGCACCGGGCGCGGCCGGTCGCCGTTGACCACCGACAGGTCGGAGTGGCAGAGCCCGGCGGCGCGGATGCGCACCAGCAGCTCGCCGGGGCCGGGCGGGGCGAGTCCGAGCTCGCGCACCCGCAGCGGGCGCGAGCGGGCGTAGGGGGCGTCGGCGCCGATCTCCTCCAGGACGGCGGCGCGCACGGCCGCGGGGGCGGATGCGTTCACGGGCTCCTCCACTTCACCGGGTCATCGCGGACCGGCTGCCGCCGGTCCTCGGGTGCCGTTCACCTCGGGCGCGTCCGAGGCGGACGCGCGTCCCCGCCCGTCCGCGGCTTCGCCGGCTACCCCGGTTCCTCGGGCTTGGCGGGTCTCTCGGTTCTCTCAGGCTTCTCGGGCCGCTCCAGTTCCTTCAGCGCGGCGCGCAGCCGGCCCTCGACGGGGACCGGCCTGCGGGTCCCCCGGTCGACGAAGACGTGCACGAAGCGCCCTTCGGCCACCACGGAGCGCCGGTCACTGCGGTAGAGCCCTACCCGGTAGTGGACCGAGGAGGTGCCCAGGCGGGCGACCGCCAACCCGACGGCCAGGACCTCGGGAAAGCCGATCTCGGCGGTGTAGGAGCACTGCGACTCCACGCACAGGCCGATGACCTCGCCGCCCCGGTAGTCCAGCCCGCCCTGCTCGATGAGCCAGGTGTTGATGGCGGTGTCCATGAACTCGTAGTGGACCGTGTTGTTCATGTGGCCATAGGCGTCGTTGTCGGCCCACCGCGTGGGGATCTCCGTCCAGTGGGCGTATTCCGGCGCGGCCCCGCCCGCAGCGCCGGTCCCCGCACCGGCGGCGTCGTCGGCAGTGTCCACCGGTCACCCCCGTTCAGCATCGCGACATACCGATTGGTATGTACCGTATCGCGTGCCCGCGGGCGACGTTCACGCGGGGAGTCGGCGGCGCCGGCGCGGTGCCCCCAGGAGAAAGCCCGGCGGGAGGAGGCGGCGAGGAGACCAAGCAAGGAGGGCGGAGGGCGGCCGAGCAGGGCGCCGGACGGCCGCTCTTGCGCGGCACTCGGCGTTGGGGTAGAAGGCGGTGTGTCGGCCGCGGGCCGGACGCCAACCCCGGTGGCCGAGCATCCGGCGCGCCGCTTGCGACGATGGACGGTGATGGCATGGCACACGGCCGGAGCGACCGCGGTGCGGCCGGGAGCGATGGCGCCGCGGGACTGCCGGACTGGGCCCGCGAGCCGGTCCTGCTCGGCTGCCACGGCGGCGCCGGGACCACCACGCTGCGCATCCTGCTGAGGACCCCGTGGGAGCTGGGGACCTACTCGGTGGAGCGCAGCGAGATCGACACGTTCGGCCGTCCGCTGGTCCTGGCCACCCGTAACAGCGTCGCGGCCGCCGCCCGCGCCGCCGAGGTCGCCGACCACGTGGCCGCGAGCGGGGCGGGGATCGCCGCTGTGGCCGTGGTCGCGGACGGCTCGGGCCCCGAGCCCCGCGCGGCCGCCGACCTGTTGAGTCGCGCCGGGCGGCACGCGAGTGCCCTCGTCCGCATTCCCTTCGTCGCGGGCCTGCGCCAGGTCGACGTCGCCGAAGCCGACCGCGTGCGGCTGCCGAAGAAGGCGCAGCAGGCGCTCGCCGAGATCACCGCCGCCTGCGACCGAGCCGCCGCCGCGACCCTCGCCCCTTAGGTTCTGTTTTTTGAACGGGTGAGGTCGCGCAGCCAGATCCGGATCGCGGCGAGCTGGACCGTGCCGTCATAGACCGCGGCCCGCTTGTCGTACCTGGTCGCCACCGCACGGTTCTACTTGAGCAGGTTGATCGCCCGCTCCACGGTGTTGCGGCCGCGGTAGGCCCGCCGGTCGAAGGCCGGGGGCCTGCCGCCCGCCGAGCCTTTGCGCCTGCGGTGGGCCCGCTGGTCAGCGGGCTGGGCCGTGCCTAGCCGCAGACCCCGGAGAGCCGGCAGCGCTCCGCCACTTCGGGGCGGTGGCGTGGGGGCGCTGCGCGTGCGGCGGGCCGAAAGGCTCACTCCTGGGAACCGCGGTCGGTGCACACCTCTTTCGAGGCGGCGGCGAGGTCGATGGACTGGACGGCCACCACTCGGAAGCAGTACTCGACATCCGGGTTGAGGCCGGTGATCTCGACACTGGTCTCGCCCGCCGGCACGCTCGCCATGCCGGAGTCCTCGCCAGCGCCGACCGGGCCGCCGACGACATGGTGCGTTGCCGCGCCGCCGGTGCTGTCCGCCCAGGAGAGGGCGACGCTGATCGTGCCGTCCCGGATCTCGACCGAGGTCGGGGCTATGTCGGCCGGGCCGGTCGCGTCGCCGCTCGGCTCGGTGCCGTCGGAGGCGTCCTGTGCGGCGTCCTCGGCGGCGTCGGCCGCCTCCGCGTCGTCGGCGGCCAAGGGACCGCCGCCTGCCGGCGGCGCGGACGGCTCCGGTGAGGCCTCGGCGGCCGCCGGCGGATGCCCGGAGGACGCCGGCGCGGACGACAGCAGCGGAGAGGCCAGCCACGCTGCGCCGGCGACCACCGCAAGAAGGGCCGACGCCGCCAGCGCGTACAACGCGACCCGTCCCGCTCGCCGTCGCTTGCGGTTCCCGGAAACCGGCGGGAGGAGAGCATCGAGAGGCGGGCCGCCGGTGGGAGGGAGCTGCGGGGGGCCGATCGGCGGGTGCTGCCACGGCGGGACGCCGCCGCCGGGCGTCCCGCCGGGTGCGGCGGCCGTCCCGCCGTCGAACGCATAGGGCGGCGGCACCGCACCCCGTGTAGCGGGTGCGACCCCGGGATCGAGCGCATAGGGCGGCTCGGGAACGGCGTCCAACCCGGTTACGGCCGCGTCGTCGGCGGCCCCGGAGGGCTCGGGGAGGCTGTGCCCGTCGGCCCCGGCGGCGGAGCCGGCGTGCCGCCGGGAGTCTTCGGCGCCGGACGCGTCTCGGGCCGGAGCGTCCGCCGCTGCGGAACGGGCGGGCCCGGGCCCCGGGCCCGCCGACCGCTCGTCCGGTAGCAAAGCGGGTGGCGCCGCGACCTCCGCCGCCGGTACGGGAGGCGGTAGCGGCTCCGGGAAGGGGAGGCCGGTGCCGGGCGGTCTTTCGCGCCGGTGCTCGCTGGAAGGGTCGTCGGTGGCCAGCAGGGGGTTTGCGGGGTGCTCCGGGGAACCGTGTGCGAAGTCGGGTGGGGCCTGGTCCGCGTGCGTGCCCGGCGCCCCGCTTCCGGCGGCGGGCGGTCCCTCGTGCCCGTGACCCTCAACGGGGGTTTCGGTGGCGTGCAGTGGGGGGTTGGAGCGGTGCTCCGGATGCGGTGGCGCCCACGGTCCGGACGGCGGCGACAGGGTATCCGCGCCGGGCGGTCCTGTGTTCTCGTGCTTGCCGGAAGGACTCTCGGCACTGCCCGGCGGGAGGTCGGGGGTGAGCCTGAGGGAGGGTGGAGCCCTGTGTGCGGCGCCCGGGTCGGCATGGTCCGCGAGCCTGGTCGGCGGGGCCCCGGTTCCGGCTTCGGGGGTCTTCTTGGGTCCGTGCTCGTCCACGGGGTTTTCGGCCGTGCCTGGCACGGGAACCGCGGGGTGCTCCGGGGAACCGCGTGCGGGGTCGGGTAGGGCCTGGTCCGCGTGTGCGGCGCCGGGGTGGGCTTGGTCCGCGGGCGCGTTCGGGGCCCGAGTTCCGGCGGGCGGTCCCTCGTGCTTGTGCTCACCGATGGGGGCTTCAGTGGCGTGTAGCGGGGGGCCGGAGTGGTGCTGCGGAGGCGGTGGTGCCCAGGGTCCGGTGTCGGGTCCGGACGGCGGCGGCAGGGTATCCGCGCCGGGGCCGGTGCCGCGCTCGGGCGTGTTCGGCGGCACGGATTCGGCGCCGGCCGGCTCCTGGTGTACCGCCGTGTCCCGGTGTGCGGGCGGCTCCGGGACGCCGGTGTCCCGGACGCCCGTGCCCGCGGCGGCCGCGGTCTGCTGGAGGCGGCGCCTGCCGGGGCTCAGCGCCGCCGGTGCTGTGCCGGGCGGCGGACGGTGGTCCGGTCGCGGGCCCGGGCGCCGGGTGGTGGGCAGCGGAGGAGGCGCTTCAGCGGGGTCCGCCGCGTCCTCGCCGCGCAGCAGCGACGCGAAGGCGGCCGCATCGCCCACCCGTTCCGCAGGGTCGGCGGCCAGCGCGCGGCGCAGAACGTCCTGGATCCGCTCCGGCACGTCCTCGCGCGGTACCCGCGGGGGAGCGGACCCGAGCACCCGCACGCGGTAGGAGGCCGCCGGAGCGCCTCGCTGCGCCTCCTCCGCTGCCTCCCCCGCGCCGTCGGCGAACGGCGGGTGCCCAGCCAGCAGCGTCCACACGGTGGAGGCGAGCCGGTACACGTCCGACGCCGGTCCCGGAAGCGCGCCGGCCAACTGCTCCGGCGGAACGTGCTCCACCGCCCCGTCGCGGTGGTGCGCCGGCGGGAAGGGGTGGTCGCGGGGCAGCGCCGAACCGAAGTCGATCAGCGCCGGGCCGAACCGCGCCCGCAGGATGTTCTCCGGCGCCACCGCATGGTGCAGCAGCCCGCGCGCGTGCACCGCCGCGAGCGCGTCGGCCACGGCGGTGCCCACCGCTACGCCCTCGGCGACCGCGACCGGCCCCTGCTCGGCCAGGATGCGCCGGTAGTCGCCGTCGGGGCAGTCCTCCATGACCGCGTACGGGCGGCCGTCGCCGGCCGTGCCGTGCTGGAGCAGCGAGTGGACGCCCCGGTTGGACGAATGCATCCGCCACAGCTCGATCTCATCGCGCTCCTCGCGGGGCCCGCGGGCGCGGGCGAACTTGACGACGACCCGGGTGCCGCCGGGGTCGCGCCTCGCGCGGTAGAGCACGGAGTCGTCGCCGCAGTACAGCGGCTGCGGCGCGAACACCCCGGGCACGTTCAGCACCGCGTCGCCCGCGCGGCTCGGCGCATCACCCACGGCGCACCTCCTGTCCTTCGCCGAACGGCCGTCGTCGGACGCGGGCCGAGGGCGCCGCCCTGCGATGCCGTGCTGTCCTCATCGGCGCCTCCAGAAAAGCGGTCGCGGGTCGACCCACCACAGCAGGCGGCGGCCCCGGCCCGCGCGGCGGCGCAGCGCGGCCGTGTAGGCGCGCACCTCCGCGGAGGCGGCGGCCGCCTCCGCCGCGCCGACCCGGTCGGCGCGCTCCTGGGGCGGCACGAACGCCATCGCGTTCAGGGCCCGCCCCAGCGCCCACTCGCGCCTGCCGCCTCCGGGCGGCGGAAGCAGGCCGTCGGACCGTGCCAGCACGTCGGTGACCGTGTCGGCGGGCCGCGGCGCCGCACCGGCCAGGCGCAGCCCGTCGCGCAGCTCCCACCACGCCCCCGCGAGCCTGCGCCGGGGGTCGCGCGCGCCGAGCCGGACCCCGCGCCGCACCCCCCGCAGGACGCCGGCGACCAGCGCCGCGAGCACCACGGCCGTCGCCGCGCCCGCGCCGCTGCGCCCGGCGAACTCCCAGGCGTAGGCGACGTCCAGCGGGGTGCCGGTGATCCGGAGGAACCCGCCCTCCTGCTGCGCGGCGCCCGCGCCCGCCTGCCCGCCGGAGCCGCCGCCCGCGCCCGCCTCGGAGCCGGTGTCGGCGCCGTTGCGCTTGGGATCGCCCGGAGTGACGTCGAACGGCGCCCAGCCCACGCCCTTCAGGTAGACCTCGCCCCAGGCCACGGCGTCGCCGGAGCGGATCAGCCGGCTGTCGCCGCCGTCGATCGCGGTGCCCTTGCCGAAGCCGACGACCACGCGGCTCGGCAGTCCCGACGCCCGCGCCAGCAGCGCGAACGCGCTCGCGAACTGACCGGAGGTGCCGCCGCCGCCCTGCTCGTGCGGCGGCACCAGCAGTTCGGCGAGGTTGGCGTAGCCGTGCCCGCCGGGCGCCTCGGGTGCGAAACCGTAGTTGGCACGCAGGTGGCCGGCCAGGCGGTTCGCGCGCTCGTAGGGCGTGCCGTCGCCATAGGCCTCGGCGATCCGCTCGATCTCCTCAGGGGCGCCCGCGGGAAGTTCCAGGTACTCCGCGAACTCCTCCAGGTCGGGCTCGCCAGCCTGCTTCAGGTCGGGCTCGCGGTACTCCGGCGCACTGCCCACCACCCGGTAGTGGAGCCCCGCGGCCGCGCCGCTGCGGGTGCGCAGTGTGGCCGACGCGGGCTCGAAGGCGACCGGTGTCCCCTCCACCCTCCGCGGCAGCCCGGCCGCCGGAAGCCAGTGCCCGGGCAGCTCCTCGACGTCGACGGTCACCCGCCGCGGCCGCCCCGGCGGAACCTCGTGCTCGGGCTCCGGCAGGACCTGCGAGGAGGCGCGGTAGCGGCCGGCGGGCAGCCAGGTGACGCCGTCGAAGTCGGACAGCGTGACCCACCGCAGCTCCGTCGGCTGATCGGAGGTGACGCGCAGCAGCCGCCGGCCGGGCTCGGCGGACCAGCCGGCGAGGTAGCTCAGCGGGCTCACCGCCGCGGTGTCCTCCTCGGGCGGCACGACCGCGGCGCGGGGGTCGGCCGGGCGGATCGGCGCGCCGTAAAGGGCCAGCGGGCCGACGTAGGCGGTCAGCCCGGCCACCAGCGCCAGCACCGCGCTCAGGCTCAGCGCCCGCGGCAGCGCGCCCGCGATGCGCCCGGACCGGGTGCGGCGGGCGGTGATCGGAGCCACCGCGGCGCCGGTGCCTGCGGGGCCGGCTCCGCCGCCCGGTCCCGGCGAGGAGTCGGCGGCGGCCGCCAGCAGCACGACCGCCGCCAGTGCGAACAGCGCCGCGGGGTAGTAGGCCGGCCTGATGTCGGGACCGTTGAGCACGGCGGCGCCCGCCAGCGCCACCAGCGGGCACAGCAGCGCCGTCAGCGGGGATCCGGCCCGCACCGCCAGAACCGAGGCGGCGCCCGCCAGCCACACGCCCAGGGACGGCAGCGCCAGCGTGTCGGCGGCCACGGCCGTCGGCAGCGAGGTCGTCAGGATGCGGGCGCCGGAGTGGGCGACGGCGTCCACGGTTCCCCACCACAGGTCGTCGCGGGGCCCCGGTACCGCGGCCACCAGCACCGCCACGCCGCCGAAGGCGAGCGGAAGCCCGGCCGCCAAGGCGGCGACCGGACCCAGCCGGCTACGCAGCAGCGCCGTGACCAGCACGGCCGCCGCCGACCACCCGGCGAGCAGCGCGGCGACCGGCGCGGGCTGGACATAACCCGGCGCCACCGCGAGCCCCGGCGCGGCACCCGCCGCGACCAGCGCCGCCAGGACCACCGCCCCCCGCGCCGCCGCGGCCGCCCGGTTCACGCCGACCACCGCTCACCGCTCCAGCGTGCGGCCAGGTCGCGGGCGTCGCCGGCGTCGACCACCGTCACGCCGGGAACGGCGCCGAGCGGTCGGCCGTACCGGCGCAGCACGATCAGCACCAGCCGCGGGTACACCTCGCCCAGCCGCGCGAACATCCGCGCCTCGGCCGCCGTGATCGACGCGCTGACCAGCACCGCGGTGTCGCCGAAGGGGCGGTTGCGCAGCCGCCACAGCTCACGGGCGAGGTCGGCGCCCGGGTTCGGGTGCGCCTCGGCGAGCAGGTCGAGCATCGGCGCCAACCGACCGGTGCTCTCGACCGACCGTCCGCCCACCAGCCGCAGCTCGCAGGCCCACCGCCCCTCGACCGCCGCCGCCACGACCGAGGCCGCCGCGCTCGCGACCTCGTCCAGGGCAGCGAGCTCGTCGCCGGCCGCGCCGCCGCGGTCGTCGGCCACGACGCTGATGCGCGTGTGGGAGGTGTCCAGGTGCTCGCGCACCATGAGCTTGCCCTGGCGTGCCGTGCTGCGCCAGTGGATGTGCCGCACGTCGTCGCCCGCTACGTAGTCGCGCAGGGTGTGGAAGCTGACGCTGCCCGCGCGCCCGCCGTCGAACACGCCCTGCGGGTCGTCGCTGCGGCCGACGGGCATCGCGCCCAGCGTCTCCCACCGGGGGTGCACCCAGATCCGGTCGGTCCCGCCGGAGACGCGCCGGGCGGCCGCCAGGCCCAGCGGGTCGCGCCGCCGCGACTCCAGCGGTCCCAGGTCGAGCACGCCGCGCCGCTCGGCCCGCAGCCGGTAGCCCGTCGGCCGGGGGTCGCCGGACCGGGTCGCGGGCAGTTCCACCGACCGCGCTCCGGTCGGGCCGGCGACCCGGTCGGCGAGCAGGTGCGCGCCCCGGCCGCGGCCGTCCTCGTCGGTGCCCAAGACGACCTCGACCTCGTCGCCCGGCGAGACCCGCGGTGTGGCGACCGAACGCCGCACCTGCATCGGACGCAGCCGGCCCACCAGGGCCACCGACACCAGGACAACGGCGAAGGGCACCGCGCCCAGCACCAGCAGCTCCCGGTAGCCGAACCCGGCGCCCGCGACGAGCAGGGCGGCGCCGCCGGCCAGCACCAGCCAACCGCGGGCGGTCGGCAGCACGGCGCCGCTCCCCGGCCGCTCCCGCGCGTCGCCGCCGCCCGCCTCAGCCATCGGCCAGCCGCACGGCGTGGGGAGCGGGCGTGCGGTCGACGATGTCGCCGAGGACGTCGGCCGGGCTGCGCCCGCTGATCGCCGAGCCCGCGGCCGGCACCAGCCGGTGGGCCCACACGGGCACGGCCAGCGCCTTGACGTCCTCGGGCGTGGCGTAGTGGCGGCCTTCGGTGAGCACGTACATGCGCAGCGCGCGCATCAGCGCCGCCGTGGCGCGCGGGGAGACGCCGACGTGGATCTCGTCGTGCGCGCGGCTGGCGTGGGCCAGGTCCAGCGCGTAGCGGTACACGGCGTCGTGGATGTGCACCCGCGTGGCGGCAGCGGACATGCGTGCGAGCTGTTCGCCGCCGACGACCGCCGTCAGCTCGTCGGTGCTCTTGAGCCGGTCCCCGCGCATGATGGCGAGCTCGGAGTCGGTGTCGGGATAGCCCAGGGACAGCCGGATCAAAAACCGGTCGAGCTGGGCCTCGGGCAGCCGGTAGGTGCCGTCCATCTCGACAGGGTTCTGCGTGGCGACCACGAGGAAGGGCCGCGGCACGGGGTAGCGCCGGCCGTCGACGGTGACCTGGCGCTCCTCCATCACCTCCAGCAGCGCCGACTGCGCCTTGGGCGAGGCGCGGTTGATCTCGTCGGCGACGACGACGTTGGCGAAGACCGGGCCCGGGTGGAACTGGAACTCGCGGGTGTCCTGGTTGAACACGGGGACGCCGGTGACGTCGGAGGGCAGCAGGTCGGGGGTGAACTGGATGCGGTGCCACTCGCCGTCGGTCGCCGCGGCGACCGCGCGCGCCAGCGTGGTCTTGCCGACGCCGGGCACGTCTTCCAGCAGCACGTGGCCCTCGCTGAGCATGGCGACGAGGGCGAGGCGGACCATGTCGGTCTTGCCGAGGACGGCCGAGCCCACTTCGGCGGCCAGCCGCCGGAAGGCCGCCGCGTGCTCGGCGGCCTCGGACCCGGTCAGCGTCGGGGCGGGGGAGCCGGCGCCGGATCGGGGGACGCTGTCGGGAGCGGTGCGGGGGGCCGAGGTCGTCATAGTGGAGTCTCCGCATCGTGCGGTCGGGTCGGGCGGTGCCGCGGTGCCGGGAGGCCGGGCGGTGCGGTACCGGGGCAGCGGGGGCTCCGTCGCGCCCGGTGCCGGCCGCGCGACGGAGGCGTGTCTTCGGAGCGCAAGGCGGGCCGGGGCCTGTGCCGTCGGCCGGCGTCTGAGGAGAGCGCCGTTCGGCGCGTGCCGTGCCGAGGTCGCCGCACGGCGGCGCTCCGGGGCGAGACGGCGCGCGGTGCCACGCCGGCGGAGGCCCCGGCGGCCGATCGGAGCGCCCGCCGGGGCCGACCGGGCGCAGCGGGGCGGGGTGCCGCGCGGCGGCTCCGGTCGCCCGGCCCATGGCGGCGCCTCCTCCCTGTCGTGCTGCGGAATGTTGGGTTCGGGGGCCAGGGGTGCGCCATGCCTGCGCGCTCGCCGCCCGCCCGGCGCCGCGGTTCGGTCCGGGCGGACTCGGCGGAGCGGTGCAGGCGCCCCGTCCCCTCCATTCGGTCACACGCGTCAGGACGCGGGCTCGGCATCGGCGTCCGGTGTGGTGTCGGAGGCGTCGTCCTGCTCCGGAGTTCCGCCGGGTCCCGTTCCGCCTGTTCCCCCGTCGGCGGGTGCCTCCGGCTGTTCGGCCCCGTTCTGCGGTCCGCCGGTGCCCTCTTCGGGCGGGGCGTCGCCCGGGCCACCGCCGGAGCCGCCGCTCTCCGGCGGCACGTCGTCTCCGGGATCGGGGTCGGTCCCGGGATCGGTGACCGGGGGTTCGGGGTCTTGGGGGTCTTCGGGGGGCGGAGTGTCGCCGGGATCCGCGGGATCGGGGGTGTCGCCGCCGTCCTCGGGCTCCTCCGTACCGGTTCCGCCGCCGTCGCCGTCGTCTCCTCCTTCATCTCCGCCGTCGGGACCTCCGCCGGGATCCGCGCCGCCGTCGTCCTCCTCCTCGGGGGCCTCGTCGTCTCCCTCGGCGGAGTCGTCGTCATCCCCGCTCTGGTCGCCGTCGCCGCCGTCGCCCTCATGGTCCTCGTCGTTCTCGTCGTCCCCGGACTCCGGGGGTTCGGGGTCCTGGGGATCGAGGATGCCGCCGCCGGGCAGGTCGGGCAGACCGCCGTCGTCCGAGCCGTCCTCGGACTCCTCGTCCTCGTCGTCCCCGCCGCCGGATCCGGGGCCCTCGCCGCCGTTTCCGCCGGGGGGCAGGGGCAGGCCGCCCCCGCCGCCCTGCTCGCCGTCCTGGCCGCCCTGCTCGCCCTGCTCCCCGCCCTGGCCGTCGCCCGGCGCCCATTCGCCGTCGGGCAGGTCGGGGACGTCCGGGGGCCGGGGCGGCTGTTCGGCGGACGGCTCCTCGTATCCGTCCTCGTGCTCCTCGGGACGCGCCTCCTCGCCGCGGCCGCCTTCGGGGCGGCCGGGAGGCTCGGGCAGGTCCTCGGGCGTGCTGGCATCGGGCAGGTCGGGCTGCTCGGGCACGTAGCCGCCGCCGTCGGGGCCCTCGACGTAGGGATCGGCGCTGTCGCCGCCCGGGCGCTCGCCCTGGTTCTCGGCGCCGCCCGGGCCGTCGGCCCGGGGATCGGTGTCGTACTTGCTCACCTTGCGCACACCGCCGTCGGAATCGACGACGAGGGCCGACTCCGACTCGGGCGCGTTGATGAACAGGTGCTCGTCGCGGACCTCCAGCTCCAGCGGGCTCTCGCCGGCGTCCGGCACGCGGATGGTGGTGCGCTGCCGCCCGTCGCTGGAGAACCTGCGGACCAGGCCCTCCTCGGAGTAGGGCACGTAGACGTCGCCGGCGAAGGGCACCGCGGCGTCGGGGCGGGTGCCGTGCACGGTGAACGTCCGCACCCGCGGGTCGTCGGGCAGGCCTTCGACCGCGACCACGGACGAGGTGTCGGGGACCGTGACCGCGGCGAGTCCGCCCTCGGTGCGGTCGGTGACCTCGGCGCCGTTCACGCCGACCGGCGACTCCACCGTGTCGGCCGACCCGCCGGTCACCACGCTGAGCTCGTCGGAGTCGGTGTTCACCGCCAGTGCGCCGGAGTCGAGCACGGTGATCGCGAGGTCGTCGCCGGGATCGCCCACGGGCACGCTCTCGACGACCTCCGGCTGTTCGGAGCGGGTGTCGATGCCCACGACGGTGCCCTGCGACGGGGAGGCCACCCACAGCACGCCCTCGGCGTCGAACTGCCCGCCGACCAGGCGGCCGCCCAGGCGCAGCGGTTCGCCCGCGGGCCGCAGGGTCTCGGGGTCGACTCGGCGGACCTCGCCGCGCTCCTCGGCGATGATGACCGCGGCGCCGCGGCCCAGGACGAAGCGGTTGTCGTCGGCCGAGCCGATCCCGGACTCACCGGTGAACTCCATGCGCGCCAGGTTCACCGAGGTCAGCGAGCCGGCTTCGAGGTCGTGCAGCACCAGGTGCCGGTTGTTCTGCGCCAGGCGCACCGGATGGTCCTCGGCGCCGTCGACGGAGTGGACCAGGTCGACCCGGCCGTTGTTGGCGTTGACGCGGATGACCTCGCCGGTGACCGCGCTCCACAGCCAGGTGGAGCCGTCCGAGAGGTCGTCGAGGCGGCTGAAGGCGCCGACACCGAACACCGCGCTGCCGACGAGCGCGGTGGCCAGGCCCGCGACGGCCGCGCCCGCTGCGGGTCGGCCGAAGCGTGTGCGCGGGGAGCCGTGCTGGTGGCGCAAGGGGGTCTCCTGTCCATTCCTCCGGGGGTGAAGAACGCGGGGCCATGCCCTGCGGCGGCGCCGCCGCTGCCCGAAGTGTCCGCCGGACCGGGGAGGGGCACCGGTCGGCCGTGCTGTGAGCAGCGGAGACATCTGGTCGATGCGGTTGCGCTCGTGCCGCCCGCCACTACTCTCAGCTATGGAGCTGCGTCGCCTCGTTCGGGAATACGAATTCTCGGACCTACCGCTCCAGGAACTTTACTCGGATCCCCACCGTGAAAAAAGGCGATCCCGGGGTTGTGGATTTCCGCGTGGCGGCCCCCGCGCGAGGCTTCTCCCTGCCGCCGCGGCGCGGGCTCACGCCCGCCGGCAACGCGCGCTCGGCGGTGCGCCGGGCGCGCACGCACGCCGGGCGCGGCGGGGCTCCCCGCCGTTCTCGGGGCCCGGCCGCAGGCGCCCGGAGATTCCGAACGCAAATCGCAGGAATCCCCCGGTCAAGGCGGCGCATTCCGCGCACGCGCCGGCCGCCGCGCGTCGGCGGAGGCATGCCGGTCCGATCGCGCCGGGCCGACTGTTCGCCGCCGGGAATTCATCCCGGCGTCGGCGCCCGGATTCTCCGGGATGCCCGATGGGCCGCCGCGGAATCGCGCTACGGCGAAACCCTTGATCCAGGCCGCCACCCATAAGGCAGTATCGGACCATGAAGATCCTCTGGGTGTTCGCCCACCCCGAACGGCGCTCCCTCAACGGTTCCCTGATGGACGAGGGGCTGGACGAGCTGGAGGCGCTCGGCCACGAACACCGCGTCTCCGATCTCTACGGGATGGACTTCAAGCCCGTCGTCGACCCCGCCGACTTCCGCGGGGTCGGCGGCGCGGGCTGCGACCGGCTGTTCGTCGGGGACGCCCAGGAGCGCGCCTACCAGGAGCAGCGGCTCGGCGCCGACGTGCGCGGCGAGCAGGAGAAGATCGAGTGGGCCGACGTCCTGGTCTTCCACTTCCCGCTGTGGTGGTTCGGCCCGCCCGCGATCCTCAAGGGCTGGTTCGACCGCGTGCTCGTGCAGGGCTTCGCATTCGGGCTGAAGGACGACCGGGGGCGCACCAGGCGCTACGGCGACGGCGGGCTGGTCGGCAAGCGCGCGCTGATCGTCACCTCCGTGGGCGCGCGCGAGTCCGGGTTCGGTGCCCGGGGCGTGCACGGCCAGGTCGACGAGGTGCTGTTCCCCCTGCTGCACGGCACATTCTGGTACACCGGCGCGGCAGCGCTGCCGCCGTTCGTCGTCTACGGCGCCGACCGCGCCGACAACGAGGCGTTCGCCGCCAACGCGGCGCAGCTGCGCAAGCGCCTCGCCGAGCTGGACACCGCCGAACCCATCGCCTACCGGCACGAGAACAGCGCCGACTACGACGACGACCTCGTGCTCAGCCCGGACACGGCGCCCGGCCGAACCGGCCTGAGCGCGCACCGGGCCGATTTCGGCCCCGACGGGCGGCCGCCCGCCGCCGAGTCCAAGGACGGCACCGGTCCGCGGGTCCCGGGCCGCCCCTCTGCGTGAGACGCCCGGACCGCGGCGGTGCGGGCCCGCCGTCCCCGCCTCCCGCACGGGCGGCGGCCGACGCGGGCCGGTCAGTCCTCGGCGCGCAGCACCTGGCGGAAGAAGGCGCGGTAGCTCCGCATGGTCGTGCGAAGGTCCTCGGTGTCGGGTTCGGCTCCCTCGGCCCAGCGCCCCTCCAGCGTGCGCTTGTGCGCCGCCAGCCGCTCCTGCAGCGTGCGCAGCACCTCGCCGACGAGCTCGTCGGCGGTGCCCACGGCCGCGCGCGGGTCGTCGACGAAGTCGCTCTGCGCGTCGCGCCACCGCTGCTGGAGGCGGCGGGCCTCCTCGCCGGAGAACAGCTCGGCGCCCCGCTCGTCGGTGTCGGCGCCGCTCCGGGACGGCCGTCCGTCAGCGGAGGGGCGGGCCGACCGGGCGGGCGCGGCCGACCCGGCGGGTGCCGGGGCCCCGGACGCGCCGGCCTCCGCGGGCTTCGACGCGGCGGGTGCCGCCCCTTCGGCGGGGGCCGCGGGCGCCTTCCCCTGCTCGGTGTCCGTACCCGATCCGGCGGTCTCGGCGGCCTGGGCCGACGCGGCCCCCTGCCGCCGCCTGGCGGCCGAACCCGCCCGCACACCCACGAAGGCCTTGGCGGGGGTCTTCGGCGGATGCGCCGCCGACTCGGACCCGCCGCCCGCCCCGCTCCCGGCGGAGGACGGCTGTGCGCCCGCCGAGGCGCCGGCCCTGCCGTCGCCTCCGGACCGCGCAGCGCCGCCGGCCGCCGCCCTGTCCTGGCCGCTATTCCCCTCGCGGCCGGATCCCGACCCGGTACCGGCCCCTGCCGCGGCGGCGCCGGAATCCGCCGGTTCCTTTCGGCCGCGCTCGGCGCCGGGGTCCGCCGCGGCCTCGTTCTTGCGCTTGAGCGGGTTGTCCATCTCCGGAACTCCCTTCGGCCGGGCGCGCGTGCGCACCCGGGGCGGCTGGCGGTCAGGGGTCAGCGGGCGGCGGGATCGCCGGGGTCGGCGGTGTCGGAACCGGCGGAGGCCGTGGAGCCGTCGCCGAGCAGCTCGTGGAACAGAGCGCGGAAGTGCACCATCGCCGATCGCAGGTCCTCGGTCGACGCTTCGCCGGCCGCGCTGCGCTCGCTCGCGGCGCGCGCCCGGCGGTAGCGGTCGACGGTGCCGCCGTGCTCGACCGAGAGGTCGGCGATGCGCCGGTCGTCGTCGCCGGAGGGGTATCCGCGCTCGGTCATCAGCCGGTCGACCAGGCCGTGCGCCTGGCGGACGGCGTCCTCCGGCGAGTCGACGAACCGCTCCTGCACGCTGTCCCAGTCCGCCTCGAACCTGCGGCGCGCGCCTTCGGAGAGGGGCCGCAGGCCGAGCTCGGCGTGGCGCCGCTCGCGTTCGGTCAGCTCGCGCTCCGCGGCGCGGCGGTCGCCGTGCTCCTGCACGGCACGCTCGTACTCGGGGCCGAAGCGCGAGCGCAGCCGCCTGCTGCGCTGCCACGGCACGGCGAAGGCCGCCGCGGCCGCGATCAGTACGAGGACCACGACGATCGTGATCACCAGGCCGGTGTCCATGCCGATCGGCCTCCTCGGTGCCGTCCGTACCCCGCCCGCCGCGGGCCGGGTTGGCCTTCGACCGAGGGCTACCCCGCCATTGCCGGGTAAATCGCGGGCAAGGGGCCGGTCACGGGGCCGATGCGGGCCGCGAACGCTCCGGCCTGGGGCGATGCGGTGGCCGCGACGGCGATGTCGCGCCGCGGTAAGGGTCCGCCGCGGGCCCGCTCCGCCGTTCGGACGGGCCGTCGAGGCGCGAACGCCGGTCCGTAATGGGCCTGCGGCGTTCGCAGGAGCGTCCGCCGGACGCGCCGGACCGGCCGGACCGGTTGAACCGTCCGGTCTCGGCGCGCTCGGAGCCGCCGCGGTGCGGGAGAGGACGAAGCGCCCCTTCCCGGGCCGCCGGAGCGGCGCGGGAAGGGGCGCGGTCGGGCGGGCGCGGTTGCGCGACGGCGCACGGCGGCGTCGCGGCCGCGTCACGGGCCTCCGGGATCCACCATGTCGCGGGGCAGGGGGCGTGGGGGCCGGAGGCGTTCGGACCCGCGTCAGCGGGGCCCGGGCTCAGAGCCTGTGGACGTAGGCGAGGCCGTTCCTCTGGGCCGCGTCGGCCAGGTCGTCGGCCGAGACCGTGTGGTGGCCGCCGTAGCCACCGAGCCACGGGTCCCAGATGGTGAACGTGTCCTTCTCCTTGTCGTAGCCGCGCACCGAGACCACGTGGCCGAAGTTCTCGTCGGCACCGATCCAGGACGCCTCCGCGCCCCACACGCCGAGCGGGATGGCCTTGTGCAGCACGCCGACGTCGTAGGACACGGCGTCCATGAGCGCTTCGGGGTCCTGGGCGGTGGACCAGGACATCTCGTAGCCCTCGTCCTTCAGATAGGAGTCGTAGACGCGCTCCATGTCGGCGCCGGAGGTACCGACCGAGTCGGTGCCCATCTTGTCGGCGAGCGTGTCCTGGGTGACGTACACCCCGAAGGTGCGCAGGCTGAGCTGCACACTCGCCGGAGCGCACCAGGAGGGCTCCTTCTGCTCCCAGGCCTTGTGCTTGACCTCGTAGCGGACGGGGGCCTCGGCCAGGGGCGACGCTGTGGGAGCGGGGGCCTGGGACGTGCCGACGACCGTGGAACCCGGAGAGGGCGCGGTAGCGGGCTCGGCCGCGGCGGGAGCAGCCCCGGCGATGAGGACGCCGGCGGCGCCCAGCGCGCCGACGGCCAGACGGAAACCGTGCATGTGACCTCCAGACGGGCGCGCGGCGGTCGAGGCGACCGTCAGCGCGCCTGCGGCAGAACGGAACCGGAGGACCGTACCGTCCGCCCAGCGGGGCTTCGATCGCGGGGGTGCGCCGGGAACCGGCGGCCGTTCGGGCGCGTCGCAGGCCCGGCGGAGGCTGTGCGCGACCGCCGGGCGGCGGCGGGCGTCAGACGTGCGCCGGCGCCCGGCGGCCGGCCGCTCAGACCCGCTCCCGCCGCCTGCTCAGGTAGTTCTGCGCCAGCACCACCACGATCAGGAACGACCCGCTGACCACCTGCTGGTAGGCCGAGCTCAGCCCGCCGATCCCGTTGATGATGTTCTGGATGACGTTCAGCAGCAGCACGCCCACCAGCGAGCCCGACACGAAGCCGTAGCCGCCGGCCAGCAGGGTGCCGCCGATGACCACCGCCGAGATGGCGTCCAGCTCGATGCCGATACCGAAGATGGTCACGCCCGAACCCAGCCACACCGCGTTCAGCGCACCGGCCAGCCCGGCGAGCAGACCGGAGAGCGTGTAGGCGGTGATCTTGGTGCGCGCCACCGGCACACCCATCAGCGCGGCCGCGTCCTCGTTGCCGCCGACGGCGTAGATGTTCTGGCCCCATCCGGTGCGGCGCAGCGCCACCCCGCCGATGGCGAACAGCACCACCACCAGCAGCACCGGGTAGCCGATGCCCAAGAAGCGGTCCTGGACCATCGGCGTGATGGCGAGCCCGTCGGGCACCACGTAGGTCTCGGTGCCCTCGTCGGAGACGGCCAGCATCAGTCCCCAGGCGCCCAGCATCGTCGCCAGCGTGACGATGAAGGGCGCCAGCCGCGCCTTGGCGATGAGCACCCCGTTGAGCGCGCCGATCAGTGCGCACACCGCCAGCGGAAGGGCGAGCGCGGCCAGGCTGCCGTACTGCGACGCCCACGCGGCCAGCACTCCCGCCAGCGCGAACACGGTGCCCACCGACAGGTCGATGCCGCCCGTGACGATCACGAACGTCATGCCCAGCGCGATGATGGCGGGGAACGCCGCGCCGACGGCGATGTGGTTGAGGTTGCCCAGGCTGAAGAAGCCGTCGATCGTCAGTGCCGCGACGGCCAGCACGGCCACCAGGACCACCAGCGCGCCGTGCCGCTGGACGAACTCGGCGGCCGAGCCGCCGCCCCGCCCGGAGCCGAACACCGGACGCCCTCCGCCGCTGCCGCCGGGCCCGCCCGGGAGGCCGGTGCCGGGCGCGGCCGTGCTTTTCACCGCGGTCATTTCCTCCCACGCTCCCTCGCCACGTAGACCGCCGCGATGATCACCGCGGTCTGCGCGATCTGCGTCCACGACGGCGGCAGGTCGTGCTTGATCAGGGTCGAGACGAGCAGCTGCATCAGCACCGCGCCCGCCACCGTGCCGGCGATGCGCACACGCCCGCCCTGCAGCGGGGTGCCGCCGACGACCACGGCCGTGATCGCCGACAGCTCGATCAGCCGGCCGATGGAGTTGGGGTCGCTGGCCTGGAGCCGCGCCGTGGCCAGCACGCCCGCGACGGCCGCGAAGAGCCCGCAGAGCACGTACACGGCCAGCAGCGTGCGCCGCACCGGCAGCCCGGAGAGCTCGCCCGCCCGGCGGTTGCCGCCGATGGCCACGATCCGGCGGCCGAAGACGGTGCGCCGCACCACGAACACGACGACCGCCACGAGCACCGCCGAGATCCACACCAGGTAGGGCACGCCGAACGCGTCGCCCGCGCCCAGCTCGCGGATAGCGGGGTTGCGGATGCCGTCGAGCTGGGGCAGCAGCACCAGCGACAAACCGCGGCCGCCGATCATCATCGCCAGCGTGGCGACGATGGCCTGCACTCCGGCGAAGGCCACCAGAGCGCCGTTGACCGCACCCGCCGCGGCCCCCGCTACCAGGGCCACCAGCACGGCGACGACGGGGCCGTAGCCCAGGTACAGCGAGATCATCGCCGCCGCCAGCGCCATCACCGACCCCACCGACAGGTCGATGCCGCCGGTGGCGATCACCAGCGCCATCCCCAGCGAGAGTATGAGCACCGGGGTGACCTGCACCGCCTGGGTGCGGAAGTTCTCCAGGGACAGGAAGTGCGGGGTGAGGGCGATGTTGAACACCAGCAGCGCCGCCACGCCGATGTAGACGCCGTACTCCTGCAGCCAGGGGACGACCCGCGTGCGGTCGATGCGCACAGCGGGCATGCCGATCGCGGTCATCGGGCACCCTCCCTTCCCGGCGTCGTGTCGCCTGCGGCCGCGCCCGCCCGCGGGCCGGCGCGGCCGGCACCGCCCTCGTGCTCCTCCGGGCCGCCGGGCCCGCCGGCGCCTTCGGCCGCGGCCCCGCCTGCGTCCCCGCGGCCGCCGCGGTCGGCGTCCGCGTCGGCGGTGTCGGCGTCGGCGATGGCCCGCATCAGCGCGCCCTCGCTGACCTCGTCGCCGCTCAGCTCGCCCACGACGGAGCCGTCCTTGAGCACCACCACCCGGTCGGCGCCCTCGATCAGCTCCTCCAGGTCCGAGGAGATCAGCAGGACCCCGAGCCCTTCGGTCGCGAGCTCGTCGACCAGGCGCTGCACCTCCGCCTTCGCGCCGACGTCGATACCGCGGGTGGGCTCGTCGAGCAGCAGCACCCGGGGGTTGAGCGCCAGCCAGCGCGCCAGCAGCACCTTCTGCTGGTTGCCGCCGGACAGTTCGGCGACCTTCTGCCGGGTGCCGGCCGACTTGATGCGCAGCCGCTCGACGAACACGTCCACCACCCGGTCGATCCGCCGCTCGGAGACCAGCCCGAACCGGGACAGCCGCGGCATCGCCGCCAGCGCGATGTTCTCCCGCACCGACAGCTCGGGGATGATGCCCTCGCTCTTGCGGTCCTCGGGCAGCATGCTGATACCGGCGGCGATCGCCGCGCCCGTCGACCGGCGGCGCAGCGGGACGCCCGCCACGGTGATCCGGCCGGACCGCAGCGCCGCCGCCCCGGCGATCGCGCGGGCGGTCTCGGTGCGGCCCGAGCCCAGCAGCCCGCCCAGCCCCAGCACCTCGCCGGGGCGGATCGCCAGGGAGACGCCGTGCAGCCGATGCCGGTCGTCCAGCTCCTCGGCGACCAGCACCGGCTCCCCGGCGCGCCGCTCGTGCGGTCCGCCGAAGGTGGTGGCGCCCTGCCGCTCGACCTGCTCGGCCTCCCGCCCGAGCATGAGCGAGATGAGCCGCAGGCGCTCCAGGCCGGCCAGCTCCCCGGTGTGGACCACCCGGCCGTCGCGCAGGACGGTGACGCGGTCGCAGATCCGGTACAGCTCGTCCAGCCGGTGGCTGACGTAGACCACCGTGATGCCCCGCTCACGCAGTCCGCCGATCACCGTGAACAGCGTCTCGACCTCGCGCGGCTCCAGGGAGGACGTCGGCTCGTCCATGATCACCACGCGGGCGTCGGCGACGACCGCGCGGGCGAGCGCGACCATCTGCCGCGCGCCCATGGACAGCCCCTGCAGGGGCCGCGTCACGTCGACCTCGACCCCGTAGTCGCGCAGGATGCCGGCCGCCTCGCGGTGCATGCGCGCGAAGTCGATCAGCCCGAAGCGCCGCGGCTCGCGCCCCAGGAACAGGTTGCGCGCCACGCTGAGCAGCGGGATCAGGTTCACCTCCTGGTAGATGGTGGAGATCCCGGCCTGCTGGGCGCGCAGCGGCGTGTCGAACCGGGCCGCCCCCCCGAGGTAGCGCACCTCTCCGCCGTCGGGGGCGTAGACGCCGGTGAGGACCTTGATCAGGGTGGACTTGCCGGCCCCGTTCTCGCCGACCAGGGCGTGCACCTCGCCGTGGGAGAGGTCGAAGTCGACGTCGTCGAGGGCCAGCACCCCGGGGAACCGCTTGGTGAGTCCGCGGGTCCGCAGGACGGGACCGGCGGCGCCGGACCCGCCCTGCTCTGCGGTAGCGGTCATCGCCACCGTCTCCTCCTCCTGTGCTCCGTCGCCGGCGGGGCCTGCCGTGCCGCGGACCCCGGTCCGGGACTAGTACGCATTGGGCAGCTCTTCCTCGGCGTTCTCGGCGTCGTACTCCCGGTCGGAGATGATCAGCTCGACCGGGACCTCCTCACCCTTGCCGAAGGACTCGTGGGCGTCGAAGGCCAGCGGGCCGAAGCGCGGGTTGGACTCGACGACGCCGTGGATCCAGCCGTCGATGATGAGCTGCACGGCCTCCTCGGTGCCGTCGACCGTGACGATCTCGACGTCGCCGGGCTGCTTGCCGGCGCCGCGCAGCGCCGTGACCGCGCCGATGCCCATCTCGTCGTTCTCGGCGTAGATGCCGTCGATGTCGGGGTTGGACTGGATGAGCTGCTCGGTGACCGACTGGCCGCCCTCGCGGGTGAACTCGCCGGTCTGCTCGAAGACGATCTCGATGTCCGGCGCCTTCTCCTCGACGCGCTCCTTGAAGCCCTTGGTGCGCTCGGTGGTGACGTTGTTGCCGGCGGCCCCCAGCAGGATGGCCACCTTGCCCTTGCCGCCCAGCGCCTCGATCATCTGGTCGGCCGCGCGCCGGCCCTGCTCCACGAAGTCCGATCCGATGAAGGTGACGTAGTCGTTGCAGGCGTCGCCGTTGATCTGGCGGTCGATGGTGACGATGGGCACCTGCTTGCGCTCGGCCTCGGCCAGCACCGGCTCCCAGCCGTCGGAGTTGAGCGGGGCGATGATCAGCACCTCGGCGCCCTGCGACATGAGGTCCTGCACGTCGCTGATCTGCTGGGCGAAGTCGGACTGGGCGTTGGCGGTGATCAGCTCGACGCCGCGCTTCTCGGCCTCCTTCTTGATGGAGGCGGTCTCGGTGATGCGGAACGGGTTCGACTCCGCCTCGGACTGGGAGAACCCGACCTTCATGTCCTTGAGGTCGAACTCCTCGATGCCGGCCTGCTCGGCGGAGCAGGTCTCGTCGCTGCCCGCGGCCTCGTCGAGCACCTGGGCCTGGGCGGCCGCGTCGCCGCCGTCCTGGCCGCCCGCGGCCTCGTCCTCGCCGCGTGCGCAGGACGTGGCCAGCAGTGTCAGCGCTGTGCAGGTGACCGCGGTGAAGACCGTAGCCGTGCGGCGCGGGGAGCGCCCGGCGCGGTCGGAGGGGTCGGTTGCCATTTCCAGCCTCCACCAGTGAAGGGATGTGCGGGCCGGTCGGTCGCGCCGTGCGCGCGTTCGCCGAGCGGTCGCGGATGGATGGGATCGCGTGGACGGGATCGGGTGAGTGATCGAGCGGATGGGATGGGCACGGGCCGGCGGCGGGCCGGCCGGCCCGTGCGTATCGGTGGGGAAGGCGGTCCGCGGGTGCGGCCGGAGCGCCGCCCGCCGGGGTCGGGGGCGGGCGGCGCCGGGCCGCTGCGCGGTGCCGGGGCTAGCTCGCCCAGGGCTCCTCGATCGCCCAGGTGGCGTCCTCGTCGAAGAGCTGCGCGGTCTCATAGGGCTCGGGTCCGCCGACACCGGCGAGCCAGAGCTCGGAGTCGTAGTGGCGCAGGTACTGGTCGGGGAAGTTGTAGGAGCGCAGCGAGACCCCCGAGCCGGAGAGGCCGGGCTCGGCGCACCAGGTGGCGTCCTCGCGGAAGAGCTCGGAGCCGTCGGACGCCTCGCGCCGCACCCGGGAGGCGCGGTGGCGCAGGTACTCGTCGGGGTAGTTCGCGGACTCCAGGGAGTAGCACGTGTCGTCGGCCAGGCCGGGCACGATCCGCCACGTCGCGTCCTGCTTGAGCAGGTCGGAGCTGGACTCCTCGACCACCTCGGTGAACCCGAGCGCGTCCTGGTGCCGGATGTAGCGGTTGTCGTAGCCGGGAGTGGTGACACGCAGCGAGTGCTCACCGGTCGGCAGGTCGGCCGGCTCGATGACCGGGCGGCCGGCGATCAGATCCTCGTGCGCGGCGCGTATCCGGTCCTCGTCGACCTTGATCTGCTGCCGGTCGTAGGTCCACAGGCCGTTGAGCTCGTTCTCCACGTCGGTGATCTCGGTGTAGATCGCCGCGGAGATCCCGTTGGTGCGCTCCAGCCGCTGGAGCCCCGCTGTCAGGCCGACGTAGCGCGAGGTCAGCGACGCGCTGTCGGAGACCATCTCATAGCCGAACCCGTCGCCGGGGCTCCACTCGTGGCCCTCGACCCGCAGGCCCAGGCCGCCGTACTCGCCCAGCACCGAGGCGCGGGACGCGGTGGCGGGCGTGGGATCGCCGGGACCGACGTAGATATGGGAGTCGACGACGTCGCCGTTGCCGGTGTCGTACCAGCCGGAAGCGCCGGTGACCAGGCGCGACGGGTCCATCCGCTTCACCTCGTCGGCGATGCGGGCGCCGTCGTACTGCCCCCAGCCCTCGTTGAAGGGGATCCACTGCGTGATCGAGGGGAAGCTGCGGTGCTGGTCGACCATCTCCCGCAGTTCGTGCTCGTAGCGGTCCTTGGCCGCCTCGTCGGGGCTGTGGGCCATGGAGGGCATGTCCTGCCAGACCAGCATGCCCATGCGGTCGGCCCAGTAGTACCAGCGGTCGGGCTCGACCTTGACGTGCTTGCGGATGGTGTTGAACCCGAGGTCCTTGGCCGCCTTGATGTCGAACCTCAGGGCCTCGTCGGTGGGCGCGGTGGAGATCCCGTCGGGCCAGTAGCCCTGGTCGAGCGGGCCCATCTGGAAGACGTACTCGCCGTTGAGGACCATCCGCCGCGTGCCGTCGACCATCTCGGTGCCCACGGAGCGCATACCGGCGTAGCTCTCGACCCGGTCGCGGACCTTGGAGCCGCGCTTGAGCTCGACGTCGACGTCGTAGAGGAACGGGTCGTCGGGCGACCACAGGCGCGCGTCGGGCACCGGCACCTCGATCTTCGTGCCGGGTTTCCCGCGCGCCCTGCCCACGACGTTCTGGCCGTCGCGGACGGTCACCTGCGCGGTCACCCCGCCCCCGCCCGCGGTGTGCACCACGGCGTCCAGCTTCTCGCCCGCGACGTCGGGGGTGAGGTCGACGCGGGTGGTGTGCGCCGGCGCGACCGGCTCCATCCACACGGTCTGCCAGATCCCGGAGTAGGAGGTGTAGAAGATCCCGCCGGGGTCGTTGCGCTGCTTGCCGACCGCCTGCTGGCCCGAGTCGGTGGGGTCGTGCACCCCGACGATGATCTCGTTGTCCTCGCCGCGGCGCAGCGCGTCGGTGATGTCGAAGGTGAACCGGTCGTAGCCGCCGCGGTGGGCGCCGACCCTGGTGCCGTTGACCCACACTTCGGCCTTGTAGTCCACGGCGTCGAAGTTCAGCTTGACGTGCCGGCCCTTCCAGGAGTCGGGCACGGTGAAGGTGCGGCGGTACCACATGCGGTCGGTGTCCTCGGCGATGCCGGAGAGCGCCGACTCCACGGGGTAGGGGACGAGGATGGTGCGGTCGAGGGACTCGCCGAAGGGCGGCTTCTCGCCCTCCTGGGCGGGCGCCCACTCCCACTCGCCGTTGAGGTTGCGCCACTCCTCGCGCACCATCTGCGGGCGCGGGTACTCGGGCAGCGCGTTGTCCGCCGAGACGTCGTCGGTCCAGGGAGTGGTCAGCGGGGGCTCCTGCGGCTCCCATTCGGCCGCCTGTGCGGGGGAGGCCAGGGTGAGCGGCATGAGCAGTGCGGCGGCGGCCGCTACCAGCGCGGTCAGCGGGGAGCGGCGGCGCCCGCCGCGCAAGCGGGGGCGGGGTTCGTCGGACGGGGACGGGGGATCGAGGTCAAGGGGGAAGCGTCTCATCCGAAGCCTCCGGGTATGAGGGGTTCGGTCGAGCGGGCGCCGGCAGGTCCGCTGACCGAGGTCCCGTGGTTTTACAACGTGGGAAACCCGGTTCCATCCATGATGAGAGCACAGTCACACGTGGCTGTCCAGACCCCGATTCATCGCCGTGCGCAGTCCGCGGAAGTCCCACCGCAGTGCGCTCGATTCACAGACATGCGGTGAGCAGCGCCCATGTACGGGGTCGTCTCCGGTGTTGTATAACGATGGAAAAGTCAGCATCGACACCGGGCACCGGGCACCGGGAAGCGCCGAGCGGGCCGAGGGCCCAGTCGGCCCGTAGGTCGGTAAGCGCCTTCATCCGGCGCCGCGCCGTGCCGATCGCTCCGCAGGGGCGGAGTAGCGCACGGATGGGAGCGGGGCAGGCGCGCGTGCGAAGGAGACGCTGTGAACATCAGCCTCAAGGACGTGGCCGCACGCGCGGGCGTGTCGGTCAAGACGGTGTCGAACGTGGTCAACGGCTACCGGCACGTCACGCCGGCCACCCGGCAGCGGGTGCAGCAGGTCATCGACGAACTGGGCTACCGGCCCAACCTCACGGCGCGCCACCTGCGCAAGGGGCGCACCGGGATCATCGCCCTCGCACTGCCCGAGCTGGGCAACCCCTACTTCGCTGAGCTGGCCGACGCCGTGATCAGCTACGCGGCCGGCCTGGACTACATCGTGCTGCTGGACCACACCAACGGGCGCCGCGACCAGGAGGTCCTCTTCGCCCAAGGCTTTCGGGCGCGGCTGATCGACGGGCTCATCCTCAGCCCGATCGAGCTGGAGAACGAGGACCTGCTCGCGCGCGGGAACGACGCGCCCCTGGTGCTGCTGGGCGAGCGCGAGTACGAGGCGCCCCACGACCACATCGCCATCGACAACGTCGCCGCGGCGCGCACCGCCACCCGGCACCTGCTCGACCTGGGCCGGCGCCGGGTGGCCTTCCTCGGGGCCCGACACGGACGGGTGCGCCGGGTCGCGCACCTGCGCCTGCGCGGCTGGCGCGCGGCGATCGCGGAGTCGCCCGGTGCGGCGGCCGGCGACGAGCTGGTCGCCGCCACCGACGGCTACACGCGCGGAGACGGAGCCCAGGCGATGGCCCGCCTCCTCGACTCGGGCGTCGCCCCCGATGCCGTGTTCTGCTACAACGACCTGATCGCCATCGGCGCGATGCGTACACTCATCGAGCGGGGCCTGCGGGTTCCCGAGGACGTCGCGGTGGTGGGCTTCGACGACATAGACGACGGCCGCTACTGCTCGACCAGCCTGACCACCATCGCCCCGCACAAGCAGGCGATCGCCCAGGCGGCGGTGGACGCGCTGCTGGCCCGTCTCGACGGGGGCGACGAGGCCGCGCAGGCCGACCCCCGCTACATCCGCCCGGGGTTCGCCCTCATCCGCCGCGAGAGCACGCTGGGCCGCCCCTAGAGCCGGGCCGACCGCGGGTAGGGGTACCACTACGCGAATCCGGGGCGTCGCCACCATCGCGGCGGAACCGGCGCCGCCCCTAGTGTTCCGGCTATGCCCGACCTCTTTGCGATCAGCCCTCCGACCCCCCGAACCGCCGGGTCCGGCGCCGGCCGAACGCACCAGCCGGAAACGGCCGTCCAGCGTGGTTGACGCCATCAACGAGATCGTCTCCGGTGCCATGGCTTCGCCGTGGGCGCTGTTGGCGATCTTCCTCGTATGCGTCCTGGACGCCTTCTTTCCCGTGGTCCCCAGCGAGACGACGGTCATCGCCGCCGGGTCGCTGGCCGCCTCCGGCGATACCGACCTCGCCGCCGCGATCGCCGTGGCGGCGGCGGGCGCGTTCGTCGGCGACCACGTCTCCTACGTGATCGGGCGCCTGCTCGGCACCCGCGCCACCGCTCGCCTGCTTCCGGGCAAGCGGGGCCGCGCGGCCCGCGAATGGGCGGCCGGCGCGCTTCGGCAGCGCGGCGGGCTGATGATCGTGGCGCTGCGCTTCGTCCCGGGAGGGCGCACCGCGACGACGCTCACCGCCGGAACTTTGGAGTACCCCCTCTCCCGGTTCAGCGCATTCGCCGCGCTCGCCGCCGTGCTGTGGGCCCTGTACTCGGGCTTGATCGGATTCGCCGCCAGCGAGACCTTCGAGGGCAACCATTTGCTCGCGGTCACGATCGGCGTGGGATTCTCCGCCGGTATCGGCATCGTCACCGAAGCCGTGCGCTTCGCCGTACGCCGGCGCCGCCGGGCGGCCGAGCCCGTCGCCGCTCCGGCATCCCCGACCGCAGCGGCCGGTCCCGAGGTCGCGAACAAGGCTCAGTGAACGCCGGCACGCCATCCGGCCCCGCGCGCGGCGGGTCGTTGCGCCCGCGGCCGGGCGGTGCGGCCGCCGCATACGGCTCGCCCGCGCACGGTCGTCGCCCGCGGCGGTGTCCGGGGGGCGACCGAGGGCCGGCGAGGTCTCCGGAGGGCGTCCAGGCCGCAGAGCGCTGCGGACACGGCGGCTACCGGCCGAGCGCGCGCACCGCGTGCACCGTGCGTGCCAGAGCGCCGACGGCTCCGAGGACGGCTTCGGCCCCGCCGGTGGCACACAGCTGCGGGAACGAGACGGTCCACGCGCCCGGAGCGGGTCCGCGGCCGCGCCGGGAGCGGCGCGGCGGTCCAGGCGGGGCGCCCTCGCGTGCGCTGCGCGCCCCCGGTGCGTCCGGGTTCCGGTCGGTGCGGCGCGGTTCCGGCTCGGGCCGGTCGGACGAGAACGCAGCGGAGGACTGAGGGGCGGCGTGCCAGGGCCCGGCTCCGGGCGGCGGGGCCGCGTGGCGAGGGCCCGCCGGGGTCGGCGCCGGGGGGATGTCGGCGAAGATCTCCGGACGCGTACCGGCGAGGCGGCGGATCAGGGAGGCGAGTGCCGCGTTCTGGGCGGCGTCGAGCGCCTCCGGGTCGGCGTGGGGCCCCTCCGGCGACGGAGGGGCGGATGCCTGCCGGCCGGCACCGGGATGTGCGGTGCGGTGACCGTAGGTGGCGCCTGCGGACATTGCTGTGCCTTTCGGAACACGGGAGAGGGAGCCGCCGGGTATCGCCGTGCGGCGGAGTCGAAAAGGACGGGGGTAGCGGAGTCCGGGGGGTTCGAGGGTTCCGGACGGTGGCCCGTTCCGTTGCGGGGACCCGCGATCCGGGGAAGGTCCCGTCGGTGGTGCGAGTTTATCCGCGTGCACCCGGCGAATTCCGGGATACCGGTTTTCGCGGCCGATCGGATTTGCCGTTCGCCGGGTCTCTGCAGGTCGATGCGGGCACAGCTGGCAATTCTGCGGGTGCACCCGCCGGCCGGACCGGGAATTTCAGGCGATAACCGGAGAAACGCGTCGGTGGTCGCGAAACGGCTCTTTCGGCGCGTGCGGTGCTGTTGTGATCATCGGGCGCAGCGAATTCCCGGGCCGCATCCCCCGCGCTGCGTCGGATCGGTGCGGGCCCACGCCCGTCGGCTCATGGCCGTGCGGAGCGTCGCGCGGCGCCCCCGCCCGCAGGGGCACTCCGGCCGCCGTCCCGGCCGCCCGCGGCGGCCACGGCCTCCCGGGCCGTCTCGACGATCGCGGCCAGCCGGGCGTGGTGCGCGCCCGGCCAGTAGACGCGCCCGCACTCGCGGCAGCGGGCGAAGTCCGCGTAGGTACGGCGGGTCCCCGGTTCCAGCAGGTGCTCGACCGCCTCCTTCGCCGCGGGAACCAGCGGGCCGTTGCAGGCGGTGCAGCGGCTCCACGGCGCCAGCGGCGGTGCGAAGCGGTCCAGCACGTCGCGCAGTTGGTCGTCGGGACCGTGTCCGCGGACGAAGGCCGCGGCCTCCAGCGCGCGTCGGTGCAGCAGCCGGCGGTCCTGGGTCAGCAGCGCGCGCCGCTGCCGGTTGGCCATCGCGACCAGGGTGTCGTCGTCGAGGTCGTTGCCGTAGCCGGTGTCCACGCCGACCAGGCGCAGGCGCCGGGCGAGCGCGCCGAGGTGGACGTCGAGCAGGAAGCGCGGAGGGCTGGCCGGCAGCCGCTGCGGGCGCTCGACCGGCAGGACGTCCGCGGTCTGCCCGGGCCCGGGGCGGTGGCCCGGACCGACGGGGCACCCGTCGGCGAGCAGGCCGCCCACCTCGGTCAGCGGTACCCCGGTCGACTGGACCAGGTGGCCGAGGGTCGCCGTGGGGTCGCGGTCCACGCGGACCTCGGCGCTCCGGTGGCGGGACGGGAGCAGGAACCGCAGCCCGTCCGCGAACCGCAGGAGCACCTGAGGCCGGTCGTCGCGCGCCATGCTCCCAGGATGCCAGGCCGGCGTCCGACCCCCTGAGCCCCGCGCGCGGAACCGCAGGTGACGCCGCTGCACGCCTCTGACCTGGAGAGTTGCGGAATCCTGAGAGAACTCACATGATTCTGTAAGAATTCACATAAAGTCCCGGTAACGCCTTGTTTGTAACGAGGGGGTCACGACACCATGGAGGTACTCGGGCTGCCTCCCACCGGGTGCGGCCCTCTACTCCCGTCACGAAACGCATACCGTGTCAGCTGAAACACGCTCCGCGTCCACCGTATCCACTCCCGCCGCGGCGCCTCCCGCAGGCTCGGAACGCCGGTTCCTGCCGGAGGTGCAGGGGCTGCGCGCCGTGGCGGTGGGGCTGGTG